>DASSNX010000091.1:0-21598 GCA_035701185.1 Candidatus Limnocylindria bacterium
GAGCAGGTCCTCGTCCTTCCCCGGGACAGCGTTCCAGGCGGCTGTGACTTCATCGGCGTGAGGGGCGCCAACAGCGCCGCGCTCCATCACCTGCGGGACGCACTGGCCGACCACGGGCGCTACCTCGAGCGGCCGATCGCCGAGGAGTCGCCGCAGTGGAAGCAGCTCATTCCCTACGTCGTGGTCCGCGACGGCGAGCACACATTCCTGATGGAGCGGACAGAGGCCGGCGGTGACCCGCGGCTGCACCGCAAGGCGAGCATCGGAGTTGGAGGGCACCTCAACCCGGTGGACCGCGGCCAGGATCCGCTGATGGCCGGCCTCGCCCGCGAGTGGGCCGAGGAGGTGGAAGCGCCGTGGCAGCCGGCCTTCGAGCTGGTTGGCCTCCTGAACGATGACTCGAACCCGGTGGGCGCCGTCCACCTGGGCGTCGTCTTCACCGTCCAGGCGCAGGGGCCGATCAGCGTGCGTGAGACGGAGAAGCTGTCCGGCCGGATGGCGAGCCCGGCCGAGGTGGCCGATGCCTGGCCGCGGCTCGAGACCTGGTCGCAGCTGGTGGCCGCGCAGCTGCTCGGGCTGGCGGAACGGGTCCCGACAGGGTGATGCGTATACTCGCCGCATGGTCGCACTGCGGCGGGCCATTGCGTGCGCCGCGCTCCTGCTGGGCACGGCGTCACTGGCGCTGCCCGTCACCGCGAAGGACGAGGACATCGTCCGGCTGCAGCTCAACGGGGTGATCGACCAGGTCAACGCCGCCTACATCGAAACCGGCATCCAGTCCGCCATGGACAGTGGCGCGGTGGCGGTGCTGCTGGAGATCGACTCGCCGGGCGGGGAGCTGACGAGCATGAAGCGGATCCTGCAGGCCATCCTGGGCAGCCAGGTCCCGGTGATCACCTACGTGACCCCGCAGGGCGCACAGGCTGCCAGCGCGGCGACCTTCATCACCCTCGCCGGCGACGTGGCGGCCATGGCGCCGTCGACGACCATCGGCGCCGCGTCGGTGGTCGGGAGTGGTGGCGAGGACCTCCCGGACACGCTGGCCGAGAAGGTCAACAACTCGAATGCGGCCATCATCCGCGACCTGGCCGATGCGCATGACCGCAACGCCGATTGGGCGGAGTCGGCGGTCCGCACCGCAGCGAGCTCGTCGGCGGCCGATGCCGTCGCCATGCGGCCACCGATCGTCGACATCCTCGCCAGCGACCCGACCGACCTCTTCGCCCAGATCGACCGCGGCACACGGGCCGACGGCTATGCCTACCAGTTCGAGGGGAAGCCGCTGCCGAAGCTGTCCGGCCTGCCCATCCGCGACGTGAACATGAACTTCGGGCAGGGCTTCCTGCACCTGCTGTCGGATCCGAACATCGCCTTCATCCTGTTCACCATCGGCTTCTACGGCCTGCTGTCGGAGCTGTTCCACCCGAACTTCTTCACCGGGCCGACGGGCGGCATCGCGCTCGTGCTGGCCTTCATCGGCTCCAACAGCCTGCCCCTCAATGTCGGCGGACTGCTGTTGATCCTGCTGGGCATCGGCCTCCTGGTGCTGGAGCTGACGGTCACGTCATTCGGGCTGCTGACCGTGGGCGGCGTCGTCTCGATCGTGCTGGGCGCCTTCGCCCTGTGGACCGGCGTGAACCCGGCCGAGGATGCGATCCGCGTCTCGATCAGCCCGTGGCTGCTGGGTGTCGTGGTTGCCCTCTCGCTGCTCTACGTGTTCGGCATCATTCGGGCACTCTTAGCCATGCGCCGTCGACCGGTGGAGCCGATGCCGATGCTCACCCTGGTTGGTGCCGGCGGCGTGGCCCAGACGCTGATCGCGCCCAAGGGCATTGCCTATGCCCGGGGCGAGGCGTGGTCGGCACGGAGCTCCGGCCCCGAAATTGCGGCAGGGACGCCGGTCAAGGTAGTGGGGGTCGATGGATTGGAGCTGATCGTGGAGCCAGGAGATCAGGCACAGGCGGAGCGCCCGGCATGAGAGAGACCGCCGAGCCACTGGTCGAAGAGCCCGCGGCGCTCAGCGTCGTCGGCGTCAGCGCGCGTGCACAGCCGTCCGGCGTGGCCGTGGTCGGCGACGGCGGCGGCCTCGTCGACTGGTTCCTGGACGGCGTCACCCAGCGCCTGGAGGCGCGCGGCCACCCCGTCTTCCGGCACGCCAACCGCGATGCCATCGACCTCGACGGCAACGTGCGCGTCATCCTCAACGCCGTCCACGCGGACTCGCCGGACAGCTATCGGCGCCGCTCGAAGGACATCTTCGTGGTCGGCCTGGCGGAGCTGCCGCAGCGTCCCGAGGACATGCTGCAGGCCGGCTACACGCTCCTGGTGCGGTCGCTGTCGAACGTCTTCATTCCCATGGTCCGCGATCGGCAGGGCACCGACGCCCACTTCATCACCATGGAGCAGGGCTTCCATCGCTTCGAGCACGTGGGCGACGACGGCGCCTTCTTCGACGCGGTGGTCGAGCGCCTCATTCCGCTGGCCGAGTCGCGGCTGGTGATCGAGAACGAGTTCGTCCCGGACCTGCCGCGCGAGCTGTGGGGCGGCGACGAGCACACGGCCTCCATCACCCGCGCCGGGATCCGGATGGGGGAGCTGGACCTGCTGCCGGCGCCATGGCCGATCGACGAGCTGCTCTCGCCGGAGAACCTCCGCCACGTCAAGCGGCTGTTCGGCATCGGCGGCCTGTCGTACGGCAATGCCAGCGCGCGTCACGAGGGCGACCGCTTCTGGATGAGCGCCAGCGGGGTCGACAAGTCGAAGCTGCGCGAGGTCGGGACGGAGATCCTGCTGGTCACCGGCTACGACCCGGCCACCGGCGTGGTTCGCCTCAGCGTGCCGCCGGACGTGCGGCCACGCCGCGTCTCGGTGGACGCCATCGAGCACCTGACCATCTACCGCGAGCACCCCGAGGTCGGCGGCATCCTGCACGTCCACGGCTGGCTGCCCGGCGCGGTGTCGACCGAGGTCGTCTATCCCTGCGGGACGGAGGAGCTGGCGCTGGAGGTGGCCGAGCTGGTGCGGCAGGCGCCCGACCCGGCGCACGCCGTCATCGGCCTCAAGAACCACGGCCTGACCATCACCGGGCGCAGCCTGGACGAGATCCTCGAGCGGGTCGGTCCGGACATCGTGCGCCAGGTGCCGATGGACTGACCGCCCACCGCACTTGGCCGATCGGCTTCGCGGCCTGCGCCTGCGCTTCGCGGCATCGGCGCTGAACGAGCGGACGCTGCGCCTGCTCGGCCCGCGGCTGCCGCGGCTGGCCGGGGGCTGGATGCCATGGCTGTCCCTGAGCCGATACGACCCTCCGGTGCTGCCCGGCAGCCAGTGGGTCCGGGTGCGGCCCCGGCTCGCCGGCGTATGCGGCACCGACCTGGGGCTGTTGACCGGGCATGCCAGCTCGATCCTGTCTCCCTTCGCCTCCTTCCCGGCAGTGCTGGGACACGAGGTGGTGGGCGTGGTCGAGGAGAGCGGCCAGCGCGTGGTGGTCGATCCCGTGATCTCCTGCCAGATGCGTGGGCTGGACCCGTGCCGCTGGTGCGCCGCAGGTGCCGCGCGCTTCTGTGAACGGGCCGCGGACGGCAACCTGTCACCCGGCCTGCTGGTCGGCTATTGCGCCGACCTGCCCGGCGGCTGGTCGACGGGCATGATCGCCCATCGCTCGCAGCTTCACGCCGTGCCGGAGGAGCTGTCCGACGAGGCGGCCGTGCTGGTCGAGCCGCTCAGCGTCGCGCTCCACGCGGTGCTGGCGGCGCCACCGCAACCCGGGGAGCAGGTCCTTGTGATCGGCGCCGGCACACTGGGGCTCTGCGCCGTGGTCGCCTTGCGGCTGATGGCGCCGGAGGCGCGCATCACCGCGGTGGCACGCCATCCGGGGCAGCGCCGTCTGGCAGAGCGGTTCGGCGCGACCATCGCCACTTCTGCGGTTCAGGCAGCGGTCCGCGAGGCGGGCGCCAGGGCGCATCGGTCCATCCTCGGCAGGACGGTGCTGACCGGCGGGTTCGGGCAGGTGTACGACGCGGTCGGCAGCCAGTCCAGCCTGGCCGACGCCGTGCGCGTGGCCGCGCCACAGGGCCGAGTCGTGCTGCTGGGCGGACCCGCCGAGCTGGGGGGCATGGACTGGACCCTGGCGTGGGCCCGAGAGCTGCGCATCGACGGGACCTACACCTATGGCCGCGAGCCCTCGCTCGGCGGCGCGCACACCATGGACGAGGCGATGCGGCTGCTCGCCGCGAACCCGCAGCTGCCCTTGGGTGAGCTGGTGACGCATCGGTTCGGACTGGAGGACTGGCGGCGCGCCATGGCGGCTGCCCTGCACCGCGGTCGCAGTGGGGCGCTGAAGGTCGTCTTCGAGCCCTGAGGGCGTGGCGTTCGGCACCCGGCGCCGAGAGATTCAGGTTCCGCGCACTCGGCGTATGCTCACGACGTCTGCCCACCGAGGCAGCTGAAGGGAGGATTCCCGAGCCATGGATGATCCCGTCCTGCTGGCGATCCTGGTCGTCGGCATCCTGGTGCTCCTGTTCCTGATCTGGAGCACGATCAACATCGTTCGCCAGTACGAGCGTCTGGTGATCTTCACCCTCGGGCGGGTGACGAATGGCTCGGCCGGTCCGGGCCTGGTGCTGCTGGTGCCGATCATCCAGCAGCCAGTGAAGGTGGACCTGCGCGAGTTCTACCTGGAGGTGCCGCAGCAGACCTGCATCACCAAGGACAACGCCCCCATCAACATCGACTTCCTCGTCTACTCGAAGGTCTTCGACCCCGAGCAGTCGGTGACGGCGGTCACGAACTTTCAGGGCGCCTCGCAGGCGCTGGCGGCCACCACGCTGCGTGCGGTGATCGGTGACATCCCGCTGGACGACGTGCTGGCCAAGCGCGAGGAGATCAACCACATCCTCCGCGCCAAGCTGGACGAGGTGACGGAGCGCTGGGGCGTCAAGATCACCAGCGTCGAGATTCGCGAGATCGTGCCGCCGCGCGACATCCAGGAGGCGATGAACCGGCAGATGTCCGCCGAGCGCAACCGGCGCGCCGTGATCACCGAGTCCGAGGGCACGCGGCAGGCGACGATCAACGTCGCCGAGGGCGACAAGCAGAGCGCGATCCTCCGCGCCGAGGGCAACCGGCAGAGCCAGATCCTGCAGGCGGAGGGCTATGCCAACGCGCTGCAGACCATCTTCGGTGCCGCCAAGGGGGTCGACGAGAAGACGATGGCGCTGCAGTACCTGGACGCGCTGAAGTCCCTGGCGGTGGGCGACTCGACGAAGTGGATCGTGCCCATGGAGCTGTCCGAGCTGACGCGGCCGATCACCGGGGCGATGCGCACCGCCCGCAACGTGACCGACGAGGGTGCCGGCGGCTGAGCCATGGCCCGCGTCGTGATGCCGGGACGTCGCAGCCTGGCTGCCTGGCTGGGCCGCATCGTGGCGGCCGGCGCGGCGGGTTACCTGGGCTTCGTCACGGTCGAGGGCTCGCGTCGGGTCGTCCGTCCGGGCCGAAAGTCGGTGGAGCCGATGGAGGCCGGCGCACCGGCGCATCCGGGAGACATCGGCCTGGCCCACGAGGACGTGCGCTTCACGACCGAGGACGGCTATACGCTCGATGGCTGGCTGATCCCGGCGGGACGTGAGACCCGGGCGGCGGTGATCCTGATGCACGGCTTCAGCTGGCACCGCCTGCCGTGGCTGACCGAGTTCGTGCCCTGGATCCAGCCGCAGTACAACGTGCTGCAGTTCGACTTCCGGGGACACGGCAACAGCGACGACGCGCCGATCACCCTTGGGACGCGCGAGCAGCGCGACGTGGCGGCCGCGGTGCGGTTCCTGGAGGGACGCGGCTACGGGCCGATCGCCTTGATGGGCATCAGCATGGGCGCCTCGGTCGCGATCATGGCCGCGCCCGACCTGCCGGTGGCCGCCGTGGTGGCCGATGCGGCCTACGCCCGCCTCGAGAACCCGATCGCCAACCGCATGCGCCATGGGCACTACCCGCTGCCACGCCTCGGCGCGCGGCTGGTCGTGCTGGCCGCCTCGGTCCGCGCACGGACCTGGCTGCGGGAGCCGATCCGCCGTGTGGGCCTGATCGCGCCGCGCGGGCTGCTCCTCATCGCGCCCCGCGAGGACGGGCTGGTCGACTGGACGCAGAGCCGGGAGCTGTACGAGGCGGCGCACGATCCGAAGGAGCTGCTGGTCGTCGATGGCGCCGCCCACTCGGAGGCGCACGCCGTGGCCGGACAGGACTATGAGCGGCGGGTGCTGGGCTTTCTGGGGAGGCACCTGGACGGGGTGGCGCCCGTATAATCGCGGCCGACGCGGCTCCGCGTCGGGCTCATCGGCCAATAGTCATCCAGGGGCTTTGCTTTGGCTGCCACGAAGGTCCTGGTCGTCGACGACGACCTCAACATCCAGCGCGTGCTGGTCTTCACCCTCAAGCAGGAGGGCTTCGAGGTCATCGTCGCGTCGGATGGGCAGTCCGGCGTGGAGATGGCGCAGTCCACCCAGCCCGACCTGATCCTGATGGACGCCGCCATGCCGAAGCTGGATGGCTACGCGGCCACGCAGCAGATCCGCGCCGCCGAGTCGGACGGCCGGCGGGTGCCGATCATCATGCTCACCGCCGAGGCGGATGTGGGGGAGCGGGTCAAGGGCCTGCGCGCCGGGGCCGACGACGACATCGTCAAACCCTTCGCCCCCGCTGAGCTGATGGCCCGCATCAAGGCGCAGCTCGCGCGCGGCGGGACGTTGACCACGGCCAGCACCGGGTCGGAGCCTGCCTCGCTGGGCCGCCTGGCGGTGCTCTACGGCGCGAAGGGCGGCGTGGGGACCACCACCATCGCCATCAACGCCGCCATCGCGCTGAGCCGCGAGTTCCGACGACGCACGGCGCTGGTGGACGCCAACCTGCAGTTCGGCGACCTGCGCGTCTTCCTGGACCTGGGCCTGGACACCGCCTCGATCGTGAACGCGGTCAGCGAACCGGACCTCGACCAGGAGCTCCTGCGCAACCTGATCGTGCGCCATCACTCCGGCATCGATCTGCTGCTGGCGCCGCCGTCGCCGGAGGCCGCCGACATCGTGATGGAGCGGCAGCGCACGGACCCGACCACGCTCAGCAATCTGCTGAACCTGTTCCGCCGCATGTACGACTACACGCTGGTGGACATGGTCAAGACGATCGACGACTTCAATCTCCAGCTCTTCGACGAGGCCGATGTCATCTTCGTGATCATGACCGCCGACCTGTCGTGCCTGAAGAACGTGCGATCGGTGCTGGAGACCATGGATCACCTGGGCTACGAGCGCAGCAAGGTGCAGCTCGTCCTGAACCGATCGAATGCCTACACCGGCATCAACGTCAACAACGCCGAGTCGGCGCTCGACCGCAAGATCGACTACCAGGTCATCAATGAGTACCGCGGCGCGATCAGCGCGCTGAACTCGGGCGAGCCGTTCATGTCCTCCCGGCCCGACGGCCCGCTGGCCCGATCGGTGTCCGACTTCGCCAAGAAGGTGGACGAGCAGCTTGGCGCCGAGGTCGTCACTGCCCGAGCCTGACTATCGGACCGGTCGCGGGTTGGACCGCTAGGACGACCACGCCGGTGGCGGTCGCCTTGCCACGCAGGTCGAGAAGGCGGCGCTCTAGGCCGTCGACATGGAGTCCGGACGCCGTCGCAGCAGGGTCGGTAAGCAGCACTTCACCCGGACCAGCCACCGACGCGAGCCTGGCGGTGACGTTGACCACGTCGCCCAAGGCGGTGAACTCCACGTGCTCGGCGGTTCCCACGGCGCCGACGTACGCGGTCCCCGTGTGCAAACCGATGCCCACTGGCAGCCCGCGGTCCTCGATAGCGGGACCGATTGTTTGCAGCAGCTCGACGGCTGCCTGGAGGGCCTGTCGGGCGTGCGCCGATCCCGCCAGCGCCGGGACGAAGATGCCGACGACCTCATCCCCAACGAACTTGTCAACCACCGCCTCGTGCCGAATCAGGACGTCCACGGTCGTGGCGTAGAACGCATCGAGCAGCGCGCGGAACTTGCCGGGCGACATCTGCTCGGCTAGCTGGGTCGATCCGCGCACATCGGCGAAGAAGAGGGTGCACTCCACTTCGGCGCCCTCGCGGTGCGTGTACAGGTGGCGGAAGCAGCCACCGCAGTAGGCCGGATTGCCGGGCCACCTGCCCTTGCCAACCATGCGCAGCACGGGCCCGAACGGAGGCCCAAAGGGAGAGGTGCATAGCTTGCAGCGCGGCGCGCTCGGCAGGGTGCGCCAGAAGCGCCGCAGTCGGCGGGCGCGTCGATTCGAGGTCAGGCGGCTGCGCGCGTCGTCGTCGGACGGTTGCAGCCCAGCCGATTGCTGCGGCTCGTTGTGGGCGGTCGGAAGCATGGACGCGGCCTCGCTGCATCGGCATTATCGCAACTCCGATCACACCAACCGCGGGAGGCACGATGGTTGAACCGATCGTTTTCATCAGCGTCAGCCGAATCGTGGAACCAAACAAGGAGCGCTTCGCGCGCGCACTCGCAGTGGGGGCGGATGGCATCGCGGCATCCAAGCCGCGGACGGCGCTGTTTGGGGCATACGTCGACGACTCGGAGCGCGAGCTGCGCATCGTCCACGCGTTTCCCGACGCGTCGGCCATGACGATGCATTTCGCGGGTGCCCAGGATCGCACGCGCGCCGCCGCATCATTCCTGGCCCCGATGAGGTTCGAGGTCTACGGCGAGGCCCCTTCAGCCGCCCTGGCGCTGCTGGCCGACGAGGCCGCCGGCGCCGGCGGCACCGTGACAACCTGGCGTGCGGTCGCTGGCTTCCTCCGGCCTCCGCCGGTAACTGACGACTAACCGGGTAGTAATCGCGGGCCGATAGCCTGGGGGTGCCGGTCGCCGCTGGAGTTGGGAGGCGAGCAGGCGGGCGGCCGGCACCTTCGCACCGCATCCGCCTCCCCGTGGAGTGTCGATGCTGGCCCAGACCCTGAGCGCCTCATTGCTCGGCGTGGACGGCGTCCCGGTGCGGGTGGAGGTCGACGTGGCCTTCGGGCTGCCATCGCTGACGATCGTCGGCCTCGCGGGCAGCCAGGTCCAGGAGGCGCGGGAGCGGGTGCGCTCTGCCCTGCGCAACAGCGGCTTCGAGCTGCCGGCGCGCCGCATCACGGTGAACCTTGCCCCTGCCGACCTGCCCAAGGACGGCACCGCGTATGACGTGGCCATTGCGGTGGGCATCCTGGCGGCATCGGGCCAGCTGCCCGATGACACGCACCTGGCCAAGGTCGCGCTGCTGGGCGAGCTGGCCCTCGACGGCAGCCTGCGCCCGGTGATCGGCGTCATGTCGCTGGTCGCTGCTGCCCAGGCTGCCGGGATCGTCGCCGTCGTCGTGCCCGCCGGCGACGAGACGGAGGCGACCTGTATCGCCGGCATCGACGTGCTGCCGGCGACGCGGCTGGGAGACGTGGTGGCACACCTCGCCGGGGTGCGGCCGTTGCCGGCCGCCACACCGAGCGCCGCGCCGGCCTGGGCGCCGCCCGTTGGGGTGCCGGACCTGGCCGACGTGATCGGACAGGCGACGGGCCGGCGAGCACTGGAGATCGCGGTTGCCGGTCGCCACAACCTGGCCATCTCGGGCCCGCCCGGAGTCGGCAAGACCCTGCTGGCCCGCTGCGCGGAAGGCCTGCTGCCACCGCTCGAGGACCACGAGGCCAGCGAGGTGAGCCGCATCTACTCGGCCGCCGGGCTCCTGGACCGCCGCCGGCCGCTCATCCGCCAGCGGCCGTTTCGCGCCCCGCATCACACCGTGTCGACCCAGGCGCTGGTCGGTGGTGGACCGCGGGTGCGCCCCGGCGAAGCGTCGCTCGCCCACCGTGGCGTGCTCTTCCTCGACGAGGCGCTCCACTTCCGGGCCGATGCCCTCGACGCGCTGCGCCAGCCGCTGGAGGCAGGGAGCGTGACGATCGCGCGGGTCGAGGGCGCGCTGGCGATGCCCGCTCGGTTCAGCCTGCTGGTGGCGTTCAATCCGTGCCCCTGCGGATGGCTGGGCTCGAGCTCCCGACGCTGCCAGTGCGACGAGGGTCAGGCGCGACGCTACGCCGGGCGCCTGTCCGGGCCGCTGCGCGACCGCCTCGACCTGTGGATCACTGCCGAGGAGCCGCGCCACGCCAATCTCGATGGCGCGGAACCGTCGAGCGCGGTGGCGTCCCGCGTGCGAGCGGCCTGGCACCGGCAGCTGGCACGGCAGGGCGTCGCCAACGGTGAGCTGGTGGCCGGTCCCCAGGCCGGCGCGGTGGAGCTGCCGGCGCTGCTCGAGACCCTGCTGCGCCGGCGTGGCGTGAAGTTCCACCTCTCGCCGCGGCGCCTGCAGCGGACCGCAGCCGTGGCGCGCACGATCGCAGACCTGGCCGGTGACGAGGGCGTCCGCGGGGAGCACATCGACGAGGCGCTGCACTACCGGCCGGAGGCGGCGGCGTGATCGGCGTCAGCGCCGGCGTCGATGCTGGACCGCCGCCCACACGCACCCCCGCGGTCGACGAGCGAACCGGCTGGCGGGACCTGGACCTGGGCGGGCTGGATCCCGACGACGAGCGCCCATTCTGGGTCGCGCTGTCGCTGGTTCCCGGCCTTGGCCCGGTGGGCTTTGCCCGGATCCTGCGCCGCCATGGCTCAGCTCGGGCCGCTTGGGCTTCCCGCTCGCTGCTCGACGGCCTGCCTCGCCTCGTGCCGGACGCCCCACTCGCGCTTCGGCGGCTGCGGCAGCGCGGAGCGCCGGCCGTCGCCCGGCGCGTGGCGGCCAATTTGGCGCAGGTCCAGGGCAGCATCGTCACCGCCCTCGATCCGGCGTACCCGCCCGCGCTGGGCATGGCCGACCCGCGGCCCCCGGTGCTCTACGCGTCCGGCGACATGGCCGCGTTCGCGGCGCCGGCGGTGGCCATCGTCGGCACCCGCCGCGCGACCGGCTACGGCCGCTCGGTGGCGCAGGAGCTCGCCGACGAGCTGGCGCGGGCCGGCGTCACCGTCGTCAGCGGACTGGCGATCGGGATCGACGGGGAGGCACATGGCGCTGCCGTGGCGGCCGGTGGGCGAAGCGTGGGCGTTCTGCCCTCGCCGCTCGACCGCATCTACCCCCCGCGCCACCGCGAGCTGGCGGACCGGATGATCGCCGCCGGCGGCGCGCTGCTGAGCGAGGTGGCGCCGGGGACCGTCATCGGCCGTCCGGACTTCGCCCGCCGCAATCGGATCATCGCCGGCCTGGCCCAGGCGGTGGTCGTGGTGGAGGCGCCCGATCGCTCCGGCGCGCTGCTCACCGCCGCCGCGGCGGTCCAGCTGGAGCGCGAGCTGTTCGCGGTACCAGGGCCGATCGACTCCCTGGCCTCACGCGGCTGCAACCGGCTGATCGCCGACCAGCTGGCCGCCGTGGTGACCTCGTCGGCCGGGCTGCTGACGAGCATCGGCCTGGCGTCACGACGGCTGCCGATCAGCGTGGCGACGCTCTCGGATCCGGAGGCAAGGGTCCTGTATCGGCTGCTCGAGAAGCCCCGCTCGGTGGAAGAGCTGCTGCCCATCACCGGCATGGCGACGGCGGCGCTGGCGAGCGCCCTGACCCTGCTCGAGGCGCGCGGATTGGTCACCGCCTACGGCGGCGCAACGTTTCATCCGACGCTCGCGGCGCGACGCATCGGGCAGCCTCGCTGAGCAGCGATGCGCCGAGCATGCCTATACTGCCCGCGCCGTACGGCAACTGCCTGTCGTGCCCGACGGGTGAATACCGCCGCAGGAGTCCACGGTCTATTGCGTTCGAGCCAGTCCCTTCGCGCCGCTGTGCGCGCCCCCTCCACGAGACTCGCCGCTCACCTTCGCAAGCATCGGGCCATCACGCGCCTGGCGCTCGCGGGGCTCGCCCTCTCCGTTGCATTGGGCCTCTCCCTCCAGGACGCCGCTGCCGGCAACCCGCAGCCGCGGCCGGCATCCCTCTCGATCCTTCCCGAGAGCGTGGGCGTCGGCATCCTCACCACCGATCCGGTCACGGTCAGCTTCCCGCAGGCCATGAACACCGCCGCGGTCGAGGCAGCCATGCAGCTGGAGCCGGCGGTCGCGTTCGCGACCACTTGGAATGCGGCGCACACGAGCCTGACCCTGTCCCCGCAGGCCCGCTGGCAGACCGACCAGCGCTACGTGCTGAGCCTGCCGGGGTCCGTGATGACGGCCAACGGCCGACAGCTGTTCAAGGCCCGGCAGGTCACGTTCACCACCCAGACCGCGCCGGCCGTGTCCGATTTCCGGGTGCACCTGGTCGAGCCGGTCAAGGCGGATGCGCGCCAGGCGGCCACCGAAGTGACGCGCAATATTCCGTTCGGCGACCAGGCGACGCTCCTCGGCGAGGCGCCGTTCATCGATACGCCGGAGGACACCGCGGCGGATGCGAGCGCAAACACCGGCATCCACATCGGCTTCAACACCGCCATGGATCGCGCCGACGTCGAGTCGCGCTTCCACATCGCACCACGCGTGCGCGGCTCCTTCAGCTGGAACGCGGACGAGGTGACCTTCACCCCGAGCGATCGGCTCAAGCCGGGCACCCGCTACGCCGTGAGCGTGGTCGGCGCTCACGACCTGCAGGGCAACCGCCTCGGCGGCGACCTCGCCTTCTCGTTCACGACCCGCTCCGACGCCGAGCTCGTACGCTTCACGCCGGGCCGTCACGCCACCAACGTCATGGCGCGCCAGGTGGTCCTGCGCTTCAGCGAGCCGATGAACACGGGCAAGACGCGACACGCCCTGCACGTTCGCGACGTGAGCAGCGGGCGCCCCGTGGCCGGCTCCTTCACGTGGAACGAGCGCCACACTCGCCTCGAGTACCACTTCCGCCAGGCGCTGCCGCGCGGTCACACCATCGAGGTCACGCTGCGCCGCGGCGCGCGCGATATCGACGGCAACCGGCTCGGCGTGAGCTGGCGCTTCCGCGCCAAGGCGGCCCCGCACGTCGCTTCCGCTCCCGCCGCCGTCCAGGCCCCGGCACCGGTCCGCAGCGGACCGAACGCCCCGGCCGATGCGCTCAGCTACGCGCTGTGGCTGATCAACCAGTCGCGGGCGCAGTACGGCTTCGGCCCGCTCCATCTCGACGCGGCGATCACGAAGGTCGCGGCCGCGCATGCCTGGGACCAGATCAACTACGGCTACTTCAGCCACACCGGCCGCGACGGCTCGCGGGTCTCGGACCGGCTCCGCGCCGCCGGGATCAGCTTCTCCTGGTCCGGCGAGAACATGTGCTACTACAACGGCATGGCGCTGCGCGGGATGCTCGACTGGTGCCACGGCACGTTCATGTCCGAGCCGTACCCGGGCTACGCGAACCACATCGGCAACATCCTGAGTGCGCATTACCGGCGGGTTGGGATCGGCATCGCGCAGAGCGGCGGCAAGGTCATCATCGTCTGGGACTTCGCCGACTGACGCAGCCCGGAACGGGGTTGAGGGCAGCCGCGGGCGCTTCGGTGCGCCATGCGGGCTGCCTCGCGCGAAGCCCGGTCACGCTCAGACCCGGTGCTACACTCCCTGACCGATGCCTCCGAGGAAGCGCGCCCTGGGACATGACGCATCGCCCCGCATGAGATGGCAGCCATGAGTTCGCCCCGGACGCTCGTCATCGTCGAGTCGCCGGCCAAGGCGCGGACGCTGGCACGACTGCTCGGGGATGAATTCCGCGTCGAAGCCAGCATTGGTCACGTGCGGGATCTGCCCGACAACGCGAGCGAGGTGCCGGCCGCTATTCGGGACAAGCCCTGGGGCAGCATGGGCGTGGACGTCGAGCATGGCTTTCAGCCTTACTACGTCGTGCCGCGAAGCAAGGCCGCCCGCATTCGCGACCTCCGGGCAGCGGTCCGGGATGCGCAGGAGATTCTGCTTGCCACGGACCCGGACCGCGAGGGTGAGTCCATCAGCTGGCACCTCAAAGAGGTGCTCAAACCGGAAGTGCCGGTCCGGCGCATCGAGTTCCACGAAATCACCGAGGAGGCCGTTCGCTCCGCCATCGCACAGGCGCGGGACATCGACAACCAGCTGGTGGATGCGCAGGAGAGCCGCCGCATCGTCGACCGCCTGTATGGCTACATGGTGTCGCCGGTGCTCTGGAAGAAGATTCAGCGCGGCCTGTCGGCCGGACGCGTCCAGAGCGTGGCGGTCCGACTCGTCGTCGAGCGGGAGCAGGCGCGCCAGCGCTTTAGGGCGAGCACGTACTGGGACCTCGAGGCAAGCATTTCCTCGGCGGAGAGCTCGTTCCGGGCGACGCTGGTGCGCATCGGTGACGAGCGGGTGGCCAGCGGCCGCGACTTCGATCCGGAGTCCGGCGAGCTACGACAGGGAAACGCCCACCGGCTCGACGAAGCGGAGGCAGTGGCGCTGCGAACGGCTCTGCTCGATCAGCTGCCGTGGAAGGTGACCTCGGTCGACGAGCGACCGGGACGCCAATCGCCGTCGCCGCCCTTCACGACCTCGACGCTGCAGCAGGAGGCGAACCGCAAGCTCGGCTTCTCCGCCGACCGAACGATGAATGCCGCGCAGCGCCTCTTCCAGGAGGGTCTCATCTCCTACCACCGAACGGACTCCACGACCCTCAGTGAGCGGTCTCTGGCGGAGGCTGGGTCCGCCATCCGCGAGCTCTATGGCGCCGAGTACCACGACGGCCCGCGCCACTATCGCACCCGGGTCAAGAACGCGCAGGAAGCGCACGAAGCCATCCGGCCGACTGATTTCGCCCGCAAGCCCGAGGCTCTCGGAGGATCCCTGGGCACCGACGAGGCGCGCCTCTATGAGTTGATCTGGAAACGGGCGGTGGCGTCGCAGATGACCGATGCACGCGTTGTGCGGACCACCGCCGAGATCACCGCCAGCACCGACAACGGGCCTGCCGTGTTCAGCGCCAGCGGCCGAACGGTGCCGTTCGCCGGATTCCTGCGAGCGTACGTCGAAGGCTCCGACGATCCGGCCGCCGAGCTGGGGGACCAGGAGACCGTGCTCCCCCGCCTGGAGATGGGTGACCTGATCACAGCAGACCAGCCGCTCGCGCTGCGCGCGCTCGATCCCCGGCGCCACGAGACGACACCGCCGGCCCGATATACGGATGCCTCCTTGGTCAAGCGATTGGAGGAAGACGGTATCGGTCGCCCTTCGACCTACGCCTCGATCATCTCGACCATCGAACGGCGCGGCTACGTCTGGCGGCAGGGCAAGGCGCTGGTGCCCACATTTACCGCCTTCGCCGCCACGCAGCTGCTCAAGGAGCACTTCGCGGCGCTCGTCGAGCTCGGCTTCACCGGTCAGATCGAGCAGAACCTTGACGAAATCAGCAAGGGAGAACGTCGGCGGGACGAATTCCTGGAGACGTTCTACTTTGGCGATCACGACAACTCGTGGCCTGGGCTGCGACCGCTGGTCGAGAACGAGCCGGAGATCGCCTACCCGGCGATACCGCTCGGCACGCATCCTGTGACTGGCGTTCCAGTGGTCGTGCGCATCGGACGGTTTGGACCGTATGTGCAGCTCGGCGAGGGCGAAGACGCCGTCAACGTTTCCGTTCCGGAGGAAACGCCGCCGGCCGACCTCACGCTGGATGCTGCCCTCCAGCTCGTACAGTCGCGGGCCAACGGCCCCACCACGGTGGGCATTGATCCCGCGTCTGGCCTGCCGATCTACCTGATGTCCGGACGGTACGGGCCGTACGTGCAGCTCGGGGAAACGCCGGAGAAGGGGAGCGGCGAGAGGCCGAAGCGAGCGTCGTTGACCAGTGGTGACGACCCATCGGCCATGACCGCTGAGCGGGCGCTCGC
Organism: Candidatus Limnocylindria bacterium; assembly: GCA_035701185.1. Lineage (GTDB taxonomy): Bacteria > Chloroflexota > Limnocylindria > QHBO01 > QHBO01 > DASSCW01. The sequence goes on from DASSNX010000091.1 coordinate 15,809, forward strand.
CCTTCTGTCGCTGCCGCGATCCGTTGGTCTTGACCCAGACTCGGGGGAGGAGATCGTCGCCAACTTCGGGCGCTTCGGTCCGTACGTGAAGCGCGGAGACGAGTTTCGATCTCTGGCGAACGACGAGCAGGTGTTCGCCGTGACACAGGCCGAGGCTCTCGAGCTCTTTCGCCAGGAGAAGCCGTCGCGCCAGCGCACGAGCCGAACCGTCCTCCGAGAGCTTGGGCGTGATCCGGGGTCAGGGGCCGTCGTCCAGCTTCTCGAGGGCCGCTACGGCCCATACGTGTCCGACGGCACGACGAACGCCTCGCTGCCGAAGGATCAGGTTCCGGATGAGCTGAACCTGGATGGCGCGATTGCTCTCCTCAAGGCGCGCCAGGAGGCGGGAAATGGCAGACGTCAGCGGTCGGGGGCATCGGCCACGAGAGGGCGCGGAGGCGGAAGCCGCCGGAGTGCGGCGCGCAAGCGTCGCGCATGAGCTCGGTCCAGCCCGCTGCGCCGGATGCGTTAGCCCGCTTCCTGTCCCACCTCGAGAGTCGTAACGCCGCGGCCGGCACGCGCGTCGAGTACGGCCGCCATGTCAATGAGTTCCTGGAGTACCTGGCCGACCGCGGCGTGGACTGGCGCCGGCCGGACCGCGCCGCCGTCAGGGCGTACCTCGCCGAGCTGGCGGACCGCGACCTGGCGGCCTCGTCTGTCGGCGGCCGGCTGGCGGCGATCCGCTCGTTCTACCGTCATGCCACGCGGCAGGGCTGGATCGACGGTGATCCGCTCGCCGGCGTCCGCACGCCGCGCAAGCCCGGCCGCCTGCCGCGCGTGCTGAGCGTCGACGACGCGGCGCACCTGGTCGAGGCGCCGGCGCAGCTCGGCGTGCACACCCGCCGCGGCGTGGGAGAGGCACTGGCCCAGGCCCTGGCGCGGCGCGACGCCGCGCTGCTGGAGCTGCTCTACGCCACCGGCATGCGCATCAGCGAGGCGGCCGGGCTGACGATCGACCGGGTAGACATCGATCGGCGACGGCTGCGGGTCGTCGGCAAGGGCTCAAAGGAGCGCGAGCTGCTCTTCGGTGCGCCGGCCCAGGCAGCCGTCCGTGGCTACCTCGCCGGCGGCCGGCCGCACCTGGCCGCCATCGGCGCCACGGCGACGCCGGCGCTCTTCCTGAACGCTCGCGGCGGACCGCTCACTGCGCGCGGCGCGCGGCTGATCGTCGAGCGCTGGGTGGAGGCCAGCGGCATCTCGCCGCGGACCAGCCCGCACACCCTGCGCCACTCTTTTGCCACTCACCTGCTCGAGGGCGGTGCCGACCTGCGCTCGGTCCAGGAGCTGCTCGGCCACGCCAACCTGGCGACGACCCAGATCTACACCCACCTCTCGGACGCCGCCCTGCGCAGCGCCTACCGATCGGCGCATCCGCGCTCCGGCCGTGGCGGCGCGGGCAGCGGTCGGTGAGCGCCGAGGGCCGGGAGGGACCGCCGCCGACCCCGGCCGAGGTGGCCGTCCCCGCTGAGCTCGAGCAGGAGCCGCTCGAGTCGGCACCCGCGCCGTCCACGGGACGGGTGCTGGCCACCGCCAGCCTGATCCTGACCGTGGCGGCCCTGGCCAGCCGGCTGCTGGGCTGGGTGCGGCTGCTGGTCATCGGCTCGCAGTTCGGCGCCAGCCGCGAACTGGACGCCTACTTCGCCGCCTTCCGCATCCCGGACGCGATCTTCCAGCTGGTGGTGGCCGGCGCGCTGTCGGCGGCGCTGATTCCGGTCTTCTCCGGCTATCGGGCGCGCCAGCAGGAAGCCGAGGCGTGGCGCCTGGCCAGCAGCGTCATCAACCTGGTGGTCATCGCGCTGGCGGCGCTGAGCCTGGTGATGGCCATCTTCGCGCCGCTGCTGGTCCCCATCGTGGCGCCGGGCTTCGACGCGCCGACCACCGACCTGACCGTGCGGATGACGCGGATCATGCTGCTCAGCCCGGTGCTGATCGGCATGGGCGCGGTGGTAAGCGGCATCCTGAACTCGTACCAGCGCTTCGCGATTCCGAGCCTGGCGCCGCTCGCCTACAACCTGGCCATCATCGCCGCCGCCATCTTCCTGGCGCCGGTCATCGGCGTCGAGGGCCTCGCGGTGGGGGTGGCACTGGGCTCGCTGGCACACCTCGCCATCCAGCTGCCGGAGCTCGGGCGGGTGGGGCAGCGCTACGACCTGACCATCGGCCTCCGGCACCCTGGCGTCCGCAAGGTGGTGTGGCTCATGGGCCCGCGGATGCTGGGGCTGGCCGCCGGCCAGCTCAACTTCATCGTCTCCACGGTCCTCGCCTCGGGACTGCCAGAGGGAAGCCTGACGGCCTACAACTACGCGTTCCAGCTGAGCCAGATCCCGGTCGGCGTGCTGGGCGTGAGCGTCGCGGTCGCCCTGTTCCCGACGCTCAGCCGCGACGCCGCGCTCGGCAACGTCGGTCAGATCCGGAGCCAGGTGGCCACCAGCCTGCGGGTGCTCGTCTTCCTGGCGGCGCCGCTGACCGCGGCAATGATCGTGCTGGCGGGACCGATCGCATCGGTCTTCTTCCAGTACGGGTTGTTCAGTGCACGATCGGCAGACCGCACGGCGGGCGCACTGGTGTTCTTCGCGATTGGCCTGGTGGGGCACATCGTGGTCCACGTGCTGACGCGCGCCTTCTACGCCATGCAGGACACGCGCACGCCCGTGCTGTGGGCGATCATCGCGGTCGCGATCAACGTGCCGCTCATGATCTGGCTGGTGGGCCCGATGGGCGTCGAGGGCCTGGCGCTGGCCCTGTCGATCAGCGCCGTGCTGGAGGTCATCGGCCTGGTGTGGGCGCTCCATCGGCGCATCGAATCGGTGGAAGAGGGCTCCGTCCTGCGCTCTGCCGCTCGCTCGGCGGTCGCCGCGGTGGCTGCGGCACTGCTGATGCTGGGCGGGCTGACGGTGGTGCGCGACTTCCTGCCCGATACCCTGCAGGGGGGCGTCTCGCGGCTGGCCGTGGTCGCGGTGCTGACCACGGCCGGGGCGGTGATCTACCTGCTGGTGGCGTCGGCCCTGCGCGCGCCCGAGATCGGCCTCCTGCGCTCGTTGCTGGCGCGGCGCCGTCATCGCGAGGCTGGCGCATGATCAGGGTTCGACCGGCGACCGATGCCGATCACCAGGCCTGGCAGGCATTCCTGGCGGCGCAGGCCAGCGGCGACTTCCTCCACGACTGGGCCTGGGCCGATGTCTCCGCCTTCGACGGGCAGCCGCAGCGCCGCTTCGTGGCCCACGACGGCGACGAGCTGGTGGCGATTGCCGCGGCCCAGGTCCGGCGCCTGCCGTTGGGCCGCAGCTTCTGGTACATCCCGCACGGCCCGGTGCTCGACTACCACCACCCGCAGGCCGCCGAGCGGCTGCGCGCCGTGGCCATCGGCCTCCGGGAAGCCGCGCGCCGGGATCGCGCGATCGCCGTCAAGCTCGAGCCGCGGCTCGAACGCGGGACGCCGCCGACGCGGCTCTTCGGCAAGCTGCGTCACGCGCCGGCGACGCTGCAGGTGGGCCAGACGCGCCTGGTCGAGCTGGCCGACGACGCGGCGATGTTGGCCGGTTTCGACAAGGACACGCGGTACGCGGTGCGGCGGGCCGAGCGGGAAGGGGTGGTGGTGACCAGCACGACCGACGCGGGCAACCTGGCCGCGATCGACGCGCTCCACGCCCTGGTGCTGGAGACGCAGCGCCGGGCCGGCTTTCCGAAGCCGCCGCTCCAGCGCTACCGCCTGGCCTGGCGCGGGCTCGCCAGCGCCGGCCGTGCCACGATCTTCGAGGCCCGTCGCGAGGGGAAGCTGCTCGCCAGCGGCATGCTCGTGGTCGAGGGCGATCGCTCCTTCTACCTCTTTGCCGGCTCGCTGCGCGAGGAACAGGGGGAGCCGAAGCGGTACGCCTCGTACGCGCTGCAGTGGGCGATGATGCGGCACGCCCGCGACGTCGGCTGCCGGATGCACGACCTGTGGGGCATCGCGCCCGAGGACGCCGGGCCGGACCATGCCTGGTACGGCGTCGGCCTCTTCAAGAAGGGCTTCGGCGGCAGGCCGGTGGTCTGGGCGGGCACGTGGGACGTGGTCGTCGACCGGACGCTGTACCGCATGCGCGAGCTGGCGGCGCAGGCACGCGGGCTGATGCGCCAGATTCGCCGATGACGCCGCCGCGCAGCATGGGGCTCGGCGTGCTGACGGACGTCATCGGCCCCGAGCGGGTGATCGGCCTGCCGGTCGGCGAGGTGCGTCGCCTGGCGTACGACTCCCGCCAGGTCGAGCCGGGCACGCTGTTCTTCGCGGTGCCCGGCGTTCACGTCGACGGCCATGCGTTTGTGCCGCAGGCGGTGGAGCGCGGCGCGCTGGCAGTGGTCGTCGAGCGGCAGCTGGACGGCCTGGCCGTGCCGCAGCTGGTGGTGGAGCGGACGCGCGACGCCCTGGCCGATGCGGCCGATGCCTGGTTCGGCCACCCGTCGCGCGAGCTGCACGTGGTCGGCGTGACCGGCACCGACGGCAAGACCACGACCTGCTTCTTGGCCGCCGCTGTGCTTCGGGCGACGGGCCGGCGACCGGGCCTGATCGGCACCGTGGAGCTGGGTATCGGCGACGAGCGCGTGCCGAACCCGAACCGCAACACCACGCCGGAGGCCCTGGAGCTGCAGGCGCTGCTGGCCGACATGGTCGCCGCCGGCAACGACAGCGTGGTGATGGAGGCCACCTCCCACGGCCTGGCGCAGGCCCGGACCCGGAACGTGGATTTCGACGTCGGCATCCTCACCAACCTGACCAGCGAGCATCTCGAATTCCACGGCAGCCTGGAGAACTACCGGGCCGCCAAGGCCATGCTCTTCGAGCAGGCGCCGATCTCGATCCTGAACGCCGACGACCCATCCTTCGCGTACTTCCGCGACCGCGCCAGCGGCTCGGTCGTCACCTACGCCCTCGAGGCCGATGCGGACGTGCGCGCCTCCGCAGTGGACGCAACGGCTTTGGGCACGGCGTTCGACGTGCGGATGGGCGACTGGACGGGCAGCGTCAGGCTGCGCCTGCCGGGCAGCTTCAACGTGCACAACGCGCTGGCGGCGATGGCCCTGGCCCACGTCGACGGCATCGATCCCGACGTCGCCGCCCGTGCGCTGGCCGAGGTCCCGGGCGTGCCGGGGCGGATGGAGACGGTCGACCTGGGCCAGCCGTTCGGGGTGGTGGTGGACTACGCGCACACCGCCGATTCGCTGGGCAAGGTCCTGCGCATCCTCCGCCCCCTGACCCGGGGCCGGCTGATTGCGGTATTCGGATCGGCCGGTGAGCGCGACCCGACCAAGCGCCCGGCCATGGGCCGCGTCGCCGCCGAGCTCGCCGACGTCACGGTCGTCACCGACGAGGATCCACGCCTGGAGGATCCGCGGGCCATCAACGAGGCGATTGCCGATGGCGCGCGAGCCGCCGGCGCGCGCGACGGGCAGACGCTGTTCGTGATCGATGACCGCCCGGCGGCGATCAGCCACGCCATCGGGCTGGCGCAGGAGGGCGACGTGGTCCTGCTGGTCGGCAAGGGCCACGAGCAGACGATCATCTACGGGACCGAGGGGCGGTGGTGGGACGAGAAGGAGGTCGCGCGGCGCGCGCTCCGCGAGCGCGGCTTCGGCGAGGGGCGGGACGGTGCCTGAGCTGCGTGCCTGGCGCGTCACCGACCGCGACGCCTGGAACGCGTTCGTGGCGTCGGCGCCGTACCGCTCGTTCCCGCAGCTCTGGGAGTGGGGCGAGCTGCGGCAGGGATTCGGCTGGAC
>DASSNX010000092.1:0-6747 GCA_035701185.1 Candidatus Limnocylindria bacterium
GGTCAGCACCTCGACGTCCGGCGCGACCGGCGGATCGCCGCCGGCGGCGACGTATACCTCCGTCGGCCGGTCGGGCGGGATGTTGAACGGGATGCCGATGCTGATCCGTCCTCGCGTCCCGTAGATATGCACCCGTTGGTCGTCCTCGGCCCGCGTCGAGCAGGTGAAGCTGGCGAAGCCATCAGCGAAGCTGAGGATGCTGCTCGTGAGCGTGTCCACCCCGAGCTCGGGGTCACGGCGGATGGCGGCCTGGACGTCGTCGGGCTCCGCACCGAACAGCCAGCGCGACAGGTTGACGCAGTAGGAGCCGATGTCGAACAGCGCCCCGCCACCCGCCTCGCGGATGTTGCGGATGTTGGTGGCGTCGTCGTTGTGGTAGCTGAACCAGCTCTGGACCGACGTGAGGGGGCCGATGCGGCCCGACCGCACCAGCTCGTGGACCTTCAGCCACGACGGATGGAGGCGGTACATGAACGCCTCCATCAGCTGCACGCCGGCGGCCTCGGCGGCCCCGACCATGCGCTCGGCATCGGCGGCGGTCATCGCCAGCGGCTTCTCGCACAGCACGTGCTTGCCGGCCTGGACTGCCGCGATCGTCCATTCGGCATGCAGGTGGTTGGGGAGCGGAATGTAGACGCCGTCGACCTCCGGATCGGCCAGGAGCGCCTCGTACGAGGCGTGCGCCCGGGGAATCTCGAGTTCGGCCGCGACGCGGCGGACGGTGGCCTCGTCGCGCGAGGCGATGGCGGTGATCTCGCAGCGCGCCGCCTTGCGCATTCCGGGCACGACCTTGCGGCGGGCGATGTCGGCAGTCGACAGGATCCCCCAGCGCAGCGCCGTCATGCCGCCTCAGCCCCAGGACGTCTCGGTGACCGGGCGGAAGGCAACCTCCAGGATCCGATGCGTCCGTGGCCGCGTCAGGACGAACAGCGTCGCCTCGGCCACGTCCTCGGGCTTCATCATGCCGGCCAGGGCCGGCATCTCCGGCGTCCGCCCGCGGCCCATGGCGAAGTCGGTGGCCACGCCGCCGGGGCAGATGCTGGTGCAGCGCACGCCCTGCTCGCGCAGCTCGTGGTCGAGCGCTGCCGTCAGGCCGACCTGGGCGAACTTCGAGGCGCAGTACACCGCCTCGTTCGGCAGGCCGCGGCGACCAGCCTCGCTGGCGATGGTGACGAGGTCTGCCTCCCCGCTCCGCACGAGGTGGGGGAGCGCCGCGCGTACGGCGTTGATGGCGCCCTTGACGTTGACGTCGATCATCTCCTCGGCCTGCTCGGGCGGCAGCTCCAGGAACGGGCCGTAGGCGCCGACGCCGGCGTTGACGACCAGGATGTCGAGCTTGCCGAAGTGCTCCGCCGTGGCATCGGCCAGCGCGCGGAGGGCGTCGGCGTCGCGGACGTCGGCGGGCGCCGCGACCACGTCCCGCAGGCCCAGGTCGTCGCCGCTGCGCGAGGCGAGGCCCAGCTTGACGCCCTGCTGTGCCAGGGCCCGGGCGATGGCGGCACCGATGCCACGGCTGGCGCCGGTGATGAGGGCAACCCTGCCGTCGAGCGATTCCACGGTTCGCACCTCCGAAATGCTTGACACGGCCCGCCGGGATGGACGAGTCTACCCCAGCGTTTGGTCAAGAGGAACACAAACCCGCCGATGACGAGCCGCGATACCGCCGGCCAGCGTAGCGAGACCGTGCGTCGTGCGAACCTGAGCACGATCCTGCACGAGCTTCACCTCAACGCACCGCTGTCGCGCTCACAGCTCGTCGCCCGGACCGGCCTCACTCGGAGCGCCATCCGCGGCCTGGTGGGGGAGCTCACCGCCGGCGGCCTCGTGATCGAGGAGCGTCGCAGCTCGCCGGGCACGCCCGGCCGGCCCTCCCCGCTGTCGCGGCCGCGCGACGATCGCTACGTCGTCCTTGCCCTTGAGATCGCGGTCGACTCGCTGGCCGTCGCCATGGTTGGCCTGGGCGGCAGCGTCCTGGAGCACGTGCGGGTGGACCGGGCACGTGGCCACCTCGACGCCGACAGCCTGGCCGGCGACCTGGCGCGCATGGCCGCGCCGCTGCTCGCCCGCCGCGCCGAGCGCTCGACGGTGATCGGCATCGGCCTTTCGATGGTCGGCGTGGTCCGCGCCTCGGACGGCATGATCCGCTCTGCGCCGAACCTCGGCTGGCAGGACGTGCCGCTCGCCGACATCGTGAGCCGCCGGCTTCGCCTCGACGTGCCGGTCAGCGTGGCCAACGACGCCGACCTGGGCGCCCTCGCCGAGCACCGCCGCGGCGCCGCGGTTGGCGTGGACAACCTCCTCTATGTCGCCGGCGAGGTGGGCGTGGGCGGCGGCGTCATCGTCGATGGCCGGCCGCTGGCCGGCGCCGGCGGCTATGCCGGCGAGATTGGCCACGTCCCGGTCAATCCGGCCGGCGCCGAGTGCCGCTGTGGGTCGCGCGGCTGCTGGGAAACCGAGGTCGGCGAACGCGCGCTGCTGCGCCGTGCCGGCCGCCGCCCGACCGCAGGGCGCGCCGCGGTCGACGACGTCCTGGCCGCGGCTGGCGACGGCTCGCCGCGGGAGCTCGAGGCGCTGGCGGCCACCGGCGAGTGGATGGGCATCGGCCTGGCGGGCCTGGTCAACATCTTCAATCCGAGCCTGATCGTGCTCGGCAGCATCTTCGGGCGGATGTACCCGTTCGTATCGGCTCAGGTGGAGGCGGTGCTCGGACGTACCGCCATGCGGGCGCCGCGGGAGATGGCGCGCGTCCTGCCTGCCGCCCTCGGTTCCGACGCTCCGCTGCTGGGCGCCGCCGAGCTGGCATTCGAGCCGCTGTTGGTTGATCCCGCGGGATGGCTTGCGCCCCGTCCTGCACTGGTGCGGATTGCGGGCGCGTAACCGGGAAGGTAGGTGGAGCGAGGAGTGACTTCAGGCCTTGACAAGCATGTAGCCTACAGGCGGGCACCCTCGCGGTGGACCGGCCGTCCCAACGGAGGAGGATCGATCATGCGCATTCCCAGGCTGGCGTCGGTCACGGCCGTCGCCGCCATCTTGCTCGCGGCGTGCACGTCGCCGAGCGGCTCGACGGGGGGTAGTGCCAGTGCCGGCGGGAGCGCGTCTCAGGGCGCCGCATCCTGCACGGTCGCCGTGTCGTGGAACAACTTCCAGCAGCCGCGCTGGGCAGCCGCCGACCAGCCGAACATCAAGGATGTCGTCGAGGCGGGCGGCGGAACCTACATGGACCACGACGCCAACCTGGACAGCGAGCAGCAGCTGACCGACGTTGACACCTTCATCTCGCAGGGCGCCAACGTGATCATCATGCTGGCGCAGGACCAGAACGCGATCCTGCCGGCGCTTCAGAAGGCAAAGGATGCCGGCATCCCGGTGATTGCCTATGACCGGCTGATCGAGGATCCGGACATTCTGTACATCACCTTCAACAACGTGGGCGTCGGCAAGGCCGAGGCCGAGGCGCTGCTGAAGAAGGTGCCCGAGGGCAACTACGTCCTCATCAAGGGCGACCCCGGTGATCCGAACGCTTCCACGTTCCTGCCGCAGGGCTGGGAAGACGCGGGCCTGAAGGACGCCATCGACTCCGGCAAGATCAAGGTCCTGAACAAGGACGGCGACAAGTGGCCGGACAACTACGGCACCTTCACCGATACGTGGTCCACCGAAAACGCGCAGAAGAACATGGAAGCCATCATCGACAAGGCCAATGCCGATGGGGACAAGATCGACGCGATCCTGGCCGAGAACGACAGCACCGCTGTCGGCGTCGCCCAGGCGCTCGAGGGCAAGAACTACGGCTTCCCGCCGCTGAGTGGCCAGGATGGTGATCCCACCAACCTGAACAACGTGGCGCTGGGCAAGCAGTACGTGGACGTCTGGAAGAACGCCAATGAGCTCGGCAAGGCCGCTGGCCAGGCCGCGCTCCAGCTCTGCCAGGGCAAGGCGATGGCGGACATCACCATCGATGTCGATGCCAGCGTCGCGCCGACCGACGGCAACAGCCCCACCGACTTCTCCACGCCTGGTGGCAACACGGTCAAGTCGCTGATCCTGCAGCCGACCCCGATCACTGCCGAGAACCTCGGCGATGTGATCAACGCCGGATGGTGGGTCACGAAGGACGATATCTGCCAGGACGTCAAGGCCGGTGATCCGGGCGCAGACGCCTGCGGCGTCTGAGGACGAACCAAGGCAGTTAGCTCGCAACACCCTGTGCCCCCGGTCCGCCGGGGGCACAGGGTCAACCTTCTGACGCGACCCCGTAATTCAGGAGGGATTCGTGGCCAACGTGGCGGACGCCGCACCCGCTCCGGGTAGCTCGGGCACTGCCCGGCCCGGCCTGCGCGGGCTCGGCGCGGCCACCGAAATCGATCTCCGCCTGTTCGGGATGGTGGTCGCCCTGGCCATCATCCTCGTCGTCTTCAACCTGATCGAAGACGGCAAGTTCCTGCGGCCGATCAACATGGTCACGCTTGCCGTCCAGGCCACCAGCGTCGCCATCCTGGCGACCGGCATGGTGCTCATCATCGTGTCACGCAACATCGACCTGTCGGTCGGTTCGCTGGTCGGCTTCATCGCCATGATCTATGCGCTGGTGATGAGCCAGTGGATGCCCGACGTGCTCGGCATGGGATCCGATTTCCCATTTCGCTGGGTCATCGCCCTGGCAGTCGGCATCGGCGTCGGTGCGCTGTTCGGCGCGGTGCAGGGCTTCATCATCGCGTACATCGGCGTGCCCTCGTTCGTCGTGACGCTCGGCGGGCTGCTCTCCATCCGGGGCGCCGTGTGGTACCTCTCCAGCGGCCGCACCGTCACCGGCCTCGATTCCACCTTTGCGCTCCTCGGCGGCGGCGGGCGCGGCTCCATCGGCGGCACGCTCACCTGGCTGGTGGGAGCCATCGGCGTCGTTGCCGTGATCGTGCTGCTCTACAACGGGCGCCGTCAGCGCCGACGGTTCGGATTCCAGCTTCGCCCGATGTGGGCCGACGTGCTGCTGGGCGTGGTCGGCTGCGGCATCATCCTGTTGCTGGCCTGGTTCGCCAACGGGAACTACCTGCCGCCGAACCTGGCGACCCAGTACGCCAAGGAGCACAACCTGGCCGTGCCGCCCGGTGGACTGAAGATATCGGCCGGCTTCCCGATTCCAATCATCCTGCTCATCGCTGTGACTGTGGTCATGACGTGGCTGGCGACGCGGCGTCGCTTCGGCCGGTACGTCTATGCGTATGGCGGCAACCCGGATGCCGCCGAGCTGGCCGGGATCAACACCCGGCTGACGATCCTCAAGACCTTCGTCCTGATGGGGGTGCTTGCTGCTCTATCGGCCGCGGTCGCATCGGCCCGCCTGAACGGCGCGACGCTGGATGTCGGCAACAGCTACGAGCTGTACGTGATTGCGGCGGCGGTCGTGGGCGGCACGTCATTCGCCGGCGGCATCGGGACGATCCCGGGTGCCGTGCTCGGCGCCTTCGTGATGGCGACGCTGTCGTACGGCCTCAGCTTCATCGGCGTCAACTCACCGGGCCAGAACGTCGTGGCGGGGCTGGTCCTGATCCTGGCCGTCGCGTTCGACGCATTCAATCGCCGCCGCGGCGGCGGGTCCAGCTAGGAGGCCAGGCGTGGCTGCGGAGCACGACGCCCCACTGCTCGAGATGCGGAACATTCGCGTCGCCTATGGCGGCGTGCGCGCAGTCGATGACGTGAGCATCGACCTCCACGCGGGAGAGGTCGTTGGGCTCGTTGGCGGCAACGGGGCGGGCAAGTCGACGCTGATGAAGACCCTGTCCGGGGCGCACCGCGCCGACTCCGGCGAGATCCTGGTTGACGGCAAGGTCCAGTCCATCACCAACCCGCGCGACGCCAAGGCGCTGAACATCGAGTGCATCTACCAGACCCTCGCGCTGGCCGATAACGTGGACGCGCCGGCGAACGTCTTCCTCGGCCGCGAGATGACATCGGCGCTGGGGGACCTCGACGACGGCGCCATGGAGGACGCCACCCGGAAGGTCATGGCGCGCCTGAATCCGAACTTCACGCGCTTCACGACCCCGGTCATGTCGCTGTCCGGCGGTCAGCGCCAGGCGGTCGCAATCGCCCGCGCTGTCTACTTCAACGCGCGGATCATGATCATGGACGAGCCGACTGCCGCGCTCGGTCCGGCAGAGACGGCGCAGGTGCGCGACCTCGTGCGGCAGCTGAAGAACGAGGGCATCGGCATCTTCCTCATCAGCCATGACATCCACGACGTGTTCGACCTCTCGGACCGGATCAGCGTGATGTACCACGGACGGCTGGTGGACACCGTGCGGCGCGATGACGTCACCGCCGACCAGGTGCTGGGGATGATCATCCTCGGCAAGAAGCCCGACGAGGTCACCAGCGAGGAGATGGCGGAGCTCCAGATGGGGGAGAGCCCGCCCGCCGCCTGAGCCTCAGCCGTCGGCGGACCACACCCGCTGGTTGACGGCGTTCTCCAGCTCCTCCTGCCGGCCCGATACCGGCCGCGGGTCGATCCCGCCCTCGGCCACCTGCGCCCGCAGGCTCTCCAGAGAGGCGTCCCCGTCGAGGATGTCGTGGCCGAGCGGCCTATCCCAGCCGGCGTAGCGAGCGTCGCGGGCACGCTGCAGCGTGCCTCGCTCGACCATGTCCGCCGCCACCAGCAGCGAGCGCGCCAGGGTGTCCATGCCGCCGATGTGGGCGTGGAACAGGTCCAGCCGGTCCATGCTCTGGCGCCGCAGCTTGGTGTCGAAGTTG
>DASSNX010000093.1:0-10025 GCA_035701185.1 Candidatus Limnocylindria bacterium
CCGAACCGCGGCATAGAGGCCGCCGTGGTCGGTGACCGCCACGGCCGGCAGGCCGATCAGGGCCGCACGACCGACGAGCTCCTCGGGGTGGCTGGCCCCGTCCAGGAAGCTGAAGTTGGAGTGCGCGTGGAGCTCGCAGTAGTCGTCCGGCGTGCCCATCGGACGGTCCAGTATAGAACTGATGTTCTAATACGAAAACCCCCGGAAATTCAGTGGCCGTGGCGGTCGCGTCGGCGCATGATCCGCGCCATGACTGAGCAGACGCGCACGCTGGCATACGGCGAGGGACGGGTGGCCGGGCACGACGGCGTCAGCCTCCACTACCGCGTCACCGGCAGCGGGCCGGTCCTGATCGCCCATCCCGGCGGGCCTGGCACCTCGGCCGACTTCTTCGGCGACCTGGCCGGGCTCGACGAGGTCGCCACCATCATCTGGCTCGATCCGCGCGGGACGGGCGGCTCGACGGCACCCGACGACCCCGCCGCCTACAAGCTGACGCACTACGCGGCCGACATCGAGGCGCTGTGTGACGCACTGGGGCTCGACCGCGTGGCGCTGCTGGGCTTTTCGCACGGCGGCATGGTGGCCATGCGCCACGCCATCGATCACCCCGAGCGCCTGACGCGGCTGGTCCTGCTCGACACCGCGCCGGCGCTGGACGAGGCGGCTGGCGTCCGGATCGCGGCGGCCATGGACCGGCGCCAGGGCGAGCCGTGGTACCCGGAGGTGCGGCGGCTGATCGATGCCGACGAGACCGCCCCGGATGACGCGCAGGCGACCGCGGAGCTGTTGAAGATCATGCCCATGTACTTCCACCGCTGGGATGCGGTGCCGCAGGCCTTCATCGGCTCACTGGCCGGGTCCATCTTCCACTCCCGTGTCGGGCCGAGCTGGGCCGAGGAGCAAGCCGGCATGGACCTGCGGCCCGAGCTGGGGCGCATCCGCACGCCGACGCTGGTGGTGGTGGGCGACGACGACTTCATCTGCGACGTGACCTCGGCCCACGAGATGGCCGACGGCATCCCCGGCGCGCAGCTGGCGGTCATCGGCGACGCCGGGCACTTCCCGTGGGTGGAGCAGCCGGCCGCCTTCCGGCAGGTCGTCGATGAATTCCTGACACGGCGCTGACCGGGATTCCCACCTACCATGGGCCGATGGGAACGACGACCAGAATCGAGACTCCGGACGGCGGCTGCGACGCCTACGTGGCCACTCCATCCACCCCTCCCGGCCCGCCGGTGGTCGCCCTCCACGCGTGGTGGGGACTGAACCAGGACTTCCGTGGCTTCTGTGATCGCCTGGCCGGCGACGGCTTCACCGTGATCGCGCCGGACCTGTTCGACGGCACGGTGCTCGACACCGTCGAGGCCGCCGAGAAGTTCAGCGAGCAGCTCGACGAGGAGCACAACGCCGAGCGCCTCCTCGGCCGCGCGGCGGCAGCGCTCGACCAGGTGCTGGGGCTGCCCGAGACGCGCGGGACGCGGGCGGCCGTGGTGGGCTTCAGCTTCGGCGCCGTCTATGCGCGCTGGCTGGCCAAGCAGCGACCCGAGGTGGCCGCCATCGTGACGTACTACGGCGGGGCCTGGGATCCGCCCGGCGACCCCGCCACCGCGCGCTGGCTCAGCCACTGGGCGGCAGAGGACCCGTACGAGGCAGCCGACGACGCCCGCGACGCCGTTGCAGCGGTGGCGGCCGCGGACCCGGTCAGCCATTTCTACGAGGGCACGCGGCACTGGTTCGCGGAGCCGAGCCGGCCCGAATACGCGGCGGCGGCCAGCGACCTCGCCTATCGGCGCACGGTCGACTTCCTGCGCCAGGCCCTGAACGGCGCCCCGTCCTGAGGGTGGCGCTCGACATCCCGACGGTGACGACCGAGCGCCTGGTCCTGCGGGCGTTCACCGAGGCCGACGTCGGGCCGATGCATCGGCTCATGCAGGACCCCGAGGTGATGCGGTTCGTCGGTGACCGGAGCGTGCCGGGCGCCCAGGACAGCTGGCGGGCGGTGGCCGGCTGGATCGGGCATTGGGCGCTGCGCGGCTACGGGCAGTGGGCCGTGGTCGAGCGCCAGACGGGCGACGTCATCGGGCGCGCCGGCCTGATCAACCCGGAGGGCTGGCCCGGGGTGGAGGTCGGCTATCTGCTCGGCAAGCGCTGGTGGGGCCGCGGCTGCGCCACCGAGGCAGCCCAGGCGGCGCTTGACTGGGCTTTCGCCGAGCGTGATTTCGACCGCATCCTGAGCCTGATCGACCCGGCCAACGCGGCCTCGATCCGCGTCGCCGAACGAATCGGCGAGACATTGCGCGGCGAGACCCGGCTCTGGGACCACACGGTGCTGATGTACGGCATTGACCGGCCGGAATGGGAGGCGCGGCGGCGGCCCGGCTAGTCGCCGGCCATCGCCTCGAGGACTGCCAGGTTCTCCGTCACGCCCTCGGGTGAGAGGGGGATGAGCGCGACGTGGTCGGCGCCGGCCGCGACGAGCTCCGCCACGCGAGCGCGGAGCGCCTCGACGTCGCCCCAGGCGACCATGGCGTCCACCAGTCGATCGCTGCCCGGCTTCGCCCAGTCCGCCTCGTCGAAGCCCTGCAACGCCCAGCCGGCCTGGTAGGCCGGGGTGCGGAGGTACGGCGCCAGGTAGCCGCGCGCCGCGGCGCGGGCGGCGTCCGCATCTGTCTCCACGATGCCCGGCATGGTCACCGCCAGCACCGGTCGCCGCTCGGCGTTGGCGGCGTCCAGGACGGATCGCATCCAGGCCAGGCGCTCTGGGCCGACCAGGTACGGGAAGGCGCCATCGGCTTCGGTCGCGGCCAGCGTCAGCATCTTCTCCCGCAGCGCGGCCAGCAGGATCGGCGGCTCCGGCAGGTCGGCAACGGTCGGACCTTTGTAGATCGCCGCCCGATACGCGGCCAGGAACTCGCGCATCCGGGTCAGCGGCCGCTCGAAGGCATGGCCCCGCAGCCGCTGCGCGAGGTGCGGATGCGAGACACCCAGGCCCAGCACGAAGCGGCCCACCGTTGCCTCGTGCAGCGTGAGCGCGGCCATGCGAGTCGTCTGCGCGTCGTGGCCCCAGATGGAGACGATGCTCGTCCCCAGCAGCAGGCTGGAGGTCTCGCCGGCCAGCATGCCGAGCAGGGTGAACGGCTCGCGGCCGACGGTCTCCGGAACCCACAGCGTCCCGTAGCCCAGCTCCTCCGCGCGGCGCACGTAGGCCCGCAGGTCGTCGGCCGGCAGCGAGTCGAGGTGCCCCCACACGCCCAACCGGCCCAGCTCGATCACGTTGCCTCCTTGCCGATGCGGTAGCGCAGGAACAGCTCGTCCCCCGCCCGGTGCGCGCTGACCAGCGTGGCCGGTAGCGGGTCATGCGGGGCTGGCAGCGAGGCGATCATCGGCAGGGCGTCCGCCGCCACCACTCGGGCGCCGATGGTCCAGTACAGCTCGTCCACGGCGCCGGCGGCCAGGAAGGCGGCGTTCACCGTGGGGCCGCCCTCGATCAGCAGCGATCCCACGCCGCGCGCGGCGAGCTGTGCCAGGACCCAGCCGGGTTCCGGCTCCTCGGTCGGTGCGACCCACGTCTCGACCTCGGGCAGCCGCTCGCCCGCGGCGTGCGGGCTGCCACGGCCGACGACCACGGCCCGCGGCTGGTCGCCGGCGGCGAAGAAGCGCCGGTCGACGGGAAGCCATCCGGCGCCGGCGATCAGGAGGGCCAGCGGCTGCGGCGGACGGCCCCGATCGCGGCGCCGCTCGGCCAGGTCGGCAGGCACGGTGGAGTAGAAATCATCGGCCCGCAGCGTGCCGGCCCCGCTGGCGACCGCGTCGTAGGCGGCGCGGTAGAGGCGCATCAGCCGGCGATCCTCGCGCGAGCCGAGGCCGTCCGCGGTGCCGCCCAGCTGCGCGCGGCCGTCGACGCTGGTGATCATGTTCAGGCCGACCAGCGGACGGCCTGGCGGGCCATCGGGCAGGCGGAACTCGGCGAACGCGTCGTCCAGCGCGAGATCCGGCGCGGGATCGGGCCAGAGCCGGTCGACGCGGTGCTCGTCAGCCATCGGCTCAGGATGGTACGCGCCTCAGCTGGCCGCGAGCGTCTCGTCGTACTCCGGCAGGTGTTCCGCCTCGTCCACGCTCAGCTGGACCTGGACCTCGGACGGGGTCAGGGAGGACACGGCGTCGGCGGGCACGACCCGGGTGGGCCCGCCGCCAGCCGGTCGCATGGCGATGCCGTGGAAGATGCCCTCCGCTTCGGTGCCGAGCATGACCTCGACGCTGCCGATGCGCACGCCCTCGCGGCCGGTGATCGGCGTGCCGGCCTCGATGTAGCTCCACGCCACCGGATCGTCGGGACCCGGCAGGTCGAGCTCGGCGGCGGCCGGCTCGCCGGCCTGCTTCTCGTCGCCGGTGTCGTCGGCGCTGTCGCCCGGCGGCAGCGGCTCGAGATCGGGCTCGGTGCCGCCCTTCATGCCGGGGTCGTCGATCGCGCCGGGGTTGCCCTGGAAGTCACTCATGCTCCCCCGACTTGCACGGGCGGTGCCACGCGAGTTGACCTACAGGACGAAGGGTGGTGCGAACCCGATGAACCGATCGAAGCGGCCGAACGGCCGGCTGGACATCAGCAGGGTGACGAAGGTGTCGAACTTGAGGCCCCGGCCCAGCAGGTGGCGGATGCCCGCCTCGTTCGGACCCGGCAGGTCAGCGCTGATCTCCTCGATGCCCAGCTCGGCGGCACGGCGCTCCAAATGGTCCAGGATGGCGGGCAGGTCCGCCGGATCGTCGGTGCCCACCGGGCCAATGCCCCCGCGCGGCGCCAGAAAGCCATAGCCGATCGGCCGCCCCGCGCGGCGGTAGAGGAAGCCGCTGCGCTCGTCGACCAGCCACCGCATCTCGTCGCCGCGGTCGAACTCGATGGCGTTCCGCTCCAGCTCGAGCAGCCGCGGGATGAGGTCTGGCGTGGCGGTCACCGCCTCGAGCGTCGGATCCAGCGCGCCGGCGCCGCTGCGCGCCCCCGGCTCGCCGACCAGCGACAGGATCGGAAAGCGCGCCGCGGTCCCGCTGCGGTAGTAGCTGGCCTGGGCTCGGGTGTCGATGGTGGCGATGATGGCCCGCACCTCGCCGCGACCGGCGGGGAAGGCGCGCTCCAGGAGCTCGCGGCCGAGGCCACCGGACTGGTGGGCGGGACGGACGAAGAACTCGGACAGCTCGAAGAGACCGCCGCGCTCCATCGAGCGGGCGTAGCCGAGCAGCTGCCCGTCGACGCCCTCGGCGACCCACCACTCGGCGGCGTGCCTGGCGAGCATGGCGAGGAGCGATTCCATCCGCGGCCACATCTCGTCGGGCCGCGGCTCCCACGGCGCCCCCAGCCGGGTGGACAGGTCGACGATCGCCTCGAGGAAGACGTCGAACGCCTGGCGCGAATCGGCCAGCGTGCCGCGGCGGATGATGGGTGCCGGCTGGGGCATGCCAGCGAGCGTAGCCAGCGTGGGGCGCATCGGTCAGTCGAATATGCGCTCCAGGTGCCAGGTGCCCGCCATCTCGTCGAGGTAGACCGTGCACAGCAGGCCGTCCCGGGTGACGAGCTTGTAGTAGGCCCGCGCCACCGGGGTCCGCCACCAGTCGTCGTCGACGCGCCAGCGGTTGCAGATGCCCACCTCGCCGTGGGTCTCGCCGTCCATCCGCAGCCGCACCGGCGTGCCGTCCGCGTCGGTCTCCACCTGCACCAGCGGATGGCCCTCGACCAGGCGGGTCATGGGACGGATGGGCCGATGTCCACCAGGCGTGCCCGTCGCTCGGCCAGGGCCGCGTTCGGACGATCGTGCACGGCCCGCCACAGGCGGCCCTCCCCGAACCGCGCCGCCAGCCGCTCCAGCGACCAGCGCAGCTCCTCCCAGCGCCCGGCCTGGGCCTCGAAGGCCGGCAGCTGCCGGCTGGCCGGGTCGCTCAGGCGGTCGAAGACGAGGCCGATGGCGCCCACCCGCGGCTCCTCGCTCAGCCTTCGCTCGCGGCTGGCCGCCTCGACCCGGCCGATGAGCAGGCGCGCGATCCAGTCGGGCTCCAGCGCCGGCGCCGAAAAGGCCAGCTCCACGCCGAGCGCCGGCGCGTCCTCCAGCAGCAGCCGCAGGCGAGCCCGCCCCGGCGCCAGGTGACGGGTGCGCAGGACGTCGCACAGCTCGGCACAGGCGCGGCGCAGGGCCAGCGCGATGGACCCGACCCCGTCCAACGGCGGCTCGAAGGTCACGCGCCGGGCCAGGCGCTCCGGGCGGCGCCGGGGGGTGAGCGGCCGCGCGTCCTCGCCGCGGGCCAGGGCCTGCAGCCGCTCCCCGGGGAGCCCGAACTGGGCGCCGACCGCGGAGCGCGGCAGGTTCGCGAGCTGGCCCATGACCGTCAGCCCGAACAGCGCGAAGCGCTGGCGCATGGCCGGATCGGCGGGGAGCAGGTCGATGGGCAGGCCGCTGAGCTCCCCGCGCTCGACGGCGCGGAAGGCGGCCGGCGCCTCGGGCCGCTCCGGGCGCGCCAGCCGAGCGGCCAGGGCCGCCAGCCAGCGATTCTCCCCCGCCCCGACGCGCACCGGGAGTGGCGTCACTCCGCGGGCCAGCGCCACGGCCCGGGCCGCGATCCGCCGCTCGCTGCCAAGCAGCGGCCCCAGGCCCGTCACGTCGACCAGCGCCACCCCGACATCCACCGCCTCGATCCGCGGGGAGAGGTCGTCGAGCCGGTCGAGCATCGGCTCGAAGGGAGCCGGATCGGCGTCGGGCAGGCGCAGGTCCGGCCAGACGAGGGCCAGCAGCCGGGTCACGGGGCCCTCGCTCCGGGCGCGAGTTGCCAGATTCCAGCCACAGTGGCGTTAGGCGCCGCAACGCGCCTCAATATCTGCGTACATCTAGGCCTTTGAGCTCCAAAAAGCGCTGATCCGGCGCGTAACGACCGCCACGCTGGAATTCGGCGAAAACCGGTCACGCGCCCACCGCCTGGAGCACGGGCTCCAGCGCCGCGCGCTCGCGCCCCGGCTCCTCGCCCAGCGGAGCCGCCGCGCCTCGCAGCAGCGCATCCACCCGCCGCCCCTCGGCGAAGAACAGGTCCAGCTCGGCGCGCCCCCCGGCAAGCGCCCAGCGTTGTCGCGTGACCGTGGCCTCGACCCGCTGCCCCACCAGGTCACGCCCGGCGGCCAGCCACGCCCGGCGGCGGAGCGCCACCCGCACGCTGGCCAGCCGCCCGGCCTGCTCCCGTCCCGCGCCGGCCAGCAGCAGCGTCACGCAGCCGGCCCGGACCAAGAGGTCAGCGAGGTGGTCCAGGCCACGGGGCACGCCGCTGCCGGCGAGGTCGAGCACCAGCGCGTCGATCCGCCCTTCCCGTGCCAGCCAGCCGGCGATCTCCACCGCCTCGGTGGCATCGGCCGGGCGGACGACCAGCAGCCAGTCCAGGTTGATCCCCAGCCGGCTGGCGTGCGCCGGATCGAGGCTATGCGACGGGTCGAGGTAAGCGACCACGCCACCCGCCGCCTGGCAGGCGGCCAGCGTCCCGAGCGCCAGGCTGGTGGCCCCGCTGCCCAGCGGCGCGTCCAGCAGCGACAGCGCGCCGCGCGGCCAGCCTCCGGTGCCCAGCGCAGCGTCGAGCTCTGGCTGGCCGGTGGGCAGGGACGCCCTGGCGGGCATCGGCCCGGGGGCGGCCACGCCGCGTCGCAGCCCGTGGTCGCGCAGCGCCTCGAGGAGCTCGGGGAGGGGTCGGACGGGCCGGGAGACATCGGCCCCTGGGGATGTCATGGCCCAACCGATGATAGAACAAACGTTCTACTTTGAGAAGCCCCAACTCGGCCCCTGCTATACTCGCCGCCGGCCGCCGCACCCGGTGCGGCCGGGCCACCCCGTGGGGATGTAGCTCAGCTGGGAGAGCACTGCGTTCGCATCGCAGGGGTCAGGGGTTCGAGTCCCCTCATCTCCACCATCGCCTCCCTCATGGCACGCGGGATGCATCGCCCATCGATCCGATGAGGCTGCTCCGCAACTATGGCCTGAGCATCACGCTGGCCGTTCTCTTCTTCCTGAGCTGGGTCCTGCAGAGCACGACCGGCTGGGTCGAGTTCGTCGCCGATCAACAGGCACATGGCCAGGCGGCGCAGCTGTTCGGCTCGTCCGGCTATTTCTGGTCGTGGATGCAGTCGACCTTCGAGAACTGGCAATCGGAGTTCCTGCAGCTGTTCACGATGGTCGTGCTGGTCTCATTCCTCATTCACCGTGGCAGCCAGCAGTCCAAGGACTCCGACGAAGAGCTCAAGGCGCAGCTCGACGAGATGGAAGAGCGGCTGATCCGGATCGAAAAGGCCATGGGAGGCGCAAAGTCCTGATGGCGAACGACGACACGAACGCCGCTGACGAGCTCGAGGCGCTGCGAAGATCGCGCCAGAGCCGCGTTGATCAGATGCTCAACGAGGAGATGATCAGCAAGGCGCCGGGCAATGCCGCCTACTTCATAGGCGTGATAACCGTGTGCTTCGTGGCCAACCTGCTGATTCTGGTCCTGATCGCTCGCTAACTCGCCGCCTGGTCCGGGCGATATCTGACCTTATGGAGCCTAGTGGCTGAGCGCACCGCGAAGATGCGCCCGATCAACAGGCCGCCACCCAGCGAGGCACTGATCCAGATCGGCGCGAGCAACCGCGGAACCTCCGAAGTCACCGGATGGACAAGCACGACCGGAAGCGAGGCGAGGCCAACCACGAGCCCAAGTCCGCGCCAAAGGTCATTCCACCTGAGCAATGGCACAAGCAGTCCCGCCCCGACGAACGCGAGCAAGGGCTCCCGTATGGGAAAGGCGAGCAGCCATGGAACAACCTCCGCATCGCGTGCGAAGAGCCTTGGTAGAGGTTCGCTTACATCGGGAAAGGTGAAGTGCAGTGTGAACATATCCTGCAATGTTGTCGCGAATCCGGGGAGGCCGAGGACGGCAAAACAGGCTAGCTGCACGACACCGATGAGCGCGGCGGCGGCTCCCAACCTCACCGCGGCCCCGCGTTGGGGATGACGGATCACAGATGCGGCCATGCCAAGCACCACGAGTGCCACAACGAGAGCAACTCCGTTTGCCGGCTTGGTGAGGTAAGCCAGCCCGATGGCCGCGCCGACACCGATCAGGTCGACCCGACGGGAGAACCTCAGATAGTTGGTGGCGAGCGCGAGCGTCAACACCATGAAGGTGAATAGCCATCCATCGGCGTACATGAAGGCGAACCACTTGCCCGAAGGCAGGATGAAGGCCAGAGCGACACCCCCCCCCGCCGCAGCAAGCGAGCCAGTAACCCTCCAGATGAACCCACCGAACAACACGGCGAATGCAGCACCGGCAAGCAACGCTCCGAGAGCCATCGCGACATCGATGTCGGCGAATTGCAGCAGTCCCGCAACGATCAGTGGATACACGGGCCTCGAAGCGAAGATCGCGGGGTACCGAGGATCGATCGTTCGTACGAGGTCCACGTAGACGCCTGGATCCGTTCCGCGGCCCTCGTGAACGATGAAATTGGCGGCGAGTTGCGTTGCATCGGCATCAGTCTTGCCCCGGGCTTCCAACGCCAATCGTGCGTACCAGAAGGAATCTCCAGACGCGTGGCTCGGCTCCAGTCCCCATCGGGCCAGACCAAGGAGCAGGCCGAGCCCGGCAAAAGCAGCCATGAACAGGGCGACGTGGAGCGCCTTACGCGCGTTCGTTCGTGGGCTCCCGGTAGATCCGTTCCTCACTCACCCAAGTGTCGCCTAGAGGCCGAAGCCACCGCCCTCGGTGACCTGGTCGGACGGCGGCGGGCTGACCTGGACCCCTTCGTTGTACTTCGACAGCGTCACGGAGAGCCCGAACTTGCCGACCGTGCCGGCATCGATGTCCGTCGATGCGCTGCTCAGGCGCAGCGACTGGCGATCGAACTGCAGGTTGAGCACGACCGAATCGCCGATGAACTGGCCGATGTCGACGCCGCTGCTGCTGCCGGCGTCGGCCAGCAGGCTGCTCGGCACCGTCAGGGTGACCGCGTAGCACTTCGCGTCGCCGCA
>DASSNX010000094.1:0-5217 GCA_035701185.1 Candidatus Limnocylindria bacterium
CTCCAGGCTGGCCACGATGACCGATGCGAACGAGACGAAGGCGGCCGTCAGCAGCAGCACGACCAGGAAGAGGTTGGCCGCCGCCCCGTTGCGGCCGACGCTGCGCAGCCCGAGCACCGGCACCAGGTCGCGGCGCCGCGCGGCCAGCCAGCCGAGCAGGCGGACCGGGACCGGAAAGAAGCGCATGGCCACGATCCCCGCCGCGAGGCCGCTGAGCACCGGCACGCCCAGCAGCAGCACGTCGCCACCCGACGCGCTGCCGGCGGCGCCGCTGGCCAGGCCGCGTTGGCGCAGCAGGAACACGCCGCCCACGGCGATCAGCACGATCGTCAGCTCGATCACCAGCCGCCGCGGCGGAACGCGCAGGACCGGGGCATCGTCGCGGGTCCCCTGGCCGAGGTTGCTCCGCACGAGCGGCCAGGTGGCGCCGAGCAGGAGCAGCACGCCGGTCAAGGCGACGCCGAACGCCAGCAGCGCCGACGTTGGGCTGGCCCGGGCCGGCACGAGGGTCGCCCCCAGCAGGCCGATCAGCGATGCCGCACCTGCCAACAGGACGGCTTCCCAGAGCTCCGTGCCAAGCACCAGCCAGACCGAGGCGCCACGACCGCGGGCGATCACCAGGCTGGAACGGCGCCGCAGCACCAGCAGGATCGCCACCACGCCGACGGCGCCGGCCGCGACCACGAAGGGCCCGATGGCGGCCATCGACAGGATGCCCTCGGATCGCGACCGCTCGGCGGCGAAGGCGTCCAGCACGCCGGCCAGCCCCGTCCGCAGGATCGGGACGCCAGGCGATGCGAACTCCGACGTGCCGGTGAAGATGTCCAGCCCCCGCACGTCGTTCCGCAGCTGGTCAAGCTGGCCGGCATCGACCCGCTGAGGGTCGACCACGAAGCGCCACTCGTAGCGGAACGGCATGCCCGCCCCGAACACGCTCGGATACGACTCCGCCGGGAAGTAGGCCGCCACGTACTGCTCCGGTTGCGCCAGCGTCGCCAGCTGGATCTGCAGCAGGCTCGCGTCGCCCGCCCAGTAGTCGGCATTGGGATCGATCGGCTCATAGAGGCCAACCACCTGAAAGGAGGTCGGCACGATCTGGTAGCGGGCTGCACTGCCGCCAAGGGTGCCGATCGTAATCCCGGAAATCAGCGGGTCGCTGCCATCAACGATGGCCGGCAAGCGGTCTCCAAGCTTCAGCCCGAGGGCCTGCGCCTGGATGGTCGACATCGCGACCTCCAGCGTGACCGGATGCGGATGCTTGCCGCCCGGCTGCTCCCCGCTGCCGGGATTCACGGCGCGCGGCCACGGTTCGCCGGCGCGCGGCCAGTGACCGGCGACCAGGCGGGTCTCATCGGTCAGGCCGTCCTGGTAGCGCAGCGAGAAGTGGATGCCGCCGATCGCGGTGTCGCGCACGAAGAACCGGGTGGCGGTCACCCGCAGCGTCTCTCCGGAGATCACCCGCTGCAGCGAGGGCGGGAACTTGCGGACGACCTGCTCGGCATAGGTACGGACGCCCGAGACGTTCTCGGCCCCGGGATCCAGCGTGCCCGCGAGCCCGACGCTGAGGTCGCGCTGGGCGGGTGCGGCGCCGGCCAGCGTGTGGCGGATCGCGTTATCGGCGACCCGGTTGAACAGCCGCGGCGCCACGGCGAAGACGAAGCTGGTGGCCGCCACCAGCACCATCAGCAGGATGACCAGGCCCGCCTCGGTGCGGAGGCGACGCAGCAGCGTGCCGGCGGCCCAGAGCGGTCCCATGCCTCAGTCGTCCCCCATCCGCAGTGTGCTGCCCACGCCCCGGCGGCGCAGCAGCGAGCCGATGATCGCCACAGCGACAGCCAGCACGAGCGCGCCGGAGACGTCCAGGATCGCGATGCGCTCCCACGGGATCTCGACGATGACCGCCGGCACCGGTGCCGCGCCCTGCTGGGTGACGGTCACGAACGGCAGCACCAGCCAGCCGATGAGCAGCCCAAGCGCCGTCCCGCCCACCACGCTGATCGCGACCACGCTGCCGTTCTCGAGCCATAGCCAGCGGGACAGCTGCCCGCCCGACAGGCCCAGGGCCCGAAGCACGGCGAACTCGCTCTGTCGCTGGCGCGCGGAGACGGCGGCGCTGACCACCAGCCCCACGATCGCAAACAGGGCGGCCGCCACGAAGCCGAGCGCCAGCGCACCGAGGATGCCGACGGCCACCGGGTCGCGGCCCAGGGTCTGCGCCCGGTCGGCGGCGGTCAGGACCGCAGCGCTGGTGAACGGCGGAGCGGCAAGCGTCGCGGCCAGCTGCGGCGCGTCCCGGTCGGAGGCCGCGAACCACCACTCGTCGGCGTCGCGGGTGGTATTCGTGGCTTGCAGGCGCAGGAGCGCGAAGGTCGGCTCGTCGAGCACCACCACGGCCCGCTGGCTGTCGGTACCGGGGAAGGCCTCGACGCTGCCGGCGATCACCAGGGATTGCGGCAGCCCGTCCAGCCGGACGGTCACGCTGTCGCCTACCGCCGCGTCGGCAGCGACCAGGAACGCGCGGTCGGCGATCGCCGGCACCTCGTTCGCCAGCGATTCGATCGCCTTCGGCACCAGCACAACGTGCGCTGGCGGACCGCCCAAGCCGTTCCCGAAGAGGTTTCCCTGCGCCCCGCCGCCGCTGAGCGACAGGGTGATGCCATCCGACAGGTCGGCAGCCACGGATGGCTGCGCGTTCAGGCCAGCCTGGGTCGCCCGCCAGGGGCCGATGGCATCCAGCTCGACGGTCTGCCACGGGCCATGCGGGCCCTGCGCCGCCGAGACCTGGCCCACGCCGACCGACCCGTTGCTGACCACGATGTCTGCCGGCAGCCAGACGTCGACGCTCAGCTCGGCGACCTCGAGCGGGGCGGCCAGCGCGAGGTCCTTGTCCGCTGCGCCGGGCTGCAGCGAGATGATGATCGGCCGCGCCCGCCGGGTGAGCAGCTGCTGTGCCGAGTCGACCTGGTACAGCAATCCGCGTCCATCGCGCAGCGTCACGGTGACGCTGACCTG
Organism: Candidatus Limnocylindria bacterium; assembly: GCA_035701185.1. GTDB lineage: Bacteria > Chloroflexota > Limnocylindria > QHBO01 > QHBO01 > DASSCW01. Next base: position 3,013 of record DASSNX010000094.1, read on the forward strand.
CACCCCTGTGACCGTGGCCGGATCGACCGGCTCGCTGGTGAAGTCGAAGCCCCCGGGCCCGGCGACGAACTGCTGGGCGGACACGATGTCCAGGCGCGGCATGACGCGAAGGGCGGTGGTGCCGGCCGGCAGCTGTGCCAGCTTGGGCTCGGGACGGCCGGCCTGTAGCGGCCGCATCAGCTCGGCCAGCGAGCCGTCGGCCTGGTCAGGCCGCATCAGCACGATGTCGGGTGCCGCATCGGCGTCGATGGCGAGGACGTCGCCCGAGGTGGCGCCCACGGCGAGGCCATCGATCCGGCGCTCGACCGGCGACAGGGCGCGGACAGCGGGCAGGTCCGAATATGCGGCCGGGAGCGCCCACGCCGGCAGCGCCCCGACCTGGCTGCCGGGCACCACCCGCACCGCCGCGCCGGACTGGAAATCGGCCTGGTCGTGCTGCGAGGTCGACCAGGTGGCGGCGTAGGACAGGGCGAAGACGCCGGTCGAGATGGCGATCATCAGCAGCAGCGCCGACCGGGTGTACCGCAGCGGCCGCCGTGCCAGCTGCTGGACGCCGAGGCTCGTCACCAGGTCGCGGCCGCGGGACAGCGCACGCTCGGCGACGCTCGCCAGCAGCGGCATGATCCGCAGGGCCAGCACCCCGCCGGCCAGCAGGCCGATCGCCGGCGCGGCAATGAGCAGCGGATCCACGCCCAGGCTTCCCCGTACTGACGTGGTCAGCGGCGCGCCGTAGCTGCGCAGCTGCCACAGGGCGATGGCCGAGATGGCGACGAGCGCCACGTCCAGCCCCATCCGGTGGCCGAAGGTGCGCGTCTCCTGGCGTGACAGCTCGCGCTCCGCGTCGGCGAAGCGACGCGCGCCCATGAGGACGGGCACGACCATCAGGCCCACGCAGACGACCCCGGCGGCCGCCGCGGCGAGGTAGGCCTGCGGCGTGACGCGCGGTTCGATGTTGAGGCCGACATCGGCCAGCGGCCCTGCCGCATTCAGCAGCGCCAGGGCTGCCGCGGCCAGCCAGGGCGCGAGCAGGACGGCCGGAATCGCCAGCAGCAGCGCCTCGGCCAGCGACAGCAGCGTCAGCTGGATCGGCCCCGCGCCGCGCGATCGCAGCATGGCGGTGTCGACTTGGCGGTGGTCGACGAGCAGCGACGCGGTCAGGACGATGGCATAGGCCGCCAGGATGGCGAGCTGGAGCATGAGCAGCAGCACGCTGGCCCCGCTCACCTGGAGCGACCGCTCGGCGACGTCCAGGATCGGCGGCAGGCCTGTCCGGACTTCCAGCTTCGCGCCGGCGGCGGTCTGCAGCACCTCGGGCAGCGCCGCGAGGCGGCCGCGCAGGCCCGGCGAGTCGTCCACCGTCAGCCGGTCGAGGTTCGGGAACGCGCGCCAGCGAACCTGGACCGAGGCCAGCGGAGCGCGCTCCAGGACGTCCGCCGGCGTGGTCAGCAGCGGCCCCAGGGTCCGATATGACCCGTGATCGCCAACCCCGGTGGCGAGCTGCGCGTCGCCCTGCCAGTAGGGATCGCTCCCGCCGTCGATCGTGAAGATGCCGACTACCCGGGTCGGCATCTCCGACTCCTGGTTGAACTCGCGGACGATGAGGGGCAGCTCGGCGCCGACCTTCAGCCGCAGGTGGTCGGCCACGGTGTCGAGGACCGCCACCTGCATCGGCTCGTCGCCGGGCGTCTCGACCGGCCACGCACCGTCCGCGAGCGTGGCGTGGTCCTCGATGCCCTCGGCGAAGCCCAGCAGCGCCCGGTCCTCCACCGCGCCTTTCGCGCGGCCGCCGATGGCAAAGCTTTCGGTGCTCTGCACGTCGCGCAGGACGCTGCCGCCCAGAGGCTCGATGGCCGCCTGCAGGTCGCGCCGGACCGGCGCATCGGCCTTGTCTGCCGCTTGCGGCGGGGCGTAGTAGGAGGCGCTGATCAGCGTGTCGGCCAGGGGCGCATCGGCCAGGGCGCGGCGAATGCCTGCCAGCGAAGTCGCCGACGAGTAGATCGGGCCGATCGACAGCAGCGCGGCGGCCAGAAGCGTGCTGAACCACGCCGCTGCCACGATCGGCCAATCGGCGCGCGTCCGACGCAGGCTGACGCGCCACCCCGCAAGCAATGGAAGCACGGGCGAAGCTGCTCCAGATGGGTCCGCGCTGGCCCCAACGAAACCAGCCGGAATACGTACTTTACGTTCGGGTGTTACACCGGCGTC
>DASSNX010000095.1:0-2807 GCA_035701185.1 Candidatus Limnocylindria bacterium
CCCTCCTGGCCGTCGACGATGTAGCCGCGCGGGATGACGTGCAGGATCTCGCGGTTGCTCGGCACCTGGACCGCCTTGGCCGCGTCGGTGGCGCGCGCGACGTCCTCGCGGCTCACCTCGCGGCGATGCCCGGACACCGCGACCACGCCGCGGCTGTTCTGGCTGCCGATGTGGCTGCCGCCGACCCCCACGAAGGCGGAGCTGATCTTGTAGCCCGACAGGCGCTCAGCCTTCTCGATGCTCGAGGCGACGGAGTTCACGGTCTGGTCGATGTTGGCGACCATGCCCTTCTTCATCCCGGCCGAGGGCGCGATCCCATAGCCGATGATGTCGACGTCGCCCGTGCGGCCCACCTCGCCGATCAGGGTCGTCACCTTGGTCGTGCCGGCATCGATGCCGACCAGCACCGTCTCCCTGTCCAAGCTACCTCCGATGGTCGTGCCGGGCGCTCGCGCGGTTCATGCGCCCGCGCCCGAGCCTACAGGAAGTGGCGCCGAATGAGGGCCACGTTTTGGAAGATGCGCAGCCCGAAGGCGAAGAGGGCGACGAGGTAGAGGTCGATGCCCAGCCGGTCGCCCACGAAGGTGAGCGCCACCGCCACCAGCGCGTTGGTGACGAAACCCGACAGGAAGACCCGGTTGTCGTAGTGGGCGTCGAGCTCGGCCCGGATGGCGCCGAGCACCGAGTCCAGGCCGGCCAGGATGCCGACCGCGCTGTAGCGGGCCAGGTCCGGGCTGACGTTGACGTTGAGCACCAGCCCGAGCGCAATACCCAGCGCGAGGCCGACCAGGGGGAGCCACATTCGGCAAGCGTTCCGCTGCGGGCCGCGCGGACCGGTCTCGGTGCCGTCGCCGGCGTTACGGCGCCCAATATACCTTCCCCGGGTTGCGGACATCCAGCCACGAGACCGCCCATTCCTGGCGCTGGGCGAACAGCGTCCGAATGGCCGCCAGCTGCTGCTCGAGCCTCGCGTCGGCGGCCGTCATGTCCTCCGCCGGGTCGAGCTGGTAGAAGCCCAGCGCTGCGCGCCACGGCGGCGCCGGCGACTCGAGCATGAAGCCGTACACCGAGTCCACGCTCACAGTCAGTCGCCTGGCGCGTGAGCCGATGACCTTCGGCTCCAGGTCGAGCAGCCGCTCCGCGATGCGCACGTCGGCGGCCGGCAGCGTCTCCCCGGCGCGCGGGATGCGGGCCGGGGGGCGCGCATCGTTGACCACCGGCAGGCGCGCCAGCTCACCGCTCAGGACCTGGCTGGTGGGCAGCGAGTCCATGACGGAGCCATCGGCGGCGGTGACCAGCAGGCCAAGCTGCGTCCGCCACACCATGGCAGGCTTCTTCTCGTCGATCGTCACTCGCAGCGTGCCGGGCAGCGACGTCTCGACGCGGGCATTGGCGACCGCCGGCAGGGCCAGCAGGCGATGGCGCAGCGCATCGGTGTCGAGCGCCAGCAGCGAGGTCCCACGGTACGACCCGACGATCTCGTCCACCGCCGCCGCCGAGGTGTAGCGCGCGCCGGCATCGGCCACCGAGCTGATCCGCAGCCACGGCCCGTTGACCAGGGTGACCAGCCCGGCCAGCGCCGCGGCGAACGCGAGCAGTGCCAGCAGCCGGCCACGGGACGGCAGCCGCCCACCGAGCCGGCGCCAGATCGGAATGCCGGGGCGCCGGGCGTGCCCGGAACCGCGGCGCCGCGCCCGGCCGCGACCGCTCATTTGTCGCCCTCGCCTTCCTCGGTGAGCAGCGGCGCGTCGGCGTCGCGCGGCCCCTCCCGCTCCAGCCCGAGATGGACCAGGCGGTCGACCAGCTGCCCGAAGGAGATGCCCGCCAGCTCGGCCTGCTTGGGGAACATGCTGGTCGTGGTGAAGCCGGGGATCGTGTTCATCTCGCTGATGTAGATCCCGTCCTGGCCGACCAGGAAATCGATCCGCGCGAAGCCTGCCGCATCCACCGCCCGGTACGCGGCCAGCGCCAGCTCCTTGACGCGCGCCGCGGTCGCCGGCGCGACGTCGGCGCGCGGCAGGACGTCGGCCAGTCCCTCGGTGTACTTGGCGGCATAGTCGTACCACTCCCCGTGGCTGCGCACCTCGCCCGGCTCGAAGACCTGCGGGTCGTCGTTGCCGAGCACGCCGCACTCCAGCTCCCGGGCATCGGCCACGTACGCCTCGACGATGACCTTGCTGTCGTAGCGCAGCGCCTCGACGATCGCCGCCGGCAGCTCGTCGGCGACGTGGACCAGGGTCATGCCCAGGCTGCTGCCCAGCCGGGCGGGCTTGACGACCGAGCGGGGGCCGATGCGGGCGGCCACGCTGGCCAGCACGGCGTCAGGCGCATCGGCCCAGTCGGACCGCCGGAACCAGGTGTAGTCGACCACCGGCAGCCCATGGCCGCGCATGAGGTCCTTGAACACGATCTTGTCCATGGCCAGCGCGCTGGCCAGCACGCCGGCGCCGGTGTACGGGATGCCGGCCAGCTCCAGGAAGCCTTGCAGCGTGCCGTCCTCGCCGTACGGCCCGTGCACGACCAGGAAGGCCACGTCGATGACCTCGGCCAGCGAGCGCAGCGCGCTCCGCGGCGCCAGCGCGTCTTCGCTCACCGTTGCCGGCAGCGTGGACGCATCTTCCGCGAGGTGTGCGGTGTGCGCGGCCGGAGTGTCCACGCCGAGCAGTCCGGCCAGGCCACCGGCCAGCTCCGGCGCCGGCCCGTTGGGCAGGTGCCAGCGTCCGCGGCGGTCGATGTAGACCAGGTACGGCTCGTAGCGCTCGCGGTCGATGGCGGCCAGCACCGCCTCGGCGGATGCCACGCTCACC
>DASSNX010000096.1:0-2836 GCA_035701185.1 Candidatus Limnocylindria bacterium
CCGGCCAGGCCACCGGCCAGCTCCGGCGCCGGCCCGTTGGGCAGGTGCCAGCGTCCGCGGCGGTCGATGTAGACCAGGTACGGCTCGTAGCGCTCGCGGTCGATGGCGGCCAGCACCGCCTCGGCGGATGCCACGCTCACCTCGTGCTCGGCCGACTGCCCGCCGGCCACGATCCCGATTCGCAGGCGCCGGCTCATGCGCCGTCCCCTGCCGCCGGCCAGTCGCCGACGAATTCGATCTCGTAGGCGAGGCGCACGTCGAACCGCTCCTCGACCGTGGCCCGCACTGCGTCGCCGAGGGCCCGGACGTCGGCCGCCGAACCGCCGCGGTCGGTGATGATGAAGTTGGCGTGCAGCTCGCTGACCTGGGCGGAGCCGATGCGGAAGCCTTTCAGCCCGGCCGCGTCGATCAGCCGCCCGGCGTGGTCGCCCGGCGGGTTGCGGAAGACGGAGCCCGCATTCTGGTCGGCCAGCGGCTGGGTCTCGACCCGCTGGGCCTGGTGGTCGGTGACGGTCGCGGCGATGCGCTGCGGGTCGCCCGCCTGCAGCTGCAATGCGGCGGCCAGCACCACCTCGCGCGAGCGCTTGAAGCGCGACTCGCGGTAGGCGAAGGCGCACTCGGCATTCGCCAGGCGCGCCCGCTCGTCCGTTGCCGGATCCCAGGCCTCGACCCACTCGACCACGTCGCGCATCTCGCCGCCGTGGGCGCCGGCGTTGGCCCACACCGCGCCGCCCAGCGTGCCGGGGATGCTGATACCAAACTCGAGGCCGGCCAGGCCATCGGCAGTGCAGCGCTTGACGAGCATGGCCATGGGCGTGCCGGAGTCGGCGGTCACCCGCCGCCCGTCCACGGCGATGGCCTTGGCCCGGTTCCGAATCACCAGGCCGCGCATTCCGGCATCGGCCACAACCAGGTCGCTGCCGTTGCCGAGCACGAACCAGGGAACGGCCGCGTCGCGGGCCAGCCGCAGCGCGGCGAGCAGCGCCTCGGCGTCGCGCACCTCGGCCAGCCGGTCGGCCGGCCCGCCCACCCGCAGCGTGGTGAGCGGCGCCAGCGGCGTGTCCGGGGTGAGCGCAATCCCCCGCTCGGCGGCCAGCGCGTCGAGGCGCTCAAGCTGCACCGGCACGTCACCGGCCGCCGTCATGCGGCTCACGGCGCCGCGTCCTCGCCGGCCATCGACGGCAGCGGGCGGCCCTCGCCCATGGCCAGCAGATCGGCCGCGATCCGGGCAGCGGCATCTGGTCGCCCGAGGCCGCGGGCCGTGGAGGCGATGGCGCCGCGCACCGCATCGTCGCGGAGGCGACCCACCTCGGTCACGAGCCGGCGTGCATCGAGCTCGGCATCCGGAACCAGCACGGCGGCACCGCGGTCGGCCAGGTAGGCGGCGTTGGCGCGTTGGTGCTCCCCGGCGTACGGGTACGGCACCAGGATCGCGGCCACGCCGACCGCGGCCACCTCGGCGCAGGTGGAGGACCCGGCCCGGCCGAGGACGAGGTCGGCTGCGACCAGCGCATCGGCCATGCGGTCGGACAGGAACGGGACCGGCTGGTAGCGCGCGCGCATCGGCTCCGGCAACGCCTGGCGGGCCGACTCGGCGGCAGCCAGGCCATCGTCGCCGCAGATGTGCAGCACGTGCCAGCCGGCGACCAGCTCGGCCAGCGCCCCGTCCAGCGCGGCCGTGATGCGCGCCACCGCCTGTGAGCCACCGAAGACGAGCAGCAGCCGATCGTCATCCCCCACCCCGAACGAGCGCCGGGCGGCAACACGATCGACGCCGGCGAAGGAACGGATGGGCGTGCCCGACACGAACGAGCGGCCGGGAAACGCCGCCAGCGTCGGCTCGAACGAGACGGCCACCCGGTCCGCCAGCCGGCCGACCGCTGCGGTCGCACGGCCGGGCACCACGTTGCCCTCCCAGACGAGGGACGGGATCCGACGCGCGCGGGCCGCCATGACAAGTGGGATGCCCAGGTAGCCGCCGCTGGTGAAGATGGCCTGGGGACGCAGCCGGCCGAGCAGCGCGTAGGCCTGGGGCACCGAGGCGCCGAGCCGCAGCGGATCGAGCACGAGGTGCACGTTCACACCGCCACTCCGCAGCGAGCGGACCATGAGCTCGTGGTACGGCAGATCGCCGGCGCCGGCGACGATGCGTCGCTCCAGGCCCCGGACACCGCCGACATAGGCGAGCTCAAGCGCGGGCTGGGCGTCGCGCAGCGCCCGCGCGACGGCCAGCGCGGGGTACACGTGCCCGCCGGTCCCGCCGCCCGAGACCAGATAGCGCATCGAGCAGAGATCCTGTCTGGGTGGTCTCGCGCGAGATCGACAGCAGGATGCCGACCGCGACGAGGTTGATGGTGAGGGCCGAGCCCCCATAGCTGATGAACGGCAGCGGGATGCCGGTGACCGGCATCAGCGCGGTGACGACCATCATGTTGATGCAGGCCTGGGCCACCAGCCAGGTGGTCAGCCCCGCGGCCAGCAGGCCGGAGAAGGTATCGGGCGCGTGGATCGCGGTGCGGTATCCGTGGTAGGCGATGAGCAGGAAGAGGATGAGCACGGTCAGGGTGCCGATGATCCCCCACTCCTCGCCGATGATGGCGAAGATGAAGTCCGTGGATGGCGCCGGCAGGTACATGTACTTGAGCTTGCTGGCCCCCAGGCCCTGCCCCATCAGACCGCCGAGCGCCAGCGCCAGCAGCCCCTGGATCGTGTTGTAGCCCTTGTCCAGCGGGTCGCGGAACGGGTCGAGGAACGTCTGCACCCGGTCCATCTGGTACGCGGTGGTCGAGATCATCAGCACCGCCGCCCCCACCACCGCGGAGGCGATCGCCCCCAG
>DASSNX010000097.1:0-10070 GCA_035701185.1 Candidatus Limnocylindria bacterium
GGCGCCATCTCCAGGGTCAGGGCCGCGCGCAGCGCAGGATCGAGCACGGTGCGCGGCTGCTCCTTGAAGTTCAGCCGCTTCAGCGAGCGGCGAATGGCGTGGTTGGCAGCCTTCGGCAGCCGCGCGGTGGTCCGCATGAACCACGGCGCGTAGGTGAGCTGCTGGAGCCAGCGGCTGCGCGGCGCCTTGCTGCGATTCACGATCGACAGGTCGGGCTGGAACGTGGGATCAACCCCCAGGAACTCGAGCGTCCCGCGGTAGCTCGCGGCGGGATCGGCGCTGAAGTCGTCGTAGATGATGACGCGCACCGCGTCCGGTCCAAACGCCTCCAGGTAGCGCCGCACGTGTGCAGCGTACCGGCCGCACGCCCGGTACTGCAGGCCCTCCGGACGCCGCGCGCGGGGCGGCATGCGCCTTCCCTGGCGCCGATCCTCCTCGGCCGCGATGGCCTCCCCGAAATCGGCGATGTCCTCGTTGGCCGAGAAGAACAGCTGGCTGTGGAGCGAGTACATCATGTCGACCGGGTTGCGCAGCATGATGATGATCCGCGGGTCGGGGCTGAAGGCCTGGATCTCGGCCGGGGCCGTCTGCGAGTAGAGGTACCACACCGTCGCCTCTCCCAGCCGTCGACGTCCGGCGCCCGGCCGGAAGAGCGCCAGGTACTCGGCCTCGGTCATCGGCGGCTGGCGCTTGGTCAGGTCGCTGCCGAAGTAGACAGGCTCCTTGCGGTACGGCATGTAGACGTCGGGATGCTGGCGCAGGTACTCGTACATCGCGGTCGTCCCGCAGCGCGGCGCCCCGACGATGAAGAAGTTCGGACGCGGCTCAGTCACGCCGACCCTCGCCTCGCCGTGTCGCGAGCTCGCGGTTGTACGCATACAGCTCCTCCAGCACCCGATCGGCCAGGTATGGGGCCGCCGCCGCGATGCTCGCCTCGCGCAACGACCCCGCTGGCTGGCCCAGCACCCAGCCGATGCCATCGGCCACCGCGTCCGGCGTGCGGCTGGAAACCGTTACGCCGGCACCGGCATCCGCCACGACGCGCGAAACCTGGCCCACTGGGGTCGTCACCACCGGCAAGCCGCAGGCCAGCGCCTCCAGCCCGACCGTCGGTCCCGTCTCGAAGGCCGAGGTGATGAGCATGGCGTCGGCCGCCTGCATCAGCTCGGCAACGCGGGGGCGCGGCACGGGGCCGAGGAAGTGGGCACGATCAGCGACGCCAGCCGCAACCAGCCGCTGCCTGACCTGGGGCTCCAGCGTTCCCTCACCCGCGATCAACAGCCGCGTCGCGGGGTCACGGGCCGCGAAGGTGGCAAAGGCATCGGCCAGCAGTAGCGGGTCCTTCTGGCCCTCCAGCCGTCCGGCGTAGAGGAGCAGCGGGCCGGCCAGCGGCTGGCCGAGCTCCTCGGCCAGACCAGCGCGCAGCTCGGCCCGGGCCGCCCCGTCGACGGGATGAAAGATGGTGGGGTCGGCCCAGTTCGGCAGGAAGCGGATCCGCTCGGCGATCTCCGGAAAGCGGCCGCGGTAGTCCTGGGCCACCAGCTCGTTGACGACGTAGACACGGTCCATCCGGCGGAAGGCACGGCGCTCGAGCCAGGCAAGCGGCGCGGAAAGGCGGCGCCATCGGCTCTCCGAGCCCTCCGTGCGCAGGTCCTCCACCGCCAGGTGGACCACCCGCCACATCGGCATCCGGAAGTCGCGCATCGCGATCTCGGTGCCCGGCCGGTGGAAGGACGCGATCCAGCCGTCGAGCCGCAGGTCGCGGCGGTGCAGCGCCATCGAGCCGGCGAAGCGCAACGCGACGGGGATCCGGCTGCGCACCCCGGGCCGGCCGTGGGCAATGGGCAGGAAGCGCAGATCACGGCCCTCGAACTCGACCCAGCGCCACTGCCAGAGGTCGGGGTCGGCGGTGACGCCGATGAAGGCCAGGTCGAAATCGGGTGGCGCGAACTTGACCAGGCCGCGCACGAAGGCATTGATGCCGCCGATCCGCATCCGCTCGGGGTCGTTGGGCATCACGATCAGCAGCCGGACGGCCGATGGCGATGCCGTTTCCGCGCTGGGCGCGGCCGGCCCGCGTGGATCGGCGCTCATACGCTCCACGCCGTCAGGTCGCGGCCGATCAGCTCGCCGAGGCGCTGGACCTCCGGCGCGAAGTCCGCCTTCAGGCGGGCGCGCAGCGCGGGATCCATCGGCGCGCGGGGCGCCGTCCGCGAGTTGAGGGCCAGCGCCCGCCGGAAGAGGCGCTTGCGCTGGCGTGCCGGCAGGACGGCACCGGCGACGCGCCGCAGCCAGCCCGGCGGGCTGGCGATGAAGCGGGTCAGCAGCTGGCTGCGCGGCTGCTTGCTGGGGTTCACGATCGCCATCTGCGGCACGAAGTCCTCGTCCACGCCCAGGAAGCGCAGGACGCGGCGGTACTGGCCCAGCGTGTCGTCCCGGAAGTCGTCGTAGACCAGCACCAGGACGCGGTCACGGCCGAGCGCGTCGAAGTAGCGCTGCACCTGCTCGGCGAAGTGGGCGGAGTCGCGGTAGAGCAGCGCGGCGGGCTTGTTGGCACCCGGCGGGATGCGGCGGCCCGCCCGTCGGTCCTCCTCGGCGGCCAGCGCCTCCCCGAAGTCGGCGATGTCCTCGGCGCCGATGTAGACCAGCTCGCCGTGCATGGCATGCATCATCTCGACCGGGTCGCGCAGCATGATGATCGCCTGGCCCTCCGGCGCGAACTCGGCGATCTCGCCAGCCGCGCTGCGCGAGTGCAGGTAGCGCACCGACGCCTCGCCGACGCGCTTCGCGTCCCCCGCCCCGGCGAAGTAGCCGAGGTACTCCTCCAGGGAGATGCGCGGCGTGCGGCGCCGCTCGAGATCGGCCCCGAAATAGTTCGGCTCCTTGGGATCGGCCATGAACACCTGCGGATGCTGGCGCAGGTAGTCGTACAGGGCGGTGGTGCCGCTCTTGGGGGCGCCCACGATGAAGAAGTCGGGGCGCCGCGGGGCAGGCGAGTTCGTGTCGATCGGCATCGGGAGCGCGAAGCATCGTAGCCGATGGCCGCGGGCGCACGGCACAATGACGCCCGATGCACGCCACCCAGCTCGACTGAATGCCGCGCGTCTCGGGCATCGAGGCGTTGGGCACGGCCCACGCGGCCGGCTACGCCCTGCCCGCCATCAACGTCGCCAACCTGGAGACCACCCAGGCCGTGCTGCGCGCGGCGGAGGGTCGTGGCTCGCCGGTGATGCTGCAGGTCAGCCCCGGCGCGATCGCCTATGCCGGCTATGAGTCGATCCGGGACGTGGCGTTCGCGGAGGCTGATCGCGCCGCCGTGCCGGTGATCGTCCACCTGGACCACTGCCGCGAGCCGGAGGTCGTGGCCCGAGCGCTGGACGACGGCTTCGGCTCGGTCATGTTCGACGGCTCGCTGCTGCCGCTCGAGGAGAACGTGGAGATCACGCGCGGGATCGTGGTGCGCGCCGAGCCGTTTGGGATCGCGGTCGAGGGGGAGCTGGGCGTCATCAGCGGCAGCGAGGCGATGACCCTGGACGAGGCCAGGACCATGCTCACCACGCCGGCCGAGGGCGCGGCCTTCGTCGAGGCCACCGGCGTCCACGTCATGGCCGCCGCGATCGGCACCCTGCACCGCATGCCGGAGGACAGCGTCGAGCTGGATCCGGAGGTGGTGCGGCGCATGGCGGACGCCTGCCGCCGGCCGCTGGCCCTGCACGGCGGGTCGGGCGTCAAGCGCGGCCAGCTGCCGGAGCTGGTGGCGGCGGGCATCGGCAAGGTGAACATCTCGTCCCGGGTCAGTCGGGCCATGGCCGAGGGCATTCGCCTAGCATGGGAAGCGGAGGGGGGACGCAGCGACCTGCGGCGCTACCTCGGCTCCGGCCGGGATGCGATTCGACGCATGGCAGAGGAGTACATGGACCTGTGTGGTTCCGCCGGCCGCGCCACCGCGCGCCAATCGGCGGGCGATGAGGACGTGCTGGATGAGCCGGAGTAGGGGCACGGCGGCATGACCGTCTGTGTCGTGAACCTGGGGCTCAAGAGCATGCGGGCCGTCGTCTTCGACGAGGACGGCCGGCGGCTGGCGATCTCGCACCATCCCATCGCCACCGAGATGGGCGAGGGCCGCGTCGAGCAGCGACCGGACGACTGGTGGAACGCCGGGCTGCGGGCGATGGATGAGGTGCTCGCCGACCGCCAGGTGGCCGCCGGCGTCAGCCTGCTGGCCGTCACGGCCTCGGCCGGCTGCCTGGTGCCGATGACCCGCGACGGCACGGCGCTGGGCAACGCGATCATGATCAGCGACGTCCGCGCCGCCGAGCAGGCGCGCCGCATCGAGGGCACCGCCGAGTTCGCCGAGCTCGGCACCGGCCGCGGACGCGTCACCTCCGACCTGGTGCTGCCCAAGATCCTGTGGGTCAAGGAGAACGAGCCGGAGCGCTTCGCCGCCGCTGACTGGTTCGCCACACCGAACGACTTCCTGCTCCACCGGCTCACCGGCGAGATGGTCACCGACCACCACAACGCCAGCAAGTATCTCTACGACCAAGCGACGGAGAGCTATCCGGAATGCCTGCTGCAGAAGCTGGGCATCGACATGGAGCGGCTGCCGCCGGTGGTGGCGCCCGGTGGCCGGTCGCTTCCCATCCGGCGCGAGCTGATCGAGCGCTACGGCCTGGCCGCTGACGCGAAGGCCGTGGTCGCCACCTACGACGCGATCTGCGCGGTGTACGGCGCTGGGGTGGCCGACGTCGGTGACGCGTGCGACGTGTCCGGCACCGTCACGAGCTTCCGGGTGGTCACCGACACGGACATCAGCGAGGACGGCGGCGGGCTGTTCGTGGCGCCCCACGCAGCACCGGGCCACTTCCTGGCCGGTGGCTCGAACAACCTGGGCGGCGGCATCATCGAATGGGCCAAGCAGCTGCTCTACGCCGATGAGGCAGACCCCTACACCGCCATGGTCGACGAGGCGGCCGATGCACCGCCGGGAGCGGCCGGCATCACCTTCCTCCCCTACCTGCTCGGTGAGCGGGCGCCCGTCTGGGACGCCAATGCGCGGGCCGTCTTCTTCGGCCTGGGGCGCAACCACCAGCGGCCGGACCTGATCCGCGCCGTGTTCGAGGGCGCGGGCTACTCCGTGCTGGATATCGCCGAACGGCTGCGGGAGGCCGGCGTGCGAATCGATCGCGTCTCCGCCTCGGGCGGCCTGGCGCGGCTGGTGCCGATCAACCAGATCAAGGCCGACATGCTCGGCGTGCCGGTGCGGACGACGAAGGACATCGAGACGACGGCGCTGGGCGCCGCCCTGGTCGCCCTCGTCTCGGGCGGCCGCTACGCCTCGCTGTCGGAGGCCAGTGCCGCCTGCGTCGAGTTCGGCGACGAGTACGAGCCGCACGAGCACCGGACGGCCATGTACCGCGACTTCTTCGCCATCTACCGCGGCCTCTACGCCAGCCTGCGCGAGCTGTTCGGCGAGCGCGAGCGACTGATCGGCCTGCATCGCGAGGTACTGCGCACCAAGCCGGCCTACACCGAGAACCTGTGAGCTCGGAGCCGATGACCGTCGACGCCTTCGCCTTCGGCCTCGACACCGCCATTTCCTTCGGCGCCGGCCGGCGGCGCGACGTCGGTCGGGTGGCCGCCGGCTTCGGCTCTCGCGCGGCACTGGTCACCGGCGCGCATTCGCTGGCTGCCGGGCCGCACGCCGCCGACCTGGACGCCACCCTGCGCGACGCAGAAGTGGAGGTCGTCGTGCGCTGCCAGGTGACGACGGAGCCGGAGCTCGGCACCGTGCTGGCAGCGGCCGATGCGTTCCGCGAGCATGGCGCCACCGTCGTGGTGGCCGTCGGCGGCGGCAGCGTGCTGGACCTGGCCAAGGCGGCGGCCGTCAGCGCGAACTCGGTGCTGGACGCCGAGCAGCTCGCGGCCGGCCCCCGATTCGACACGCCGGTCGGGCTGCCGGTGGTGGCCCTGCCGACGACCGCCGGCTCCGGCGCCGAGGTCAGCCGCGGGGCGATCGTGACCGACCCCGACACCGGCCGGAAGCACGGGATTCGCGGTCGAGGCGTTGCGCCGCGGGCGGCCATCGTGGATCCGGAGCTGGCCGTCGCGTGCCCGCCGCGGGTCACGGCCCGGGCCGGCTTCGACGCCGTGGCGCATGCGGTCGAAACCACGATCTCGCGCGCGGCCAGCCCGGTGACGCGGGCGCTCGCGCTCGAGGCGCTGCCGCGCCTGCTCGATGCCGTGCCACGGGCCATGGCCCAGCCCGGTGACCTGGCGGCGCGTGCCGCGGCCGCCTACGGGGCGCTGCTGATGGGCATCAACCTGGCCAACTCGACCACCTGCCTCCCGCACCGCATGCAGTACCCGCTCGGCTCGGTGGCGCACAGCGAGCATGCCACCGGCGTCGCGGCGCTGACCCCCGCCTGGCTGGATCGCGTCCTGCGCCACGCGCCGGAGCGGCTGGCCACCTTTGCCACGGGGATCGGCAGCACGGCGCGCGACGAGGGCGAGGCGGCGCAGTCCGTCGCCGAGACGATCCTCTCCTTCATGGAGCGCATCGACCTGCAGCCGCGGCTGCGGGACCTGGGCATCGGCCGCGAGGACCTGCCTGGGCTGGCAAGCATGGTCGAGGGCACGCTGGAGAACGATCCCGGGCCGACCGACCCGGACGCGCTGACCGCGCTCTACGAGGCGAGCTGGTGACCGATGCGCTGATCATGGCTGCCGGCCGTGGGTCCAGGCTGGGCGACCTGACGGACGACACGCCGAAATCGCTCATCGACCTGGGCGGCATCACGCCGCTGGAGCTGCAGCTGGAGGTGCTCATCGCCCGCGGCGTCAGCCGCGCGGTGCTGGTCACCGGCTACCGGCGGGACCTGCTGCAGGCGGCTGCCGAGCGACGCGCCGCGGGACGCATCGGCCTGGAGTTCGTGTTCAACCCGTTCTGGAGCGTGACCAACGTGCTCGGCTCCGCCTGGTTCGCGCGGGACCGGCTCGACGATGACTTCGTCTATGCCCACGCCGACACGGTGTTCGACCCCACCATCCTGGATGACTGCCTGGCAGCCGATGCCGACATCGCGCTGCCGGTCGACATGCGCGCCGGCGAGCCGGAGCAGATGAAGGCCGAGGTCGTGGGCGACCGGGTGCTCCACCTGTCCAAGGAGCTGCCCGATGAGCGAACCGCGGGCGAGTTCATCGGCATCGGGCTCTTCCGACGCCGGATCGTGCCCGGCCTGGTGGAGGCCATGGAGCGGGAAGTGGCCGACGGTGCCATCGGCTCCTATTTCGAGGCCGCCATCAACCGCCTGCTGGCCGATAGCGGGGCCGAGGCGGTGGCGGTGCCGACCCGGGGGCGCGCCTGGACGGAGATCGACTTCGCGGAGGACCTGGAGACGGCCCGCCGGCTGCTGCCGAAGTTCCTGGAGGCGCCGGCGACCTAGTCCGGCCGCGGTGGCTGCAGTGGCGTGCCGGCCGCGCGGGCCACCGTCTGGACGATCCGCTCGCAGCTGCCCGGCTCGGTGTTGTTGCGCGCGAAGGCGACGACGCGACGCATCATCGCCATCCCCTGCTCGTCCTCGCCGCGCGACGCATCGGCCAGCGCGGTCAGCAGCGACCGCCACTCGGTGTGGTGCTCGCCACCGGTCAGGTTCTCGAACGGCTCGTACAGCCCCCGCCCACCGCGGTACTCGTCCGTGTCCGGCGCGAAGAAATGGATGGGCCGCTCGAGCAGGGCGTAGTCGAAGAATGCGCTCGAGTAGTCGGTCACCAGCGTGTCGGCAATGCGCAGCAGGGTGTTGACGTCCACGTCCGCCTCGGGCAGCAGCCGGACCTTGGGGTGCTGCGGCAGCCGCTGCTCGTAGACGTCCTGGTCGGCATAGGGATGGGTCTTGACCAGCATCACCACCTTGCTGTCGGCGAACGCCTCGTCGACCGTGGCGGCGTCCAGCACCGGCAGCCAGGGGGCGTCGCCGTGCTCGCGCCAGGTGGGTAGCCACAGCACGAGGTGCTCGTCCGGTCGCACACCCAGCTGGTCGCGCAGGTCGCCGTGCACCACCCGGTCGTAGGCCGCGCCGCCCTGGATGACGTCGAAGCGCGGCGTGCCGACGGGCGGAATCCGCTCGGCCGGGATGCCGAAGGCGGTCACGAACCGTTCCTGCGCGAGCTCCCCGGCGGCCATGATCAGGTCCACCTGGCGCAGCCGGCGGGCGATCGACCAGCGGTGCAGCCGCTTGAAGGCGCGCGTGACCAGCGAGCCGCGCATGACCCGGGTCACGTCCATGTCGAGCAGGATCCGCTTCAGCGCGGTGCCGTGGTAGAGGTGCACGATCAACGCCCCGCCCAGGTACGGCGAGCGCAGGTCGATGAACGCGTTCGACAGGAACCCCACCCCGGCTCGCCGCTGGATCCGCGCGCCGAGCTTGCTGGCGAACATGGCGACGTGCAGGCCGGCGTCCCTGGCCTGCTGGGCCTCGCCCGGCGTGCGGGCAATCCACCACGGCTGCAGCTCCGGATGGGCATGCACGATGTGCTCGGCCAGGTAGCGCGGGTTGTCGCGGAAGCCCTTGTGGTTGCCGAAGACCCAGACCTTCGGATCGCGGCGCGACAGGTGGCTCAGGTAGTAGATCCCCGCCCCGCCGATGCGGCGCACGAAGCTGGTGACCATGCGTCGCGCGCCGCGCTCTCCCTGGAGGGCCTTGATGGGCGCCGTGATCGCCCGAGGCGTCTCCTCGCTCATGCCGGCGCGGCCTCGGAGCGCGGCACGCCGGCCGCCGCGGCCACCGCCCCGAAGATGCGCTCGCAGTTGCCGGGCTCCTCGCAGTTGCCGGCCAGTGCGGCGATGCGCTCGGCCATGGCGCGACCGGCCTCGTCCGTCCCCTCCGCGGCCTCGCGCAGCGCCGGCAGCAGCGAATCCCAGCCACGATGCTCTCGTCCGCCAGTCAGGTCGTCGTAGGGCTCGTAGAAGCCACGTCCCTGCGTGTACTCGGCGGCATCGGGCGCGAAGAAATGGATCGGCCGATGGAGCAGCGCGTAGTCGAACATCGCGCTCGAATAGTCGGTGACCAGCGTGTCGGCGACGTGCAGCAGGGCGTTGACGTCGGTGTCGTCCTCACGCAGCAGACGCAGGGCGGGATGGTCGGGCAGGCGTTGGCGGTAGACGTCGAATTCGGCGTAGGGATGCGGCTTGACCAGCATCTTCACGTTCGACCCGCCGAAGGCCTGCTCAACGGTGGCGGCGTCGACCGCAGGCAGCCAGCCGGCGTCGCCCGACTCGCGCCAGGTGGGCAGCCACAGCACCAGGTGGTCATCCGCGCCGATGCCCAGGCGCTGGCGCAGGTCGCCGCCCACGACCCGATCGTAGGCCGGTCCGCCCTGGATGACGTCGAAACGGGGCGTGCCGAGGATCGGGATTCGCTCCGCCGGCAGGCCGAAGGCCGTCTCGAAGCGCCGCTGCGCCAGCTCGCCGGCGGCAACGACCATCGAGACGCGGCGGTGGCGCGAGGCGAGCCCGGCGTGCTGACGGGCGGCATACCAGCGCAGGAAGCGCGAGCCGGTCACGAAACGCTCGAACTCGACATCCAGCGAGATCCGCTTCAGGGCGGTGCCGTGGTACAGGTGCACGATGTACGCCCCGCCGAGCCGCGGGATGCGGAGGTCCATGAAGCCGGAGCAGATGAAGGCCACACCGGCACGCAGATGGAGGCGCCCGCTGGCGCGGGAGCTTCGCATCACGACCCTGACGCCCGCAGCGCGCGCCGCGTCGGCCTCCTTGCGGCTGCGGGCCTGCCACCAGACCTCGATCTCCGGATGCTCGGCCACGAGGTGCTCCGCCAGGTACCGCGGGTTGTCGCGGAAGCCCTTGTGGTTGCCGAACAGCCAGACCCGCTTGTCACGGCGCGCCAGGCGGCTGGCCAGGAAGACGGCCGACATGGCGTTGCGCCGGGCGAACTTGGCGGCCATCCGCAAGCCGGGCCGCGCGCCGGTCAGGCCCCACATCGCCTTGCCGAGCTGCGGCGGCTGCTCTGCCGGCGAGCCCGGCACGGCCGTCTCCGAATCGTCGCGAGGCA
>DASSNX010000098.1:0-3319 GCA_035701185.1 Candidatus Limnocylindria bacterium
CGCTGCGCCAGTGCTGGAGCTCCTCCACCAGGGAGGCACGGGCCGCATCGGCCTTCGGGCCAACCTCGGAGACCAGCGTGTCGACCCAGGCCTGCATCGGCTTGGGCAGGGCGTCATAGGCCTGCTCGACGTTGGTGGGGCGCACGCGGCGGCGAATGAGGTGCGCCACGCGCTTGGGTCCGCCGGCCACCAGGAATACCGCCGCGGCCCCGACGCCGACGAAGGGCAGCGGGTTCTCCCGGAAGCGCGCCTTGAAATCCAGCGCATGACGGAGCCGCGCCTCGAGCTCGGTGGCTGCCTGCTCGTTGGCCGCGCGCTGGTTGGCGACCTCTACCCGCGTCTCAACAAGCGTTTCGCCCACGCGATGTCCTCCTTGACCGATGCGATGGTCTGCTCCGGCGGCCCCACCTTGACGTGCGCGATGCCACGCAGGATGAACAGCGGCGCCACGGAGATCTGCAGCAGCATCACGAAGAGCGCCGTGTGCCACGCCGCGCGGAACCCGAGGTAGGCCGGCAGCGCGAAGGCCGCGGCCATCAGCAGCAGCGCCACGACGACGACGCCCATGGCCCACCCCGGCACTCGTCCGGATGAGCCGATGCCGCCCAGCACGACGTAGAGCACCCCGATCACGACCAGCAGCGCCACGATGGTGACCACCACGGTCAGGTTTGGCAGGACGTCGAAGAGGGCGACCACGCCCAGCACGATGACGATGTCGAAGGTCACCAGGCCCACGATCAGGATGGCGACGGCGATGCCGATGAGGGCCGCTCCACGGCCCGCCTCCGCCAGCATCTGCCCGATCTCCTGGCGGCCCTGGGTGACCTCCAGCTTGGCGAGCCGAATCACCCCGCCCACCAGCTGGCGGGCAAGATCGATCATCCCCGGACGCGGCGGCTGGGCTTGGGTCATGGATGCTCCTGGGGGCGGGCGGGGGAGGATTCTAGCAAGCGGCGGGCCGCCATCCTCCATGGAAGGTCTGGCCCGGACGTCAGGGGGCGGGTCCCGAGACCAGCCGCTATCCTGTCGCGCCAATGGCCAAGCGACGGACGACCGGCGTCCAGCGGCGGAACCGCGCCAGCGAGGCGGCGATGAACCGCCGCGTGACGCAGCGAAGCGGTGGGCTGCCCATCGACGGGCGCCTGCTGGTGATCGGCGGCATCCTGGCTCTCGGCACGGTCGTGTTCGTCATCGTGCTCCTGTTCGGGGGCGGAGGCGGCGCGGCGAAGATCGGAACCCAGATGCCGGACGAGGGGGCGGCCCACGTCCCGCAGACCACTGTGCCGACCTACCAGTCTGTGCCGGCCACCTCGGGACCGCACTGGAACCTGGGCGACGGCAAAGCGCCGCTGTTCTGGGGCGTCTACACCAGCCCGGTCGCCGAGCCGGCCGCGGTCCACAACCTGGAGCATGGCGGGATCGTGATCTGGTACCAGAAGACGGCCACCCAGGAGGACATCGACAAGCTGACCGAGTTCACGCAGCAGGCGGAGCAGGGACCCGATTACAAGGTGATCCTGAGCCCGTGGAACGGCAAGGACTTCGGCCATCCCATCGCCGTCACCGCCTGGCACTGGCTGCTCTACCTCGACAGCGCCGATACCGACAAGATCCGCCAGTTCCAGCAGGACCATCCGCCGGCCGATGCGCCGGAGCCCTTCAGCGGGCCGGCCCAGGGAGCCCATTAGCCCGCTCGGAAGGGTTTGACCCTGCCGCCCCGCATCGGTCATCATCTCGGCGGGCGGCTAGCTCAACGGCAGAGCAAGTGACTCTTAATCACTAGGTTCAGGGTTCGAATCCCTGGCCGCTCACCACCTCGACCCTCCCCCGCCGGCGCAGCACCTGCACGGCCACGCGACCAGCATCACGCTCGAAGCGCAGGTCGACGCTGCCCTCCCCCACCCGCAGCCGACGAATCGTCACCTCGTCGAGGAACGGTGGCAGCTGCGGATTGTCGAAGCGCACGCAGCCGGCCGGAGCATCGATCTCCATCCCCAGCGCCGCCTGCAGCAGCATGAAGATCGCGCCTGCCGCCCAGGCCTGCGGCGCGCAGGCCACCGGGTAGCGCGTAGGTCCCTCCCCGTCTCGTCGGGTGAAGCCACAGAACAGCTCGGGCATGCGGGCCAGCTCGAACTGCCGGCTCGCGTCGAAGAGGCCGCCCAGGATGCGAGCGGCATCGGCCTGGAAGCCGTACTTGGCCAGGCCAAGGCCGATGAGGCTGTTGTCGTGCGGCCAGATCGACCCGTTGTGATAGGACATCGGGTTGTAGCGGGCCTCGCCGCCCGCGATGGTCCGGATGCCCCAGCCCGAGTAGCCCGCGTCGCCGAGGAGGGTGGCCGCCAGGCGCTTGGCGCGCTCCGGCAGCGCGATCCCGGTCAGCAGCGCATGACCGGCGTTCGAGGAGCGCACGCGGCAGGGCCGTTTGTCGCCGTCCAGGGCGAGCACGTACGTGCCCAGCTCCTCGTCCCAGAAGGCCGCATCGAATTGCGCGCGCAGCTCGGCGGCTTCGGCGCGCAGACGCTCGGCACGGCGGGGATGGCCGAGCGCCGTCGCCAGGTCGGCGGCTCCCCGGCGAGCGGCGTAGGCGTAGCCCTGCAGCTCACAGAGGGCAATGGGCGGCTCGGCGAGGGCCCCATCGGCGTGGAAGACGGAGTCGTACGAATCCTTCCAGCCCTGTTGCAATAGGCCGGACTCGGTCCGGCGCGCGTATTCCACGAAGCCGTCACGGTCGGGATCGGCGTAACGGTCCAGCCAGCCCAGGGCGCGCTCGACGTGCGGCCACAGGGCCGCGGCGGTGGCGGTGTCCGCGGTGCGCCGCCAGTGCTCGGCGGCCAGCATCACGAACAGGAGCGTGGCGTCGTGGCTGCCGTAGTAGCGGCGAAACGGCACCTCGCCGAGGGCGGCCATCTCGCCGTCGCGCACTTCATGCAGGACCTTGCCCGGCTCGGCATCCTGGCGCGGGGAGAGGCGGTCCGCCTGGGTCGCCGCCAGGAAGCCGAGGACGCCGCGCGCGAGCTGCGGCGCCATCCACAGCGTCTGGAGACCGGTCACCAGGCCGTCACGGCCGAACGGGGTGCTGAACCACGGAATGCCGGCGTACGGATACCAGCCAGCCGGGGTGCGCGAGGTGAGCATCGCAACATCGGCCACGCTGCGATGCAGCCAGTCATTGAAGACCTCGTTCGAGGTGATGATCGCCGCGCTGCCCCGGATGACCAGGGCGAGCTGCCGGCGCGCCCCGGCCAGCGCGGCATCGAACGAGGGTAGGCTGCGCCGATGCACGGCTCCGCGTTCGCAGGCGACCGCGATCTCGAGG
>DASSNX010000099.1:0-14683 GCA_035701185.1 Candidatus Limnocylindria bacterium
ACATGGCCGCAGATCGGCTGCCCGTACCCGGAGTTGCCGAGCACGGGTGCGATCCCGAGCCGATAGTTCGAGTTCTCCTTCAGCTTGGTCGGGTCGCCGACCGAGCCGAGCTGGCCATTGACCAGCCGATCCGCCCACTCCTGCGCCGAGTCGACCCACTGCTGCGGACGGCGATCGTCGTTGCGGACCTCCTGGACGATGTCGAAGCAGCCCTTGGAGTGGACGTTGTCCGGCGGCGGCACGGTGCCGTCCAGGAACGGGACCTCGCGGGTCTGCCCGCACGACGAGGTGGCCGCCATGCCGCTGTACTTGCAGACCTTGGCCATCACCACGCCGTCCGGCTTCGGGAAGTCGGTCTGCGGCACCGGCTTGTGGCCGTTCCACGCCCAGCGGCCGTTGAGCGCGCTCTGCATGAAGTCATGCCACAGGTAGAGCGGGCCATCGGCGCTGAAGAGGCCCTGGCCCAGCGCGTTGGACAGCGGCTCCTGGTTGTTGTTGCCCATCCAGACGCCCGTCACCAGGCTGCCGGGCACGTAGCCGAAGCCGGACACGTCGCGGAAGTCGTTGGTCGTCCCGGTCTTGAAGCCGGCGTGGCGCCGCTCGCCGCCGGGCGTGGTGAGCATGGCGCGGGAGCCCCACAGCACGTTCGTCTGCGGGTTCGTATTGCCCTCGATGATCCAGTGCGTGAGGAAGGCTTCCGCCCTGGTCATCGGCTGCTTCGGCTTCGGCCCGTTGTCCTTCAGCGAGTAGATGACCCGCCCGTCCCGGTCACGGATCTCGCGGATGGTCGTGGGCTGGTGCAGCACGCCCTGCTGGGCGAAGACGCTGTACGCGCCGGTCATGTTGGTCAGGTTGACCGGCACCGAGCCCAGGCCCAGGGTCAAGCCCGGATCCTGGGCCATGATGTACTTCTTGCTGGCGATGCCCATCGACTGGGCGAACTTGGCCGTCTCATCGGCCCCGACCAGGTACTGCATCATCACCGACGGCACGTTCAGCGAGTAGCGCAGCGCGTCCATGGCCAGCAGCGGGCCGTGGTCCTTGATATCGGCGTTGGTGGGCAGGTAGCTCGTCGCGCGGTCGGGACCGAACTGGGTGACGTTGTCCACGAAGAACGTGGCCGGCGTCGCCTCGCGCGCGCGGAAGGCCGACGAGTACACGATCGGCTTGAACGCCGAACCCGGCTGGCGCACGCCCAGGCCGGCGACGTCGAACTGGCCCTGCACACGGGGGTCCTTGCGGTCGTAATAGTCCACCGAGCCGATGTAGGCCACGATCTCGCCGGTCTTCGAGTTGATCGCGACCAGCGCCCCGTTGTGCACGTTCTTGTCGCCCAGGGCGCGAACCCAGTAGGTCACCAGCTGGTGCGCCTTCTGCTGCAGCCGATAGTCCAGCGTGGTGGTGATGCGGTAGCCGCCGGTTCGCACCGCGTCGGCCGGGTTGGGCACGCCCTGGGCCGCGAGGATCGATTCCGCCTCGCGAGCGACCCGGAAGCTGAAATGCGGCTCACGCAGCACCGAGGTGATGCGGCTCGGCTTCATGTCCGCCCAGGTGGTGTCGAGCGCCTTCTTCAGCTGCGCGTCGGTGATGTAGTTGTCGCGACGCATGGCCTGCAGGACCTGGTCGCGCCGCGCCATGCCACGCTTCGGCCCCTGGTCGTTGTAGTACGGGTCGTAGACCGACGGCAGCTGCGGCAGCCCGGCCAGGAACGCCGACTGCGACAGGGTCAGGTCCTTGAGATCCTCGATCCCGAAGTAGTTGGCCGCCGCGGCCTTGATCCCGTACGAGCCGTTGCCGTAGAAGATCAGGTTCAGGTAGGTCTGCAGGATCTTCTCCTTGCCGGCCCGGCCCGGATAGGCCTCGGTCAGCTTCCTGGCCATCACCGCTTCCTGGACCTTGTCCCACAGCTTGCGGTCGGATTCCAGGAAGGTCAGGCGTGGCGGCGCGCAGACGTCCGGGTTCGGCTCACCCTTGTTCGCGTTCGGATCCAGCTCGGCGGATGGTGCGGCGGAGCCCGTCGGGCTGGCGGCGGCCGCCTCGGCCTCCTTGATCGAGCCCGCGTACTTGATGACCTGCTGAGTGATGGTCGAGGCACCCTGGACGATGGTCCCCGCCTCGTAGTTCGCCAGCGCGGCGCGCACGATGGCCGGGTAGTCGACGCCGTCATTCGTCCAGAAGGTGCGATCCTCGGCCGCGACCGCGGCGTTGACGATGTCCTTGGGGACCTGGTCGAAGCTCACCTGCTCCCGGTTCTGGCATTCGAAGCGCGCCAGCAGCACCTTGCCGGTCCGGTCGTAGACGTAGGTCGAGGCCGGAAGCTGGATGCCGTCCAGCAGGTGGCCATCGGGCAGGCCGGAATAGACGGCGTTGTAGGCCAGCAGGCCACCCCCGGCCGTGCCGCCCACCGTGGCCAGCACTGACAGGCCGAAGAGGCCGACCAGGGCCACGAATACCGTCACCATCCCGCGCCGTGGTGCGCGGCCCCTGGTGGTGCGACGGACCATCAGCCGATGGCGCCGCCTCTGCATGGCCGGGTGCATCGCGGCCTACGGTACCTGATGCGGCATGGCCGGTCGAATCAGCATGCGACCTCTGACGAAGCAACCAGCATGCCGGTCACGCAACGGACAAGCGGGCCGGCATGGCCCATCCGCTCTGCGGGAGTGTCGATTACGGCAGATAGTTGCGCGGATTGACCGGCTCGTCGTCCAGGTTCACCTGGAAGTGCAGATGGCAGCCGGTCGCGATGCCGGTGGCGCCCTCGTAGCCGATGAGGTCGCCGACGTGCACCTTCTGCCCGACGCTCACGATCTCCCGCGACAGGTGCCAGTACCAGGTCTGGAGGTGCTGGCTATGGCCGATGATGACGCCGATCGCGCTGTCGTAGGGCATGTTCGGGTGCCCATCGGCCAGGACGACGCCGTCGCCGGCAGCGTAGATCGGACCGCCGCAGCCGGTGCGATAGGCCATGTCGATGCCGGTGTGGTGATGATCGAAGGTGGTGTAGCCGAACTCCTGGGTGACGAAGAACTCGCCCTTCTCCGGCCAGGCGAAGCGGCCGCGGTAGGCGAGATCCAGCCGATCGGCCCGTCGCTTGAGGCGCTCGACCAGCTTCTTCTGCCCGGCCAGCTCCTCGCGCTCGGCGTCGATCACGGCGCGGGTCCGCTTCTCGGTGCGGATCGACTTTGCGTACTGCGCCTGCTGCCGCGCCTGCAGCTCGGCCAGCCGGCGCTCGTACTCCTTGAGCTGCCGCTTGGCGGCCTCCACCTGTCGTTGCTGGGCCTCGAGGGAAGCGCTGCGCTCCGCCTCGGCGTCGCGGAGCGCGGTGAGCGTCTCCCGACCGTCCTGGAGCGTCTGCTGGCGAACGGCCAGCCGCTCCCGGGTCAGGCGAATCTCATCGGCCAGCGCGCGATCGTCATCTGAGAGGGTCAGCATGGCGGTCAGCTGGTTCGACACCTGCCCAAAGCTCTGGGTCGAGAGGATCACCTCGAGCAGCGAGGTCTGCGACTGCTCGTAGGCGGCGCGCAGGTGGTCCTGCAGCAGCGCCTCGCGTTGGCCCAGCTCCTGCCGGGTGGTGACCAGCTCGGCCGCGACCTCGTCCAGGTTCGACTGCAGGTTGCGAATCTGGCTGCGATACGAGGCGAGGTCACGGCGCGACTGGAGGAGCCGATCGGTGACGTCGGCCAGCTCGCGCTTGGCAGCGGCGAGCTCGAGCCCGGCCTTGCCGAGATCGATCGAAAGCCGCGCCAGGCTGATGGTCAGGTCCGACTGCCGACGCCGCAGGTCAGCGAGCTGCTGGCGCTGACGCGCCAGCTCAGCCTCCATCCGCTGCTGTTCCTGGATCGCCTGGTCCACGGATCCGCCGGCCAGCACCGGCGGGCGAACGCTACCCGGCGCTACGGCAACGACCACGGCCACGAGGGCCACGGCAAGGACGGCTCGGCGGCGAACGATCGACATCGGCTCCGTGATGTGCGTTGAGGCTGGTTGCGCGAATGCCGGCGATCAGATCGTCGCGGGCAGGAGACGGCGTCCACCGACGTGGAAGTCCCGGGCACGGCACAACCGCGGCGAAGGATACCCGATCGCACGGCGCCGATCCAGACCGTCGGCGTGGGACCCCTGGGTCAGTGGCGCCGGGACCTCAGGGCCATGGGACCTGCTGCGCCAACCAGGCCGTGGCCTGCGCCGCCTGGCCAAGCAGCGTTTCGTCGCGCAGCAGCGCCAGGACCGTGCCCGCCACCAGGAAGGGGCCGAACGGGATGTACGACTTCAGGCCAACCCGCCGGGTGGCCAGCAACGCCAGGCTGGTGACCGACGAGATCAGGGCCGCCAGGAAGATGGCCAGGAAGATGGCCGGCCAGCCGAGGATCAGGCCCAGCGGGCCGACGAGGTACAGATCGCCCAGCGCCACGCCGGCGCGGATGATCAGGCCCAGCAGGCCCAGGAACGCCACGGCGGCGACGGCGCCGATGACCGCGTTCAGGAGCGTGACGCTCGGATTGACGAAGGCGAAGCCGATGGCGACGACGATCAACGGGTCGAGCAGCAGGTGCGGCAGCCGGCGCTGCTCCAGATCGGTAGCCGCCAGCACGATCAGGATGGCCAGGACGCCCAGGTGCACGAGCGTCGCCCACAGCGGGAGCGTCGACCGCGCGGCGATCGCCCAGCCGGCCACGCCGGCCGCCAGGGCCAGGCCGGCGGTGCGCCAACCGGGTCGGCGTCGCGACGCCTCGTCCGGCGGCCAGACGGCCGCGATCCGCTCCGCCACCCCGCCGACGACCGCGAGCGCGGCGCCGGCCACCACGGCGAGTGCTGTCACGGGGCGAGTGCTGTCATCGGCGGCATCCTAGCCGCGCGACCCTGTCCACGGGGCTGGCACGCAACGTGCCTTGGCTGATGGCAACCGCCGAAATCGACGCTTGTCAGGCGGAGAGATCACGGGAGGAACGACAGTGGACAGCGATCGCATCGAGGGTGGCGTCAAGGAAGGCGCCGGCAAGGTCAAGGAAGAGTGGGGCGACGCGACGGACAACCCGTCGACGGAGCTCGAGGGCAAGCAGGACCAGGCCGAGGGCAAGATCCAGCAGGGCTGGGGCGAGGCCAAGGACGCGGTCCGCGACGCCGCTGACGACGCGGACGACGACGACTGATCATCCGGTCAGCGGGTGATCTATCTGATACGCCTGGGATATCAAAGGTCGAGCGAGCGAGAGCTCAGGTTAGATCCGATATCCGAGGCGCATGACGATCGAAGGAGCGAGCCGCGCGGCCCGCTCCTTCGACTATTGATACCCGGGGCGCATCAGCAGCGCACCGCTGCGGCGCGCCTGGCTCAGGCCGCGGCGTAGTCCAGGGCCAGCCGCACGAGCGTGGAGACGGCCGTTCCCAGCGCTCCCTTGGGGTTCACCGCCTTGTCGGAGGTGAGGTAGGCGCTCCCCGCGATGTCGACGTGCACCCACGGAACGGTCACGAAGTCGTGCAGGAAGACTGCGCTCTTGATCAGCGAGCCGTCCCGCGTGCCCGAGTTGACGATGTCGGCATGGGCCGAGTCGTAGGCCGGGCGGTACTCGGTGGCCAGCGGCATCTCCCAGAACCACTCGCCGGTGGCATCGGCCGCGGCCTGCACCTGCGCCCCCCAGTCGCGTGGCTTGGCGAAGTAGGCGCTGATCAGCTCCCCGAAGGCAATCGCGGCCGCGCCGGTCAGCGTGGCAACGTCCACGAGGTGGGTGGCGCCCTGGGTTTCCGCCCAGTGGAGGGCATCGGCCAGGATCAGGCGGCCTTCCGCATCCGTGTTGGTGACCTCGATGGTCTTGCCGTTCATGGCCTTCACCACGTCGCCTGGCCGCTGGGCGTTGCCGCCCGGCAGGTTCTCGACCATGGGCGCCACCGCCATGACCGGCACGTCCGGGGCGATGCGCGCCAGGGTCCGCGCGGCGGCCAGGACGGCGGCCGCGCCGGACTTGTCGTGCTTCATCTCCTCCATCTTCTCGGCCGGCTTGATGCTGATGCCGCCCGAGTCGAAGCAGACACCCTTGCCCACGATCGCCAGCCGCCGATCCGGCGAAGCCTTTTCCCACCCCGGCAGCCGCACCGCGATCAGCCGCGGCTCGTGCTCGGCGCCCTGGCCGACGCCGAGCAGCGCGCCCATGCCGAGCGCCTGCATGGCCGGCACGTCCAGGATCTCGACGCTGCAGCCATCGGCTTCCAGCCCGCGGGCGACCTCGGCCATCTTCTCCGGATAGAGGTCGTTCGCCGCCCGGTTGGCCAGGGTCCGCCCGAACTCGACGCCCTCGGCCATCACCAGCGCCCGGTCCACCGCCTCCGGTGACGGCGCGCCCTCGCCGATGAGCACGACCTCCTCGACGCTGCGCAGCATGTCGGCCGTGTCGCGGACACGGCCGTAGTAGGCGTAAGGCCGATAGGTGCCCTGCATGGCGCCGATGCCGGCGGCCACGAAGCCATCCTCGTCCTCCCCGTCGCGCAGCCAGAGCGCCAGGCGCTGCACGCCGCGGCCCTGGAGGCGCCGCGTCGCCGTCGAGGCGATCCGCCGGGCCCGCCACGCTCCGCGACCGCGACGCACGCCGTTGACCAGCAGGATCCGCGGCGCCGCGATCCCGGTCGCCTCGATCAGGGCGGTGTAGTGCTCGACGATGTTGAATTCGCCCCACTCGATCGCAGCGCTGATCTTCCCGCCCGTCGCGGCGTCGAGCGCCGCCAGATCACCGGTGATCTCCTTGTCCTCCCGGTAGATCGGAACCGCCAGCACATCGGCAGCGATGGCGGCCGGATCGGTCGATTCAGCGCTCAGGCGCATCGGTTCTCCTCGTGCGGTCAGGTACAGCCGTATGTGACCGGCATCCTAGCGGGTGCGATAGGCATACATGACGAACGGGGCGCCATCCTCGACCAGCGTGCCGGCCGGCGGATCCTGGTCATAGACGCCGGCCCGCTTGGAGGGATCGACGCGCCATTCGAGGCGCCAGGCCAGGCCCGCGGCGCGTGCTGCCCGTTCGGCATCGGCTTCGCTCAGGCCAATGGTGTCCGGCACCTTGACCTTGCCCGCCGCCACGTTGCGGGTGGGCCTGGCCGTCGGGGTCCCGGTGGTGGCCTCGGCGGGCTGGTTCCGGTGATCGAGGCCGCTGAACACGATGGCGGCGACGACCAGCGGCACGGCCAGCAGGACGGCGATGCCGAGCACCATCGCGCCGCGCGGCCCTGACCGCCGTGCAGCGCGCGCTGCCACCGGGGCGGCCGGTGCGACGGCCACGATCGACGTGGTGTCGTCATCGGGCAGCGCGGGGCCCGGGATCGGTGCCGGTTCGGGTTGTCGCGTGGCAGCCGCCAGGGCGGCGTCCATGGCCGCGGCCGATTCGAAGCGCCGCTCGGGACGCGGGTCGAGCGCCTGGAGCACCGCGGCGTCCAGCAGCTCCGGCACCTCCGGCGCGAGCTCGCCCGGCGGCAGTGGCGGCCCGGCAGCCTGGGCCTCCGCCACGGCGGCCGGCGTGTCGCCGGCGAACGGCACACGGCCCGTGAGCGCGGCGTACAGCGCGACACCGGCGGCGAAGATGTCGCTGGCCGGGGTCAGCGGGTCACCGCGCAGCTGTTCCGGGGACATCGAATGCAGCGAGCCGATCGAAGTCGGCCCGGCGCGCTGGTCGTGCTGGGGGCGGGCGATGCCGAAGTCGATCAGCTTCGTGCCATCGCTCCCGATCAGGATGTTGCCGGGCTTCACGTCGCAGTGGACCAGCCCGTGGGCGTGGAGCGGGGTCAGGCCAGCCAGGACGTCACGGATGACGCGCAGGGCCTCCCCGACGGGCAGGCGTCCGCGCTCGGCGAGCTCGTCGCGCAGCGAGCGGTGGCCCTCGAGCAGCTCCATCACGATGAAGCGCACCCCGTCGTCCTCACCCGAGTCGTAGACGTGCGCCAGGTTGGGATGCGTGATCGACGCGGCGATCCGGGCCTCGTCCAGGAAGCGGCGCACGTAGGCGGGGTCATCGGCGAACGGCGACGCGAGCACCTTCAGGGCGACCGGGCGATCGAGGCGCTCGTCGCGTGCCCGGTAAACGTGTGCCATCCCGCCGCGCGCCAGCAGGCGTTCGACCACGTAGCGATCAAGAAGCCGGCGACCGGGCAGGGCCTCACCACCGACTTCTCGCGGAGAACCCATCGGGTCGGCCTAGTGCAGGACCGATGCCATCGCCAACCGGCGGGTGGTGACGGCCTCCAGCGCGTCCGCCAGGCGCGCAAGGGGCGTGGACGCCAGGGCGGCACCCGACTCCGAGAGCGCCAGCGCCAGCGCGGTATCCGCTTGCCGGGCGTCGCGGGCCGCCCGGCGGTAGGCACGGCCCGCCTGCTCCGCCGCGGCCAGGTCCTCGTCCAACGAGGCGTGGGCGATGCGCCGGGCCGAGAACAGCATGCCGCCGGTGGTCCGCAGCCAGAAGGGGAGCACGGGCGGCGGATCCGGCCAGGCGGCAATCCGCGCCCGCGCCTCGGCCGCTTGCCGCAGCGCCTCGAGCGCGGTGGCCGGATCGTCGGCCCGCAACGCGGCCAGCGCCGCGGCGAGGCCGTCGAGGGTGTCGGCCGCTGCCTGCCGGCGCGCGACGAAGGGCCCGCTGGCGGTTGCCGCGTCACGCAGCTGGCCGTCAATGCCGACCAGCTCGCCGGCGCGTGGCCCGGGCGGGATCGTCGTGGCGCCACCGATCGGCACGGACAGCACCGTCCCATCCACCGTCGCGTCGGCGCGTTCCGAGGCGACGGCCAGCTCGGCCGCCCGCTTCGCGGCGGCGGCGGCCTGCTCGAGGTCGCCGGCCGGTGGCGTCTGGCCCTCGATGATGAGCGCCGATCCGCGCCGCCCGGCGTCGATGGCTCGCTGCAGCTCGGCGGCCAGAGCCGTGAGCCGCGCGTCATCGGCGGCGACCAGCCGCTCCAGGACGGCGGCGCGGCTGGCGGCCAGGGCGGGGTCGGCCGCCTCGGCGCCCGACGGCCGCAACGTCAGCAGTAGCCCCAGCAGCAGCGCCGACCCGATCCCCGTCATGCGGCCGACCGGTGCCGTCGCGGACCCTATCATTCGCCGATGCAATCCTGGCCGCCGCAGGCCGACGAGCTGCGAGCGTTGCCCAAGGCGGAGCTGCACCAGCACCTGGACGGTGCCGTGCGACTGGAGACCGCCGTGGAGCTGGCGGCCGATATCGGCATGGCCCTCGACCTCCACGAGGCGCGACGTCGGATGGTGGCGCCGGCCCGCTGCCGCGACCAGGCGGAGCTGCTCACCTACTTCGACCTGCCGATCGCGCTGCTGCAGACCGCCCCCGCCCTGCGCCGCGCGGCGGCCGAGCTGGTCGCGAACTTCGCAGCGGATGGCGTCACGTACGCCGAGGTGCGCTGGGCGCCGCGACTCCACCTCGACCGTGGGCTGTCGGTCGCTGGCGTGATCGAGGCCGTGGCGACCGGCATCGCCGAGGGCATGACCGCGCAGGGCGCATCGGCTCCGCTGGTGGTGCTGATCGTGACTGCCATGCGCTCCCATCCGCCCGCGGCCAACGTCGAGCTCGCACGCGCGGCGGCGCGCTTCGGGCGCCCGGTGGTGGGTTTCGACCTGGCGGGCCCCGAGGCGACGTACCCAGCTCCGCCGCACGCTGCCGCCTTCCGCGAGGCCGAGGACGGCGGCCTGGCGCTGACGGCCCATGCCGGCGAGGTCGAGGGCGGTGAGCACATCAGCGAGGCGCTGGCACTCGGCGTCACCCGGATCGCGCATGGCGTCACCACCGCGCGCGATCCGTCGCTGATCGCCGCGGTGCGGGAGCGGGGCGTGACGCTGGACCTGTGTCCCACCAGCAACGTGCAGGCCGGCATCGTGCCGTCGCTGGCCGAGCACCCGCTGGCACAGCTCCATCGGGCCGGCGTCAGCGTCTCGCTGTCCACCGACGATCGCACCGTGTCCGACACGACGCTGAGCCGGGAGATGGCCGTGGTCGCCTCCGCGCTCGGGCTGGCGCCACCGGAGCTGGTGGACATCGCCGTCAACGGGTTCCGCGCCGGCTTCGGGCCGCATGCGTTCCTGGCTTCTGCGGCCGCCGACGCCGAGGCGCAATGGAAGGCGTGGGCGGGCATCAGCTGACCGATAGGCCCAGCAGCGCGGCGGCGGCCGATGGATCGGCTGCCACCCAGTCGGGCTTCCGCTCCCCTGCCAGCGTGGCCACCTCGACCTCGTCGGCAATGCCCGTCAGCACCAGCAGCACGCGGATCCCGGCGCGCCTGGCAGCCACGACGTCCGAGTCGGGGTTGTCGCCGATCACCAGCGCGGCCTCGGCGGCAACCCCCGTCGACTCGAGGATGGCGCGGAACATGGCCGGCTGCGGCTTGCCGATGATCAGCGGCTCCACCCCGGACGCCGCCTGGAGCGCGGCGATGATCGCGCCGGCGCCGGGCACGAAGCCGTCGGGCTGCACGTAGCGCGCATCGGCGTTGGTCGCCACGAAGCGGGCGCCGGACCGGATGGCGGCCGCCGCCACGCCGATCGTGCGGTAGTCGATCGTCGGATCCAGGCCCGCGATGACCGCGTCGTAGCGCTCGCGCAACGGCTGGCCCGACCAGTCGCGCGGCGCCGCGCGACTGGCATGGAGCGCCTCGTATCCGGCATTGCCCAGCTCGGCGAGCATCCCATCGGCTCCGACCGCCATCACTCGCCGAACGTCGGGCTCGTGCGCACGCAGGTAGGCGATGGTGGCCCAGGTGGAGGTCACGATCTCGTCGGGCTCCGATCGGATGCCCTGCGCCGCCAGACGCGTGACGAAGGCGTCGCGGGTTGCCATCGAGTTGTTCGTCGCGAAACGCACGATGCATCCGGCAGCGTGCAGCGCGTCCACGAGCGCCGCCGCCCCGGGAATTGGCTCGGCACCGCGGTAGACGACCCCGTCGAGGTCGAAGATGACCAGTGCCGGCAGCCGCAGAGGTGCGTCGTCCACCAACCGATCATACGGGGCGCCACGGCCCGCGAAATTCCTTGAGGCGGGCATTGACGGCGAAGTATCATGCGCGCGATTCGGCCGGCGTTATGCCCAGGCCGGCTGTGCCCGTGCGACCACCCCGCACCGGCCACGGAGGTTCCCGGAGAGGGATAAAGGAGTACCCATGCGGATGCAACGACGGTACGCGGGTATCGGCACCTTGCTCGCAGTCACGATGCTGATCTCGGCCTGCACGCCGGGCAGCAGCGGCTCCCCGGCCGGATCGGCCGGCGGGGGAACTGGCACGCCCATCGACCAGGGCGCGGGCCTGTGCCGCACGGTCGGCGACCTGAAGGGCGCTCAGCCCACGCCGCCTGCCGCGAGCGGGACCAGCGACGCCAAGATCGGCGTCGTCACCGACGTCGGCACGCTCGACGACAAGAACTTCAACGAGTACAGCTACCTCGGCGCCAAGCAGGGCGCTGCGGCGGTCGGGGCGGCGGAGCCGCGGGCGATCGTGACCCAGAACTCGGCCGACTATGCGAAGAACATCCAGACGCTGGTCGATGACGATTTCGACCTGATCGTCACGGTCGGCTTCGCCATCGGGGCTGCCACGCTCAAGGCGGCCAAGGACAATCCGAAGGTCCACTTCATCGGCGTCGACCAGTTCCAGGCCGGCGACGACCCGGTGGCGGGCGCGGGCCTCGACAACTACGAGAGCCTCGTCTTCAGCGAGCAGCAGGCCGGGTACCTGGCCGGCATCGTGGCCGCCAGCATCACCAAGTCGAAGCACATCGCCGCCATCGGCGGCTCGGGCACCATCCCGCCGGTCGTGAACTACATGCGCGGCTACGAGAACGGCGCCCACAGCGTGGACGAGAGCGTCAAGGTCGACCTGAAGTACGTCTCCAACGACCTCAGCGTCGCGTTCAACGACCCGACCACCGGCAAGTCGTTCTCGGACCAGTTCCTGAGCCAGAACGATGACGTCGACGTCATGTTCCAGGTCGCCGGCAAGACGGGCAACGGCATTCTGCAGTCGGTCGAAGAGGCTGGCATCTACGGGATCGGCGTCGACGTCGACCAGTGGCAGTCAACCCCGGACCAGGCCGAGTGCATCGTGACCAGCGCCGAGAAGCACCTGACCACCGGCGTCCAGGAGGGCGTCATCGCCTTCGCTGGGGGCTCGGCTCGGAAGGGCAACGTGTTCTACGGCGCCGACAACAACGGCATCGGCGTGGCCCCGTACTACCAGTTCGACGGCAATGTCATCACCGATGACATCAAGGCCAAGGTCCAGGATGCGTACGACGGCATGGCCTCGGGCGACATCGACCCGTGCCAGCCGACGAACCTGTGCTACGCGGGCAAGGAGGACAAGGGCACCTGAGCTCGAGCTGAGCACAGGTTCACCCCTCAGCTGAGACATGAGCGGGCCGGTCCGTCGGGCCGGCCCGCTCGCGTTATTCGGGGTAGGAACGTGGCCGACGTGACTGCTGACGTGACCTCGGCATCGGGCGGAAGCCGTCCGCCCGTGCTCGAGATGCGCGGCATCACGAAGCGCTATCCGGGCGTGCTCGCCAACGACGCCATCGACCTGCAGGTCCGCGAGGGAGAGATCCACGCGCTGCTGGGCGAGAACGGTGCCGGCAAGAGCACGCTGATGAACATCCTGTACGGGCTGGCCGTGCCCGACGCCGGCGAGATCCTGATCGACGGCAAACCGGTCGACATCGCCAGTCCGCACGACGCCATCCAGCGCGGGATCAGCATGGTTCACCAGCACTTCATGCTGGTCCCGGTCCTCTCGGTGGCCGACAACATCCTGCTCGGCGAGGAGCCGATGGCCGGGCCGATCTTCGTCGACCGCGCCGCGTCGCATCGGCGCATCCGCGAGCTGGGCGACCGTTTCGGCTGGCAGATCGACCCGGACAAGGCCGTGGGCTCGCTCTCGGTCGGCTGGCAGCAGCGCGTCGAGATCCTGAAGGCGCTCTACCGCAACGCGCGGCTGCTGGTGCTCGACGAGCCAACCGCGGTCCTCACGCCGCAGGAGACCAAGGAGATCTTCGGCGTCCTCCAGAAGCTCCGTGCCGAGGGCTACGCGATCATCTTCATCAGCCACAAGCTGTACGAGGTCCTCGAGGTCGCCGACCGGATCACCGTCATCCGCCGCGGCAAGGTCGTGGGCAGCCGGCTCCCCGGCGAGACCGACGAGGAGGACCTGGCCGAGCTGATGGTCGGCCGCGAGGTCGAGCTGACCGTGGATCGCGGCGAGAGCCATCCCGGTGAGCCGATGCTCACCGTCGCCAACCTGTCGGTCAAGGACGATCGCGGCAACGAGGTGGTCCACGACGTCAGCTTCGAGGTGCGCGAGGGTGAGATCTTCGGCATCGCCGGCGTGGCGGGCAACGGCCAGGACGAGCTGGTCGAGGCCATCGTCGGCCTCCGCCACTCGGCGGCTGGCAAGGTCACGCTCGGCGGCCGCGACATCACCCATGCCTCGCCGCGGCAGCTGCACCGCCAGGGCGTGGCCTTCGTGCCCGGCGACCGTCACCGCTTCGGGATGGTGCTGAGCTTCCCGCTCACCGACAACCTGGTCCTGAACGACTACTACCACGCCCCGTACGCCAGGGGGCTGCGGCGTGACGACGAGGCGATCGAGACCTACGCCAGGGAGGCGATCGAGCGGTACGACATCCGCACCCCGTCGGCCGATGTCACCGCCGGCACCCTGTCGGGTGGCAACCAGCAGAAGGTCGTGGTGGCCCGTGAGTTCGACGGCGACCTCAAGCTCCTCGTCCTTGACCAGCCGACCCGCGGCCTGGACGTCGGCAGCATCGAGTTCATCCATCGCCAGACGATCGCCAAGCGCGACACCGGGATCGCCACCCTCCTGATCTCCGCCGAGCTCGACGAGGTGCTCGAGATGTCCGACCGCATCGGCGTCATGTACGGCGGCCGGATCGTGGCGGTGGTCGACGGGCGGACGGCGGACAAGGAGGAGGTTGGCCTGCTGATGGCCACCGGCGGTCGCGGCTCCGGCACCCAGCCTCAGACGGTGGAGGCCGCGTCGTGACCGAGCAGGCAGCGGCGCCCGCCCCGGCGGCGACGGTCAGCTGGCTGCAGCGCGCGCGGGCGCTGATGCTCCTGCCGGCGATCTCGATCCTCCTCGCCCTCGTGGTCGGCGCGATCGTCATCTTCCTCTCCAGCCCGCTGATCAACGGCTGGGACCCGCTGCTGCCGCTCAAGGCCTACCAGGCGCTCGCCGTCGGCGCTTTCGGCTCGGTCAACGCGCTGGTCAACACGCTCGTCAACGCCACGCCGCTCATCCTTGCCGGCCTGGCGGTCGGCATCGGCTTCAAGGGTGGTCTCTTCAACATCGGCGGCCAGGGCCAGTTCCTGGTCGGGGCGCTGGCGGCCACCGCGGCGGCCATCGGCCTCAATGGGGTACCGGCGATCGTCGCCCTCCCGCTGGCTCTCGTCGCAGGCATGGCCGGCGGGCTGGCCTGGGGCTTCGTGCCGGGCTTCCTCAAGGCGTTCACTGGCGCCCACGAGGTGGTCACGACGATCATGCTCAACTTCGTCGCCATCCAGCTCGTCTCGTTCGCGATCGGTGGACCGCTGCGCGGCACCGGCCCTGAAGTCACCTTCGACCGGACCGATGACATCAGCAGCATGCTGCCGGTGCTGATCGGCCGCAACGGGCATATCGGCCTGCTGCTCGCCTTCAT
>DASSNX010000100.1:0-3922 GCA_035701185.1 Candidatus Limnocylindria bacterium
CTCCACTGCATCGGCGTGCGCTGGGCATCGCGGCCCGCGCGATCGAAGCGGACTCCGTCGGGCAGGCCGGGGTGGTCGGTCATGCCGATCTCCTCGCCCATGTACATGGTTGGCACTCCCCGGAGGGTGAGCAGGACCAGCGCCGCCAGTCGCGTGCGATCGGCGCCCCAGCGGGTCGCGTGGCGCGGATTGTCGTGGTTGCTGAACGCGATCGACGGCCAGGTGCCCGCTGGATGGAGCGCCTCCGCCCGCTCGACAGCCAGGGCCAGCGGGCCGGCCTCGAACGGCGTGTGCAGCAGCTCGAAGTTCCAGGCCAGGTGGAACTCGTCGTCACGGCCGAAGCCGAGGTACTCGACCAGCGATTCGAGTGGTGCGTAGGCCTCGCCGATCAGCAGGCGCCCGCCCGCCTCGTCCGCCACCCGTCGCAGGGCGCGGATCACGTCGTGGACCTCCGGCCGGTCGATATTCCACAGCGGCTCCTGGGTGGCCCGCGCCGCGAAGCCGGGGATCAGCGCCGGTCGCCGATATGGCGGGTTGTCGCGCAGCAGCGCGTCCTTCATCGCCAGGGGAATGGCATCGACCCGGAGCCCGTCCACGCGGCGGGAGAACCAGAAGCGCATGACCTCGTGGATCGCCTCCGCCACGGCCGGGTTGCGCCAGTTGAGGTCCGCCTGCTCGGGGTAGAACGAATGGAGGTAGTACTGCCCGCTGCCGGCGTCGAGCTCCCAGGCGGGCCCGCCGAAGGCGGACTCCCAGTTGTTCGGCGGACCGCCATCGGGAGCGGGATCGGCCCAGACGAACCAGTCGCGGCGAGCGGCGTGGCGGTCGGCGCGGCTCTCCGTGAACCACGGATGCTCGGTCGAGGTGTGGCAGGGCACGAGGTCCAGGATCACGTGCAGCCCGCGGTCGTGCGCGTCGGCCACCAGGGCGTCGAAATCGTCGAGCGTCCCGAACTCGGCGGCGACATCGGTGTAGTCGGAGATGTCGTACCCGAAGTCGTACAGCGGCGAGGGGTAGAAGGGCGAGATCCAGATCGCGTCGATGTCCAGGGAGCCATCGGCTCCGCGCAGGTGATCCAGGTGGGCCCGGATGCCGTTCAGGTCGCCGATGCCGTCGCCGTTGCTGTCGGCAAAGGAGCGCGGATAGATCTGGTAGATGACCGCGCCTTCCCACCAGCGGATCGGCGGGGCAGGCTCATGGGCGGTCATGGGCTCGATTCTAGGTACACTCGCAGCCGATGACGATGCCCCGGCAGGCGCCTCCATGACCGCGCGGCGTGCCTTCCTGGGGATCGACTGCGGCACGCAGTCGACCAAAGCCCTGCTGCTCGACATGGAGGGTGAGGTGCTGGCCGTCGGCCGCGCGGACCACGACCTGATCGAGGCCCCCGATGGCACCCGTGAGCAGGATCCTCGCTGGTGGACCGATGCGGCCGTCACGGCCGTCAGGGCGGCGCTCTCCGCTGCGGGCGGCGTCGAGGTCGGCGGGATCGGGGTCAGCGGCCAGCAGCACGGCCTGGTGGCCCTGGATGCCGGCGATCGACCCGTGCGCCCGGCGAAGCTTTGGAATGACACGAGCACGACGGCCGAGGCCAGGGCTCTGACGGACGCGCTGGGCGGCGAGGCGGCGGTCCTGTCGCTGACCGGTAACCTGTTCCTGCCGGGCTATACCGCGCCAAAGGTGGCATGGCTGCGTGACCACGAGCCCGACAATTACGCGGCAGCGCGCCGCTTCTGCCTGCCGCACGACTACCTTAACCTGTGGCTGACCGGCAGCTACGCCACCGAGCCGGGCGACGCGTCGGGCACCGCGTATGTCGACGCGCGCAGCCGCAGTTACTGCCGCCCGGTCCTGGCGGCGCTCGACGAGGCGCGCGACTGGGACGCCACGTTGCCCGCGATCGGCGACTCGCTCGCCGTCCACGGGCAGCTGCAGCGCACGACGGCCGAGCTGCTGGGGCTGCCCGCCGGGGTGCCGGTGAGCGGCGGGGGCGGCGACAACATGTGCTCGGCTATCGGCGTCGGGGCGGTGGTGGAGGGCCCCACACTGGTCAGCCTGGGCACCTCCGGCACCGCCTTCGCGTTCCACTCCCAGCCCGCAGTCGACGCCGAGGGGGAGGCGGCGGCCTTCTGCAGCTCGACTGGTGGCTGGCTGCCGTTGGTCTGCACGCTCAACTGCACCCTGGCCACGGAGTGGATCCGGCGGGAGATGGGGCTGGATCGCGCCGGCTTCGAGGCAGCGCTCGCCGCATCGCCGCCGGGCTCCCGCGGCGTGACCTTCCTGCCCTACCTCGCAGGCGAGCGCACGCCGAACGCCCCGTCGGCCACGGCTGCCTTCAGCGGCATCCATGCCGGCCACGATCGCAACGACCTCGTGCGGGCGGTGGCCGAGGGCGTGATCCTGGGCCTCGCCTACGGGCTGCGGGCCCTGGCCCGCGCCGGTTGCCACCCGACTGACGTCACTCTGGTGGGCGGTGGCGCAGCCTCCGACGGGCTGGCGCAGCTGTGCGCCGATGCGTTCGACCTGCCGGTGCGGCGGGACCCCGAGCCGGAGGCCGCGGCGTTGGGCGCCGCCCGCCAGGCTGCCTGTGTGGTCGAGGACATCCCGCTGCCCAGCCCGGCCACCACCGGGGAGCGGTTCGAGCCGCGCGCGGCGGACGCCCTGCATGCGGCCGCGGAGCGCCTGGCGGTCCTGCGCGCGGCCGCGGTGGCACGCGACCGGTGAGCGGGTCCCTGCCCCGCTAGGCCCGCACGCGCTCGCCGGCGGGGTCGTACAGCGGCTCGGCCGCCACCTGGCCGCCGACCCACGTCCCCGCGATCTCGACCTCCAGGCGCTGCCCCGGCTCCGCGCAGGCGCTCGGCAGGTACCCGTAGGCGATGCTCTGGCGGACCGCGTAGCCGTAGCCGCCCGACGTCACGCGCCCGACGACGTCGCCGCCGACGCGCATCGGCTCATTGCCCAGCGCCACCATCAGCGGCTCGTCCAGGGTCACGCAGCACAGCCGCCGGTCCGG
This sequence comes from Candidatus Limnocylindria bacterium, assembly GCA_035701185.1. Lineage (GTDB taxonomy): Bacteria > Chloroflexota > Limnocylindria > QHBO01 > QHBO01 > DASSCW01. Next base: position 3,014 of record DASSNX010000100.1, read on the forward strand.
CTCGGCCCCGGCCTCGGCCAGTGCCTCCTGCCCGATGAACCCGCCGGCCTTGTTCAGCCGCACCGCGAAGCCGAGCCCCGCCTGGTACGGCGTGTCCTCCGGGGTGATGTCCGACGACCAGACCCGGTAGCCCTTCTCGAGGCGCAGGCTGTCGATGGCCCGATAGCCCCCGGCCACCAGGCCGTGTGCCTTGCCCGCCTGCCACAGCGTGTCCCACAGGGCCAGGCCGTACTCGGTGGGGCAGTACAGCTCCCAGCCCAGCTCGCCGACGTAGGTGACGCGCAGCGCCAGGACCGGCACGTTCCCCACGCTGATCTCGCGGGCCGTCATGTACGGGAAGGCCGCGTTGCTCACGTCCTCGTCCGTCAGCGAGGCCACGATGTCGCGGGCCGCCGGCCCCCAGATGCCCAGGCAGGCGCGCGCCGCGGTCAGGTCGCGCAGCTGGACGCTGCCGTCGCGAGGCGCGTGGCTCCGTATCCAGCCCAGGTCGTGGTTGCCGAAGGCGGTGCCGGTCACGATCCAGAACCGATCCTCGCCCAGGCGGGTGACGGTGAAGTCGCATTCGATCCCGCCGCGCCGGTTGAGCATCTGGGTGTAGGTCACGCGGCTGACCGCGCGGTCCATCTCGTTGTCGCACAGGTGCTGCAGGAAGGCGAGCGCACCCGGTCCGGCGATCTCGATCTTGCTGAAGCTCGTCTCGTCGAACAGGGCGGCGGCCTGGCGCGTGGCCAGTGCCTCGGCACCGATCGCCGGCGACCAGTGCATGCCCGCCCAGCCCCGTGGACGGAGAAGCGGGTCGCCTGCCGCGGCGTTCGACTCGAACCAGTTCGGCCGCTCCCAGCCCGATTTCTCGCCGAAGGCGCAGTCGAGCTCGACCAGCCGCGGGTAGGTGGGGGAGAGGCGCAGCGG
>DASSNX010000101.1:0-6499 GCA_035701185.1 Candidatus Limnocylindria bacterium
GGCCGGCAAGCTCGCCGAGCAGGCTGACGGCGCCGTCATCGTCCGATACGGCGACACCGTCGTCCTGGCGACCGCGGTCGCCAGCAAGGAGCCGCGCGAGGGCGCGGACTTCTTCCCGCTCACCGTCGACTACGAGGAGCGCATGTACGCCGCGGGCAAGATCCCGGGCGGCTTCATCAAGCGCGAGTCGCGCCCATCCGAGGCGGCCATCCTGGCCATGCGCCTCACCGACCGGCCGATCCGGCCTCTCTTCCCGAAGGGCTACAAGCAGGAGGTCCAGATCGTCCTGACCGTGCTCAGCGCGGACCAGGAGAACGACCCCGACATCCTGGCCGTCAACGGCGCCTCGGCGGCGCTGGCGGTGTCCAGCATCCCGTTCCTCGGCCCCGTCGGCGCGGTGCGGGTGGGGCGCATCAACGGCGAGTTCGTCACCAACCCGACCATCAGCCAGCTGGATGACAGCGACCTGGACCTGGTCGTGGCTGGCACCCGCGACGCGATCATGATGGTCGAGGCGGGTGCCAAGATCCTGCCCGAGGCCGTCATGGCCGACGCCATCGCGTACGGTCAGCAGGAGCTGCAGAAGAGCATCGACCTGCAGGAGAAGCTGGTCGCCACGGCCGGCAAGGCCAAGAAGCTGCCGTTCCTTGGTCCCAAGGCAGACTCGGTGGTGAAGCTGGGCAAGGCCCTGGCCGAGGGCACGCCAGAGTTCGTTGTCTTCGACCTCGAGACGACGGCCATGAAGCCGGAGAACGGCTACATCGTCGACCTCGCGGCGCTGAAGGTGCGCGGTGGCGAGGTGGTGGACCGCTTCGAGTCGCTGGTCAATCCCGGACGCTCGATCGTGGGGCATCAGATCCACGGGCTGTCCGACGAGGACGTCCAGAGCGCGCCGACCGCCGCCGAGGTGCTCACCAACTTTGCGCAGTGGGTCGGCGACGCCCCGCTGGTCGCGCACAACGTTGCCTTCGACGTGCCGTTCGTGCTGCGCCACCTGCCCAACGACGTGGCCTGGAAGCCGAGCGCGGTGTACGACACGCTGGAGCTCGCCTACCAGCTCTATCCCGATGCCGGGGCCTACAAGCTGGCCGATCTGGTGCGCTTCGTCTTCGGCCGCGACCATGCCGCCGCCCACCGGGCGATGCCGGATGCGCAGGCCACGGCCGACCTCTTCATCAACCTGACCGACAGCCTGCCGGAGCGACTCGACCGCATTCGAGCCGATATCGCCGACGAGATTCGCCGGGCACGTGAGAACTACAACCGCTCGGAGCAGGGCGACCGGATGGAGGACATCCGCCGCCGCCACGGCATCGGCTCCGGACTGATGGACGTTCTCACCAAGGCGACCGTGCGCGAGCTGGTGCTGAGCGAGAACGTCCGCATCGACGGCCGCGATACGGCCACCATCCGACCGATCAGTGTCGAGGTCGGCGTCCTGCCGCGCACCCACGGCTCGGGCATCTTCACCCGAGGCCAGACGCAGGCGCTGTCGATCGCCACGCTGGGCCCGGCCAGTGACGTGCAGCGGCTGGACACGATCTCCCCGGAGACCGAGAAGCGCTACCTGCACCACTACAACTTCCCGCCGTACTCGGTGGGCGAGGCGCGCCCGATGCGCGGGCCCGGCCGGCGTGAGATCGGGCACGGCGCGCTCGCGGAGCGCGCGCTGGTCCCGGTGCTGCCGACCGTCGAGGAGTTCCCGTACACGATTCGGGTCGTCTCCGAAGTGGTCAGCTCCAACGGCTCGACCTCCATGGCCAGCACCTGCGGCAGCACGCTGTCGCTGATGGATGCCGGTGTGCCGATCAAGGCGCCGGTGGCCGGCGCGGCCATGGGCCTGATCACCGACGCGGCCACCGGCCGCTACGCGGTCCTGACCGACATCAACGGCAAGGAAGACGCCTACGGCGACATGGACTTCAAGGTGACCGGCACCGCCGATGGCGTGACGGCCCTGCAGATGGACATCAAGGTCGCCGGCATCACGCCGGAGATCCTGCGCGATGCGCTGGAGCAGGCCCGGGTGGCGCGGCTGTTCATCCTGGACAAGATGACCGAGGTCATCAGCGCCAGCCGCAGCGAGCTGAGCCCGTACGCGCCGCGCATCACCACCATCAAGATCCCGGTGGACAAGATCCGCGACGTCATCGGCGCTGGTGGCAAGGTGATCCGCCAGATCACGGCCGAGACCGGCACCCAGATCAACGTCGAGGACGACGGCACGATCCAGATCGCCGCCACCGACGGCGATGCGGCCAAGAAGGCGATCGCCTGGATCGAGGGCCTGACGAAGGACGTCGAGGTCGGCAAGGAATACCTGGGCAAGGTCACCCGGATCATGAACTTCGGCGCCTTCGTCGAAATCCTGCCCGGCAAGGAGGGGCTGGTCCACATCAGCCAGCTGGCCGACTACCGGGTGCCACGCGTCGAGGACGTGGTCAGCATCGGCGACGAGCTGATGGTGGTGGTCACCGAGATCGACCGCATGGGGCGTGTCAACCTGAGCCGCCGGGCGGCGATGGAGCGCCACATGGCGAAGGCCGGCGCCGGCGCGGCAGCGGGGAACGGCGACCAGTCGTAGCTCGACGCGCGACACGATGAAGAGCCGGCCGCGAGGGCCGGCTCTTTCGTCATCCGGGCCGCGGCCGCGGTCGTGGCTCTGTACGATGGTCCGCGTCCGATGAGCACGAGTCCGACACAGGCGGCGCTGGCCGAGATCGCGGCGGAGGTTCGGGCGTGCACCCGCTGCGGGCTACATCGCGGCCGGACACAGGCGGTTCCCGGCGAGGGCAATCCGCTGTCTGACGTGCTCTTGGTGGGGGAGGGACCTGGGGCACGCGAGGACGCCACCGGACGTCCGTTCGTGGGTCCCGCCGGCCAGCTCCTCAATGAGCTCCTGCAGTCCATCGGCTGGGCTCGCGAGGACGTGTTCATCGCCAACGTGGTGAAGTGCCGACCGCCGGGCAACCGGGACCCGGAGCCCGACGAGATCACGGCCTGCGGTGGCTACCTCGACCGGCAGGAAAGCGTGCTCGATCCGGCGGTGATCGTGACCCTGGGACGCCACTCGCTGCGCCGCTACCTGCCCGAGGGCCGCATCTCCGCGGTGCACGGCTCACTGCGCCGGGCGGGGGGTCGGTTCGTCTTCCCGATGTACCATCCTGCAGCGGCGCTGCATCAGGCATCGCTGCGCGAAACGCTGTTTGCGGACATGCGAGGCCTGCCGGCGGCGCTGCTGGCCGCGAGGGAGGCGATGGAAGCGGAGCGCGTGGCGGCGCTCGAGGTCGTCGCGGCGCAGCCCGACCCGGCACTGACGGCGGCCGGGCGCGACACCGAGCAGCTCACACTCTTCTAGGGAGCGCTGATGACCGAAACCCTGCGCATCATCCCGCTCGGCGGGGTGGGCGAGGTCGGCAAGAACATCACCGCCATCGACGTGGCGGGGCGGATCCTGGTCGTCGACTGCGGCCTGGCCTTCCCCGAGCCGGAGATGCTCGGCATCGACTTCGTCATCCCCGACGTCACGTTCCTGGAGGAGAACCGGGATCGGGTCGAGGCGATCGTGCTCACCCACGGGCACGAGGACCACACCGGCGGGCTGCCGTACGTGCTGCCGAAGCTGCCGGGCGTGCCCGTCTATGCCGGCCGCCTGACCAGCGGCCTGGTGCGCGGCAAGCTGAAGGAGCATCGGCTCCTGGAATCGACCCGCCTGGAGCCGCTGGAGGCGGGCGTGGAGACCCGCATCGGCCCCTTCGCCATCCTGCCCTTCGCGGTCAACCATTCGATCCCGGAGGGGATGGGCCTGGCCATTGGCACCCCGCTGGGCACGATCGTGCACACCGGCGACTTCAAGTTCGACCACACCCCGCCGGACGGCCGCCGCGCCGATCTGGGCCTGATCGCGCAGATCGGCAACCGGGGGGTCGAGTTCCTGCTCTCGGACTCGACCCGGGCCGAGAAGGACGGCTACACCCAGTCGGAAGCGACGGTGGGGGAGTCGCTGCACCAGCTGGTCGGAGAGGCCCCGGGCCGCGTCATCGTGGCCACCTTTGCCAGCAACATCGGCCGGGTGCAGCAGGTCCTGGACGCCGCGTATGCCCACGGCCGGAAGATGGTGGCCCTGGGACGCAGCATGGAGCAGAACATCGGCATCGCCGTCGAGCTGGGCTACCTCGATCCGCGGGACGGGACGCTGGCGCGCAAGGATCAGCTGCAGCGCATCCCGAACCACGAGCTGGTGATCATGACCACCGGCTCGCAGGGTGAGCCGATGTCCGGCCTGACGCGGATGAGCAACCGCGACCACCGTAACGTGACCATCGAGCCCGGCGACACCGTGATCGTCTCCGCCTCGCCGATCCCGGGCAACGAGGAGGCGGTGGCACGAACCATCGACAACCTCTTCAAGGAGGGCGCGATGGTTCACTACGAGCCGCTCAAGCATTGCCACGTCTCGGGCCACGGCTCGCGGGAAGAGCTGAAGCTGATGCTCGGCCTGGTGAAGCCGCGGCACTTCATCCCGGTCCACGGCGAATACCGCATGCTGGTGCAGCACGGCCTGCTGGCCGAGGGCGCCGGCGTGCCGATCGACAGCATCTTCGTGCTCGAAAATGGCCAGGTGGTCGAGTTCGACGGAAGCCGGGCCCGACTGGCGGGCAGCGTGACCGCCGGCGACGTCCTGGTCGACGGCATCGTGAACGTGGACGGCATCGACGGGGTGGTGCTGCGCGATCGGCGCATGCTGGCGTCCGACGGGGTGGTCCTGGTGGCGCTCACCGTGGAGGCGGCGACCGGCCGCCCGGTGTCCGGCCCCGACCTCATCGGCCGTGGGTTCCTGCCGGATCCCGATGACCACATCATGGCCGAGGCCCGCGAGCACCTGGCCAGGGCGCTCAGCCAGCAGGCGGGCGACGATGACCACGTGGCCGAGTCGGGCTACCTGAAGGCCAAGATCCGGGACATCCTGGCGCCGTTCTTCTTCGACAGGACCAAGCGACGCCCGATGATCCTGCCCATCGTGATGGAGGTCTGAGGCAGGGTGGCGACGCGACGCTCGACGACGACCCGACGGCGGACGAACAGCCGCCGGCGACGGCGGAGCAACCAGCTGACCCTCAGCAGCCGCTTCGTGCGGGAGCTGCTGGCCCTGGTGCTGGTGCTGCTGGCGGTGGTGAGCGTCATCGCCCTGTTCGCACCCGATGCCGGCTGGGTCGTCAAGCCGTGGCGCGACGTGCTCAGCTACCTGCTCGGTTGGGGGATCGCCTTCGCCCCGCCGCTGCTCGCCGGCTTCGCACTGATGCTGTGGATGAAATCGATGCCGGCCGAGCGCTGGATGGCGGCCAGCGGCGCGGCAGTGGTGGCGGTCTCGCTGCTCGGTGCCTTCCACCTGGCCGTGGGCGGCACGCTGCGCGCCGTGAAGCTGGGCGACGGCGGGGGGATCATCGGCTACGGCATCAGCTGGGTGCTCACCCGGGCGATCGGTGACGCCGGTGCCTGGATCGTGCTGGCCCTGCTGTTCACCGTCGGCATGCTGCTCTACTTCAACATGACGGTCGGCGACCTTATCGCTGCCTGGCTGCGCCGTCGCGAGGAGCGGACTGAGCTGGCCGAGGCCGAGGCACGCCAGGCCGCAAAGGCACGGCCGCGCCAGGAGCCGATCCCGGTCACGCCGCCGGAGCCGGTAACGCGCGGAATCCTCGACCGCGTGCGCGGCGCGTTCGGCGGTGGGGCCGATGACGACGAGCCGCCCGTCATCGTTCGGCGGGCCCGTCCGGAAGCGGCACCATCGACATCCGGTGGCGGCAGCGCGGCGACGCTCACCGCTCCCGCGGTGGCACCGCCAGTGCCAGCGGTGGCGTCCGGCGTGGCAACGCCGATCCCGGTCGCCGACGGCATGGCCGCGGCCGCAATCCACGCCGACGCGCTCGAGGACGAGGAGGACGTCCATCTCGTCGAGATGGGGGAGGGGGATCGCATCGACGCCGCCCTCGAGTCGACCCAGCGCACCTGGGACCTGCCCACCCTCCAGTTGCTGGCCGATGCGCCGGCGAGCAGCGCCGCCCAGCTGGACCTCACCGCCAAGGGCCAGCGCATCCGCGAGACGCTGGCCCACTTCGGCATCGGCGTGAAGGTGGCGCGCATCCAGGAGGGACCGGTCGTCACCCAGTACGCGCTGGACGTGGAGCCGGGCATCAAGCTGTCGCGGATCGAGGGGCTGGCCGACAACCTGGCGCTTGCCCTGGCCGCGCGCTCGATCCGGATCGAGGCGCCCATCCCCGGCGAGCCGTACGTCGGCATCGAGATCCCGAACAGCGCCTTCGACCTGGTCACGCTCAAGGAGGTGCTCGGGTCGCGAAACTTCGAATCCATCGGCTCCGGCAGCAAGCTGGCCTTCGCGCTGGGCCAGGACGTGGCCGGCCAGCCGTTCAGCGCCGACCTGTCGAAGATGCCGCACGTGCTGATTGCGGGGGCCACCGGCTCGGGCAAGAGCGTCTGC
>DASSNX010000102.1:0-27355 GCA_035701185.1 Candidatus Limnocylindria bacterium
GCCGCGGCCGTGACCTGGGCCGCCGGCTCGTGGATCCAGGCCCGGCTGGCGATGCGCGGCAGGCGCGCAGGCTTCACGGTCCTCGGTGTGGTGCTGATCGGTGCGGGGATCGGCCTCGAGGTCTCCGTGGCCGTCACGTCAGTCCCAACCTGGTTCGCGGCGCTCGGCTGGGCGATCGCCGGGCTGGGAATGGGCATCGCCTACTCGCTGACGACGCTGACCAGCATCCAGAGTGCGCCGGCGGGCGGCGAGGGCGCGGCGTCGGCCGCGATACAGCTCGCCAACACGCTGGGCGTGGCGCTCGGAACCGGCGCCGCCGGCGCGGTCGTGGCGCTGGGCGCCGTGCCGTTGGGCCTCGCCCCGGCGATCGCCGTCGCCGAGCTGTCGATGCTTGCCGTCTGTGCCGTCACGGTCGCGGTCTCGACGCGCGTGCCATCGTCCACGGCTGGGGCTTGACATCGCACCGGTAAGTGCTAACTTACGGTAAGTGAACACTTACGCATCGGTCATGGAAGCAGTCGGGGATGGCACCCGGCGCGCGATCCTGGAGCGCCTGCTGGAGCATCCCGCCGCCGTCGGTGAGCTGGCGGCCGGGCTTCCGGTCAGCCGTCCCGCGGTCAGCCAGCACCTTCGAGTGCTCAAGGATGCCGGGCTGGTGACGGACCGCCAGGCGGGCACGCGGCGGATCTATGCGGTCGACCCCGCCGGGATCGGCGAGGTGCGTGAGTACTGGGAGCGCTTCTGGTCGCAGGCACTGGCTGGCTTCAAGGCCCTTGCCGACGCCGAGGCCGCGCAGCGGGCCGGAGACGGCCGCAAGGAGCAGGGAGATGTTGATGGAGGCGCGTGACGTGGCTCTCGAGGTCCGAAGCACGGTGACGGTGAAGCTGCCGCGAGACGAGGCATTCCGCCTGTTCACCGAGCGCATCGGCTCCTGGTGGCCGCTTTCGACGCACTCGGTCTATGAAGGTGAGGCAGTGGGCGTCACGCTGGAGCCGCGCGTCGGCGGCCGGCTGTACGAGTCAGCGGCTGACGGCCGGACCTCGGACTGGGGCGTGGTCACGGCCTGGGATCCCTTCGATCGGGTTGCCATGACCTGGCATCCCGGCTACGGCGAGGAGCTGGCAACCCTGGTCGATGTGACGTTCTCGGACACCGCTGACGGCGCGACCCAGGTGGAGCTGCTGCACACGGGCTGGGAAGTGCACGGCGCCGAGGCCGCCGCGGCTGCGGCCGGCTACGACGAAGGGTGGCCGCTCGTGCTCGATCACCTGGTCCAGGCTGCCTGAGCGAGCCCGGCGAGCCTCAGCCGCCCCGCCCGGTCTCGAACGGTTCGCCGTGGCCGGGCACCACCAGGTCAGCGCTGGCCAGGATCCGCTGGCGGCTCGTCGTGAGCGCGGCCGGATCCTCGGCCAGCGGATCGACCTCGGGCGTGCGATCGCCGCGCCACCAGGCGTGCGTGCAGGCCACGACCCCATCATCGGTCTCGGCCATGACGGTGAGGTCCTCGGTCGTATGGCCCGGGGTGAGCATCAGCCACACATGCGGGCTGAGCCGATGGCCGTCGCCGGCGTGGTCGAGCCACTGGTCGCCGACGTAGCGGGCCCAGGCGTCCACGACCTCGGCGTTCGGGAAAAGCGCGACGTTGACCGCGTGGTCCGGGTGGTGATGGGTCAGCACCACGTGCGTCACGTCGCCGGCCTCGTGGCCGTGGGCGCGCAGCGGATCCAGGATGGCGCCGCGGTCCGCGACCATGCCCGGGTCCACGACCAGCACGGCCTCGCCGTCCTCGATCAGGCTGACGCTGCTGCCCACAGTCGCGCCGTCGTCGCGGATGTAGCCGGCATGGAGCAGGAAATGGCGGGCTGACACGCGCGGAGTCTACGGGCGTGCCGCAATCCCGGGCCAGAAACCCGCCGCAGGACTACCCTGCACCCACCATGCGCCAGCTTCCTCGGCTCCTCCGACCGCGCCGCCTCGCGGCCGATGATGGCGAGCCCGCGCTGGCGCTCGAGCAGCCTCGCATCGAGGAGGTCGACGCGGCCGGCCTGCGCTGGTACAACGTCGAGAATCCGGGGTCGGCGGATATTGCCTGGCTGGCCGAGCACTTCGGGTTCCACCCGCTCGACCTCGAGGACGTGGCCAGCATCAACCAGCGCCCGAAGCTCGATGTCTACGACGACTACCTGTTCCTGGTCGTCCAGTTCCCGCGTTTCGACAAGGACACCGGGCGGCTGCACCCGGCCGAGCTCGATGTGTTCATCGGTCCGGACTACGTGGTCACCCTGCCCGAGGAGCCGATCGTGCCGCTGCCCGCCATGTGGGAGCGGGTCCAGGAGCAGCCCGAGGTGCGCGAATCGCTCTTCGCGGGGGGCTCTGGCCGGCTGCTGTACGAGATCCTCGACCGCTGCGTCGACGCCTGCTTCCCGATGCTCGGCCAGCTCGGCCGCAAGCTGCGGCGCCTGGAAGACGACATCTTCGAGGGCCGCTCCCGCGAGATCGTGCGCGAGATCAGCAATACGAAGCAGGAGATCATCAACTTCCGCGCCATGATCCGGCCGCAGCGGGCCGTGTTCCGCGCGCTGGAGCGCGCCAAGCAGAACCACTTCGGCGAAGAGCTGGACGTCTACTTCGACGACCTGACTGACGCCTCCGAGCGCATCTGGGACGTGCTCGAGAACTTCAAGGAGATCGTCGAGGCCCTGGAGTCGTCCAACGAGTCGGTGCTGTCGCATCGGCTCAACGACGTCCTGCGCGTCCTGACCGCCGCCAGCGTCGTACTCCTGCCGCTGACCCTGATCGCCAGCGTGTGGGGCATGAACGTGCCGGTCCCCGGCGAGGGGAACCCGAACGCATTCCTGCTGATCATCGTGGTGATGGCGGCGTTGCTGGTCGGCATGGTCCTCTACTTCCGGCGACGGGGCTGGCTGTAGAGGTCACCGACCGATCGTGAGCGACCGCTTCCTGGAGGTCGCCGGCGAGCGGATCCACGTCGTGCAGCGCGGCAGCGGGCCGCCGGTCCTGCTCATCCACGGCTTCCCGAGCAACGCCACCGCGTTCGCTGCGCTGATGCCGTTGCTGGACGACCGCTTCGCCCTGACGGCGGTCGACATGGTTGGCTTCGGCCAGTCGACCCGCGCGATCCGCCGTCCACTGGACGGTGACTCGTACGCCGACCGCCTGGTGGACCTGCTCGATGCCCTGGAGCTGGAGCGCCCGCACGTGGTGGGCCTGTCGTGGGGCGGCTCGGTGGCGCAGCGCCTGGCGGCACGCCATCCGCAGCGCGTCGAGCGGCTGGTCCTGCTGGCCGCCGTCAGCGCTGCCCGTGTCCTGCGCCTGTCCGACGCCAACCTGATCGGGCTGGCGCTGGCCATGCGCTTCCCGGCGCTTGGCCGGGCCGCCGTGCGGCGTTTCGTCGCCCGCTCCTCGGGCGACGCGGACGTGGCGAGCGAGGCGCTGGTCCGCGGCTACGTCGATCCCCTGCGCGTCCCGGGCACGCTCGGCGTCCTGCGGCGCTTCGTGCGCGACACCGCCGCCACGCCGCCCATCGACCTGGCGGCCATCGGCGCACCGACGCTGGTGGTCGTGCCGCAGGCCGACCGGATCGTGCCGCCGGCTGCCGGCGCGGAGATCGCCGCCGGCATCTCCGGCGCGCGCCACGTGGGACTACCGGGCATCGGCCACGCGCTCCAGTTCGAGGCGCGCGACGAGGTTGCCGCGCTGATCCGCGAGTTCCTGGCCTAGGCCACCGGCTCCGGCGTGGGCGGCGCGCTGTGATCGGTCTGGATCAGCCACAGGCCGGCCAGCACCACGACACCGCCGGCTATCGCCAGCAGGCTGGGTCGCTCGCCCAGGAAGATCACGGACAGCCCGACGCCGAACAGCGGGACGAGCAGGGTGAAGGCGCTGGCCCGGGCGGCGCCGATGCGGGCCACTCCGACCTGCAGGAAGACGAAGGCCAGGATCGAGCCGAAGACGACCAGGTAGCCGATGGAGACCCAGGCCCGGCCGCTCGCCCCGGCGAGGGCCGGCAGGTCGGCGCTCAGGACGGCCAGCGGCAGCAGGAACGCCGCGCCGGCCAGCATCGCGTACAGCGTGGCGCTGATGGCGTCGAAGCGATGCCCGGCCAGCCTGACCAGGATGTTGTAGATCGCCCAGAACCCGGCACTGCCCAGGAAGAGCAGATCACCGGTCAGCCGCATGCCGCCGGTCGTGCGGCCCGGGCCGATGACCACCAGCAGCCCGGCGATCGCCACCGCCATGCCCAGCGCCGCCCGGCGGCCGATGTGCTCGCCGAGGACGGTGACTGCCAGGATCATGGTCAGGAGCGGGATCGTGCCGGGGACCAGGATGGAACCGTCCGAGGCCGGTGCCAGGGTCAGGCCGGTCAGGAACAGCCAGTTGTAGCCGGCCACGCCGGTCAGGCCCAGGCCCGCGATCAGCGGCAGGTCGGCGAGGCGCACCGGGCTCAGCCGCCGCCGCGACAGCAGCACCGCCAGCGCCAGCACGATGGCCGCGATCCCGAAGCGCAGCTCCGCCACGGTGAAGACCGGCAGCTCCTCGACCGCCCAGCGGCCGGCGACCCAGGTGCCGCCGAACATGGCGGCCATGCTGAAGAGCAGGACGAAGGCGACGCGGCGGTCACCGTGCTCGTCGCCCGGCGTCCGCCTCAGCGCTTGGCCTTCGGTGGCAGCTGGCTCACGAACGCCAGGGCCTGGCGGACCCACGGCTCGGCGGCATCGGCATCGGCCGCGAGGGCATCGGGCAGGACCAGGTACTCGCGCATCGGGCGGCCGGGCATCGGCGCGAATTCGGTGCCGCCGGCCGCCGCCAGCTCGGCGCGCGGGGCATCGGGCAGGCGCACGAACCAGCTCGAGGCGAAGATGCCGGTGAAGAGATGCCCGTTCACGAAGCCCGCCGGGTAGCCGAACATCTTGCGCACCTGCGCGCCGGGCAGGGCGCTCACGGCGGCGGAGAATCTTTCGGCCAGCTCGGGCGGGGCCTTGGCCCAGTCGGTGCCGTGGGGCATGCGGCGAGCCTACCACCGGCCGGCGGCAGCCCGTGGCCGGCCGTGCTTGGGGATCGGCTGTGGATAAGCGCCGTCATCGGCGCGAAAGTCGGGGATAAAGGGGCTTGTGGCGCTCGCGAGGCGACGCCTATCCTGTGGTCGTCCCGAAGGGGCAGCGGATACCGGATCACGAGATTGCATCAAGCGTTCCGGTACCGGTTCGGCGGTCTCGCACCGCAGGGCCGGGCCGCAGTTCCTTCGGGACATTTCGTTGCGCCGCTCGCCGGCGAGCGAGGAGACAGCGCATGAGCGACGGCGACGGCTGGCAGCTGCAGGTCGACCCGCCCGTCCTGCTGCCGGACCGCAAGGCCACCTTCACCCTCACCTTCACCCCGAACCGGGATCTGGACGCGCGCGGCGTGAGCGCCACGCTGCGCTGCGTCGAGCGCTATCGCTACGACGACACCGAGACGACGGGGGGCCCCGACGGCACCACGGCGATCCGCCACGTCACCCGCACCGCCGAGGAGGAGCTGCACCGCGGCGAGTTCAGCCTGGCGGGCGCCGGCCGCCTGCCGGCCGGCCAGCCGCAGTCGTGGTCCTTCACCCTGGACATGCCGGGCCTCGGCCCCGCCACCTTCGAGGGCGAGGAGCTGCGCTGCGACTGGATCGTGGACGCCAAGGTCGACTTGCCGAGGGCGATCGACGAGCGGTTCAGCGCCCACGTGCGGGTCGCCCAGCCGACGGCGCTGCTCCGCGCGGGGGTGATCGACACCGGCCAGTACGGCCTCTTCGAGGAGGCCCCCACCAACGTCGATGCCTTCCCGGCCCAGATCCGGCTCGATCCCGTTCCGCTCGTGCTCGGCGAGCCGTTCCGCGGGCACTTCACGGTGCAGACCGCCGAGGCCATCGAGGTGCAGGAGGTTCGCCTGGAGCTGCGCGTCCACGCTCGTGTCCTGCATCGGGGTGGGCACCAGGAGGAGATCCTGGTGCAGCACGGCCGCCTGCAGGCCGATGCCAACCGCTTCGGCGGCGAGTTCGCGACGCATCCCTTCGAGGCCGACGCCGTCGACGCCTGGCTGCCGTCGATCGACCTGCCGCACGGCACGGCGCGCGGCGCCTTCCACGTCATCCTGGCCCGCAGCTGGGCCCCGGACATCCACTACATCCGCGAGGTCGCTCTCGCCACCACCCGCGTGCTCTAGCCCGGCGCCGCGTCCGCCGCTCGCTCGATCTGCGCCCCGTCGACCGCTGCCTCGGTCGTGAGCGTCCAGACCGCCGCGAAGCCCTCGCCCGCCAGGAAGCCGATGGACTCGCGGAGCCAGCGATGCTGGCGGCGAACCGCCGGCACCGGCCGCGGCGTGTCGCGCGTGGCGTTATGAGCCAGGCAGACGGCCAGCGGCAGGTCGAGCACGATGGCGACCGCTGGCCGTCGGAGGCGCCGTGCGATGGCGAGCGGCTGCTGGCGTGCCCAGCGCTCGACGTTGGTGGCGTCGACCACGGTCAGGCGCCTCCGGGCCAGGCGCAACGTCAGCGCGGCGTGCAGCAGCTCGAAGGCCGCGTCCGTGGCCGCCTGGTCGTGCGGGTCGTCGGCGACGATGGCTCGCATCGCATCAGAGGAGAGGATCTCGGTCGGCAGGAAGTGACGGGCCGCGAAGGTGCTCTTGCCGGCGCCACTGGGCCCGATGAGCATCACCAGCGCGTCGGCCGGCAGCCCGATGATCACGGGGCGGCGGCGCTCCAGCGTGAGAGCGGCAGCAGCAGCTCGGCGCCCTGGCTCCGCACGTTGTTGACCGCCGGCGAGACCGGGTACATCTGCAGCTCCGCGGCGGGATAGGGCCGCAACAGCGGTCGCAGCTCGGCCGGCCGCGCGGCCTCGTCGAGCCAGGCGTCCCAATCGTCCGGATGCAGGATCACCGGCATCCGATCGTGGACGGTGGCCACCAGCTCGTTCGGCTGTCCGGTGACGATCGCCAGGCTGTAGAGGCGCTGCGCCGTGGCCGGATCGCGCCAGATGGCCCACAGCCCGGCGAAGGCCATCGGCGCATCGTTGCGCAGGCGAATGGCAAAGGGCTCGGACCGGATCACCCGGCCGGTGGCCGGCGCGCGGTGGCGGCGCCACTCGTAGAACGCGTCGGCCGGGACGATGCAGCGCCGGCGCGCGAACGCCGCGCGGAAGGCGGGTGAGGTCTCGACCGTCTCGGCCCGCGCGTTGATCAGCGGTGCACGGGCCTTCGGGCCATCGGCGAAGAAGGGCACCAGGCCCCAGCGGAACGTGTCGAGCACGCGCTCGCCGTGATGCTCCACCACCGCGGAGACCGGATCGGTGGGAGCGACATTGAAGCGATCGCCGTCGAGATCACTGACGGCCGTGGCACGGAACAGCCGCGCCAGCTCTTCAGGCGAGCGCGGCTGTGCGAAGCGGCCGCACACCCGAGTGCGGCTGGCTGCGGATCAGGCCTCGGAGGCTGCGCACTCCGGGCACATGGCCGCGGCCGGGATGGGCGGCTGGGGTGAGCCGGTCGCCCGCGGAAGCGTCTTGCCGCACACGGTGAACTCCGGGTCGCGCTGGAGATGCACCTTCGAGAACTGGCGATCGGGCAGGCGCCAGGTGACGTAGCGGCGTTCGTTGACAGTGGTTGCCATCGTGCTCCTCGGAAATGACGCGGCGGCGCCGCGCGGGGGGACGAATAGTATGCCCCAAATCGGCCGATCGCGCCACCCCCAGGGCTGGTGAGGAGCTCCGCCTGCAGTCGCCGGGTGGCGTCCTATGATGGGACGGCATGGCGCACATCGGCATCCTGACGGGCGGCGGCGACGTCCCCGGTCTGAACTCGGTGATCAAGAGCGTCGTCTACCGGGCCACCGAGCTCGGCTGGCAGGTCACCGGCATCCGGCGCGGCTGGCAGGGGCTCACCCACCTTCGCATGGGCGCCGATGACGAGGCCGATTGGGTCCGGCCCTTGGACCGCCGCAGCACCCGGGCCATCGACCGCACGGGTGGCACCATCCTGCACACCTCACGCACCAACCCGGGCCGGATGCCAGAGTCCGCCCTGCCCCCACACGTCGACGAGCGGGAACGCGCCACCTATGCAACGGATGACGGCCGCTTCGACCTGACCCCGGTCGTGCTGCGCAACCTCGAGGCGTTGCAGCTCAGCCACCTGGTCGCCATCGGCGGCGACGACACGCTGAGCTACGCCGCCCGGCTGGGACGGGAGGGCGTGCCGCTGATCGCGATCCCCAAGACGATGGACAACGACGTGTGGGGCACCGAGTACTGCATCGGCTTCTCGACCGCAGTCACGCGGGCCAAGGAGCTCATCAACCGGCAGCGGACCACGCTGGGCAGCCACGAGCGCATCGGCGTCTTTCGCATCTTCGGCCGCAATGCCGGCTACAGCGCGTGGTACGCCGCCTACGTGACGAGCAGCCGCTGCGTCATTCCCGAGGCGCCGTTCCAGCTGGAGCTGCTGGGCAATCTGCTGCTCGAGGATCGCCGCCTGAACCCGAGCGGCTACGCGCTGGTCATCGCCTCGGAGGGCGCCGTCTGGACCGGTGCCCACCTGCAGGAGTTCGGCGAGGCCGATGCCTACGGCCACCGGCGCAAGGCCGACGTCGGCTTTGCGCTGGCAGAGGAGCTGAAGACGCTGACCGGCATCGACACCGTGCACTCCGACCTGACCTACGACCTGCGCAGCGGCGATCCCGACGCCCTGGACTCGATGGTGGCCACCACCTTTGCCAACATCGCGGTCGAGCTGCTGGCCGAGGGCGTCAGCGGTCGGATGGTCGCCATCCACGGCGGCAAGTACACCCACGCCCCGCTGCCGGACGCCTCGCTCGGCGCGCGGCGGCTGGACGTTGGCTCGATGTACAACGAGCAGCGCCTGCGGCCGCGCTACGACGCCCGGCTCGGGACGCCGCTGCTGCTGGGCCGCGCGCTCGAAGACTGAGCCGGCCCCTCGGACCCCGCCAAGCCGTGCCATTCGGCCCTGTCCGGGCCGTACCAGGCTCCCTGACCATGCGCCACGAGCCCACCTGGCTCGTCCAGTACGCATGAGGTACCGATGTTTCGCGCCTTCGCCTACTTCGCCGCCTTCACCGGCATGGGAGCCCTGTTCGGCAGCGTCCTGCTGCTGGCGGCGGTCCTGGTCGGACCGCCGGTCGACGCGGGATCACCGGGCGGCGGCAGTCCGTCTGCCACCGTTGCCGCGGGCCCGGTCGGCACGATCGAGATCCACGCCTTCGACCTGGGCTTCAAGCCGGCTGACGTGAACGTCGCGACCGCCGGCGAATACACCGTCACCTTCGTGAACGACGGCGGCATTCTCCATAACCTCACCTTCGCCGATGGCACCGTCCTCACTGCCGACGGCGGCAAGACCGCCACCGGCACCGTCACGGTGCCGGCCGCCGGCCTGAGCTTCCTGTGCTCGATCCCCGGCCACGCGGACGCCGGCATGCGGGGGGCCGTGAGCATCCACGAGCACGGAGCGGGGGAGGCGTCGCCATCGGCCGCGGCCACCATGACCGCCGAGGAGATGCGCGACCACGACGCCGCGGTGACGGCGCAGTTTCCGGCGAAGACTGCAGGCCGCGGGAACCAGGTGCTGGAGCCGACGATCCTGGCCGATGGGACCAAGCGCTGGGAGCTGACCGCATCGGTCTTCCAGTGGGAGACGGAGCCCGGCAAGTTCGTGACCGCCTGGGGCTACAACGGCACGGTGCCCGGTCCGCAGCTCCATGCACAGCTGGGCGACAAGGTCCAGATCGTGCTGCACAACGAGCTGCCCGCCCCCACCACCATCCATTTCCATGGGATGAAGGTGCCGAACGCCATGGATGGCGTGCCGGTCATCAGCCAGCCGGCGGTGATGCCCGGTGAGTCGTTCACCTACGAGTTCCGGATCCGCAATGCCGGCTCGAACATGTACCACAGCCACTTCATGGCGCAGTCCCAGGTGCCGATGGGCCTGCTCGGCGCGCTGATCGTCACCGACCCCAACGCGGACGAACCGAAGGCCGATATCGACTACGCGATGGTCCTGAACGACGGGCCACTGGGCTTCACCCTCAACGGCAAGGGCTTTCCGGCCACCGAGCCGATCATCGCCAGGCAGGGCCAGCTGGTGCGGGTGCGCTACATGAACGAGGGCCTGCAGATCCACCCCATGCACCTGCACGGCATCCCGCAGCTCGTCGTCGCCAAGGACGGGTACGCGCTGGCGGATCCGCACTACGAGGACACGGTGCTGGTGGCGCCCGGCGAGCGGGTCGACGTCCTGATCCGTGCCAGCGAGCTCGGCACGTGGGCCTTCCACTGCCACATCCTGACCCACGCCGAGTCCGACCAGGGGATGTTCGGGATGGTCACCGCGCTGATCGTCCAGGAGCGCTGAGGCCGGCCTACTCCTCGGTGGCAGGCGCGGCGCTGGCAGCCGCGTCGCGTCGCGCGGCAGCGGCCGCCAGGAAGCCGGCCCATAGCCGTTCGAGCACGAGCGGACTCGACTCGGTGCGCTCGGGATGGCACTGGATGCCCACCAGCCAGCGGGCCGGATCCCGGGCCTCGAGCGCCTCCACCAGCTCGGAGCCGTTGTGTTCGGCCACGGCCGCGGCGCGCAGCCCGGGCGCGAGCCGCTCCGGCGTGACCGCCTGGTGGTGGTAGCTGTTGACGAGCAGCTTCTCCTGGCCGCCGATGATCGTCGAGAGACGTGACCCAGGCGTGACGCGGAGAGGGTGCTGACTGGCCGGTCCGCCGGGGTACGGCACGCTCTCGTGGCCGTCCAAGTGCTGCACCAGCGTGCCGCCGCTGAAGGCGTTGATGGCCTGCATCCCGCGACAGATGCCCAGGATGGGCACCGATCGGTCGAGGGCGACCCGGAAGGCGAGCTGGTCAACCGCGTCACGGCCGGCATCGATGTCCCGCGAGCCGTCCACCGCTTCCCCGTACAGCGCCGGATCGAGGTCCGCGCCACCAGAGATCACGAGGCCGTCCATGGCGTCCAGTGCGGCCGTCACCGCCGGTGCAGGGGAGGCATCGTCGAGCGGCACGGGCTCACCGCCCGCGCGCTCCACCGCCTCGCAGTAGCGCTCGTTCTTCAGGCGCGCCACCGCCGGGTCCGAGGCATGCTCGGGATTCGACAGCGTCACGACGATGCGCGGCTGATCCATGCGCGAATCCTAGCCGCGGACTTGTCCCGCCGAAACGGGGACGCGCGTCCCTTGACTTCCCGGTCCGCCCGCGGTATATCGTCCGCAGATATATCGGAGACCGATATAGTGGCGCCACGAGATCGGGACTCATCCCTCGAGCTTGGCCGCTTCGCGGAGCCGGCGATGCTCGTCCTGGTCAGCCTGTCAGACGGGCCTCGCCACGGCTACGCGATCATGGCCGATGTCGAGGCATTCAGCGGTTCGGCGTTGGGCCCCGGGACCCTTTACGCCGTCCTGGCCAGGCTCGAACGCGCGGGGCTGGTCGAGCCGTTGCCGGCCGAGGACCGCCGCCGCCCGTATCGCATCACTGCCGCGGGTCAACGTGCGCTCACCACCCAGCTCTCGGACATGGAGGAATTCCTCCGCGTCGGCCGGTCGCGGTTGCGGCACCCGCGGGAGCAGCGCGCATGAGCCGACCGCGGCGGCTGCATCGGCTTGTGCTGGGCGCCTACCCGCCCGGCTGGCGTCGCCGCTATGGCGCGGAGCTGCTCGCTGTGCTGGCCGAGCGCCGCTCGGGGTGGCGGGACGTGCCGGACCTGCTGCGGGGCGCCGTGGATGCGTGGCTCAACGTCCGCCTTGCCGCACAACCGCCGACCATCCCTGGCCGGCTGCTGGCGACCGTGCCTGCAGGCAGCGCCGGGGCCCTTTCCCTGCCCGCCTCGCCGCGACCGCATGGGATCGTGGCCACGGTCCCACCGGCGGGCGAGCTGTCGCGGCGTGTCTTCATGCGCCGGATGCTGGGCGCGGGCCTGACGCTGCTGACGCTGGAGTTCGCGACGGGAACGATCAACTTCCTGTGGCCGCAGATCCGCAAGGGGCTGGGCGCCAAATTCCCGGTCGGGACCGTGCAGGACGTGCTTGCCATGGACCCCCATTTCGCCCAGGGCTGGCCATTCGCCTACAACCCGGCCCGCGCCTTCCTGGTCAACGTGCCCGCCGCCAAGGAGCTCGCCCTGGGCCACGACGTCTCGATCACCGACCTTGCCGCCACGGACCTGCTGGCGCTGTGGCGCAAGTGCCCGCACCTGGGCTGTCTCGTGCCCGCGCCATGTGCGTCGATCACGCGCTACCAGTGCCGCTGTCATCGCAGCACGTACAACATCCTGGGCGAGAAGATGCACGAAGGTCCGGCAGAGCGCGGGCTGGACCGCTTTGAGGTCACCATCGATGCGACCGGCACGATCGTCATCGACACGGCCCAGATCACCCAGGGGGCGCCGAACCTCGGCCCCGCCAACCTCGTCTTCACCGATCCCCATCCCTGGGACGCGACCTGCTCCGAGGCCTGAACGGCAGCGTCAGACGACGTTGAGCTCCAGGATCGGCTGGTTGCGCGTCACGCGTTCGTAGCCGAGCGGCGAGAGGTCCAGCGTCTGATAGCTGCCGGTGACGATGAGCTCGGCCAGGCCGCGGCCGACGGCCGGCGCCTGCTGCAGCCCATGGCCCGAGAAGCCGTTGGCGAAGAGGAAGCCGGCGAGCTCCGGATGGGGTCCGATGACCGCGTTGTGGTCGAGCGTGTTGACCTCGTAATGGCCGGCCCAGGTGTCGAGCAGGCGGACCGATTCGAAGGCCGGCACCCGGGCCGCGATGCCGGGCCAGATGACCTCGTCAAAGAAGGCCCGGTCCGGCTCCAGGTCCAGCGTGTCGGGGTCCGCCTCCCCGTCGTGCGGGGAGCGACCAGCGATCCAGGCCTCGCCCTCCGGCCGGAAGTAGATGCCAGAGGGCGAGATCGTCAGCGGCGTGGGGCCGATGCGGGTGCGGCAGTCGAAGTGATAGACGTGGCGCTTGCGCGGGTGGACGGGCAGCTTCAGCCCGGCCATGGCGGCCACCTCGGCCGCGCGCGGCCCCGCGGCGTCGACCACCAGCTCGGTGGCAAGCCGGGAGCCATCGGCCAATCGCACGCCGTGGACCGCCGACCCATCGTGGTCGATCCCGACCACCGTGCCGGGCACGTACTCGACCCCCAGCGAGCGGGCCTTGCGCACGAAGGACTGCAGCAGGGCGTGGGCGTCGAACCAGCCCTCCCCGGAAAGCCCCAGCGATCCGCCGGCCAGGTCGTCGGTTCGCATGAACGGAAAGCGGGCCCGCAGCTCGTCCGGGTCGAGCAGCGCCACGTCGACGCCGTGCTCGCGCTGCACGGCGTGGTTGGCGAGGAGGGTCGGCATGCCGGCCTCCGTGGCCAGGAACAGGTAGCCGCCCTCGACGAAATCGGCGGTCGGCGGCGGCGCGCCCTCCACCCCCAGCCAGCTGTCCAGCGACTTGATCAGCTCCACCCCGAAGCGGCTGATCTCGATGTTCAGCGGCGTGCTGAACTGCAGCCGGATCGACGCGGCGGACAGGGTGGTGGACGAGGTGCGATAGGTGAGGTCGCGCTCGACGACCACGATCCGCCCCGACCAGTCCGGCCGCATGGCCAGGAACGTCGCGACCGCGGAGCCGATGATGGCGCCACCCACGATGACGACGTCCGCCCTGCGCTCGGCCTCCATGCCCCGATCGTAGCGTAGACTCACGGCCACCATGGCCGGCCCGAAGCCCGTCATCCTCACCGTCGACGATGACGTTCCCGTCCTGCGTGCCATCGAGCGTGACCTGCGCTCGCGCTACGGCAAGGACTATCGCGTGGTGGCCGCCTCGTCCGGCGCCGAGGCGCTGGAAGCCGTCCGGCAGCTGACGGTGCGCGGCAGCGCCATCGGCCTCTTCGTGGTCGACCAGCGCATGCCGTCGATGACCGGGATCGAGTTCCTGGCGGAGGCCCTGGCGCTGCAGCCAGATGCCAAGCGCGTCCTGCTGACCGCCTACGCCGACACCGATGTCGCCATCAAGGCCATCAACGAGATCCAGCTGGATCACTACATCCTCAAGCCGTGGGATCCGCCGGAAGACAAGCTCTTCCCGATCACCGACGACCTGCTGGCCGACTGGAGCGCGACGTTCCGGCCGCCGTTCGAGGGGCTCCGCCTGCTGGCCGGCCGCTGGGCGCCGGGTGGCCACCTCATCCGGGACTACCTGACCCGCAACCAGGTCCCGTACTCCTGGCTCGACCCGGAGGCCGATGACGAGGGCCGCCGGCTGGCGGCCAGCCTGGTGGAATCCCATCCGGACATCGGCAGCGTCGATCCCTCGGTGCCGATCGTCCTCTTCCCCGACGGCGCCGTCCTGCTCGATCCGGCCACTCGCGACATCGCCGAGAAGGTCGGGCTGAGCACCCATGCCGCGCTGCCGTTCTACGACCTGGTCATCGTCGGTGGCGGGCCCGCCGGGCTGGCGGCCGCGGTCTATGGGGCCAGCGAGGGGCTGAAGACGCTGCTGGTCGAGCGCGAGGCGCCCGGCGGCCAGGCGGGCACGACCAGCCGGATCGAGAACTACCTGGGCTTCCCGGCGGGGCTGACCGGCAGCGACCTGGCGCGGCGAGCGCTGGCGCAGGCCCGACGGCTCGGCGCCGAGATCCTCTCCCCGCAGGACGTGACCGGGATCCACCGCGACGACCCGTACCGGGTGGTCGTCACCGGCGACGGCTCGCAGATCAGCTGCCAGACCGTGGTGGTGGCCACCGGTGTGAGCTACCGCCAGCTGGACCTGCCACGGGCCGCGGAGCTGGCCGGCGCCGGCGTGTACTACGGCGCCGCCACGACCGAGGCGGTGCTGTACCGCGATGCCGAGGTCGGCGTGGTTGGCGGCGGCAACTCTGCCGGCCAGGCAGCGGTCTACCTGTCGCGCTTCGCCAAGCGGGTGCTGCTCGTCATCCGCGGCAACCAGAACTCCGGGATGAGCCAGTACCTCATCGACCAGATCGAGGCCATCGACAACATCGAGACGCGGTTGAGCTCCTCCATCAGCGAGGTGCGCGGCGAGACGCACCTGACCGGCGCCACCATCACCGGTCCCGAGGGTCCCGAGGCGCTCGAGCTGGCGGCGCTCTTCATCTTCATCGGCCAGCAGCCGCGCACCGAGTGGCTGGAGGGCACCATCCTGCGGGACCCGGGCGGCTTCGTGCTCACCGGCCCCGCCCTGCTGGAGGGCGGCAAGCCACCGCCTGGCTGGGGCCTCAACCGCGAGCCGTTCCTGCTCGAGTCGAGCATGCCCGGCGTCTTCTGCGCCGGTGACGTGCGGGTCCGCTCGGTGAAGCGCATCGCCAGCGCCGTCGGCGAAGGATCGATGGCCGTCCAATTCGTGCACCAGTACCTGGCCGGTCTGTGAGCCGATGACCATCATCGAGGGCCTCCGCGCCGCGCCGCTGTTCGCCGGCCTGTCGGACGCCGATCTCGAGCGGCTGGCCGCCACGGTCGAGAGCCAGAAGCTCGCGCCGGGCGAGGTGCTCCTGCACGAGGGCGAGCGTGGGGACGCCATGTACGTGATCGTGTCCGGCGAGATGGAGGTCACCAAGCGCGCCGGCGCCACCGAGCAGCCGCTGGCCCGGGTGGGGCCGGGGCAGATCCAGGGAGAGATCGCCGCGCTGCAGGGCACCGAACGGCAGGCATCGGTCCATGCCGTCACCGAAGTGGAGGTGCTGCGCATCCCGCGCGAGGGGCTGCTGGCGCTGCTGGATTCCGGACCGCAGGCGGCGCTGGCCCTGGTACGAACCGTGCTCGAGCGGCTGCGAGCGCTGGAGCTGTTCGTCCGCCAGCGCGAGAAGCTGGCCGGGCTGGGCACGCTCGCCGCGGGGCTGGCGCACGAGCTGAACAACCCGGCAGCCGCGATCCGCCGCTCGGTCAGTTCGCTGTCGGAGGCGCTGGCCGCCCGCGACCGGCTCCATCCGCCGCACGACCTGATGGGCATCCAGCCGCATGCCGACCGCGCCCCCACCGATCCGCTGGAGCGCGCCGACGCCGTGGACGAGTTCCAGGAATTCGTGGGTGACGCCGAAGCAGCAGCGGCGCTGGTCGACGCCGGCTGGAGCGCCGAGGAGCTGCGCGAGGCCTTTGCCGGTATGGACCCCGACGCGGCGCGCGAGTCGGCCGCGTGGCTGGCGGCCTCGGCCAACATCGACGCCCTGCTGCACGAGGTGTCGATGGCCGGTGAGCGGATCAGCGAGATCGTTGGCGCGGTGAAGAGCTACACCTACCTCGACCAGGCGCCGGTGCAGCGCATCGACGTGCGCAAGGGTCTGGACGATACGCTGGTCATCCTCCGCTCCAAGCTGCGGGCCGGGGTCGACGTGACGCGCTACTACGCGCCGGATCTGCCGGAGATCGAGGCCTACGGCTCGGAGCTCAACCAGGTCTGGACCAACCTGGTCGACAACGCGGTGGACGCCATGGACGGGCGCGGGGCGATCGACATCTACGCCGATCCGACCGACGACGGCGGGGTCCAGGTCAAGATCTGCGACACCGGGCCGGGGATCCCGCGCGAGGTGCTGCCGCGCCTGTTCGAGCCGTTCTTCACGACCAAGGCGCCCGGGGTGGGCACCGGGCTCGGGCTGCATATCACGCACTCTGTCGTCTCGCGCCACGGCGGGCGGATCGAGGTCGAGTCGGAAGCGGGCAAGGGGACGTGCTTCATCATCACCCTGCCGCCGACGGTGGCACCGCCGGCCGCTGACGAGGCCCCGGCCGCGGCGCCAGCTCCCTGAAGGCCTCGCTCGGAGCACGACAAGGGAGCCGCCCGGATGTCGGACGGCTCCCTCGGTTTCATCGGCCTCGGAGGAAATCAGCCTCCAGTGGAAGTGCCGTGCTCCGGCTGCATCGGCGTGCCGCAGGTGCAGGTGAAGTCGCTGCGACCCCATCCCTTGGCCTGGTCGCCCGCATGCTTGACCATGATCTCGCTGCCGCAGGTGCGGCAGACGTAGTCGGTCCCCTCGTAGCGGGAGGTGTCGGTTCCGCTCATCTGGGTCTGAGTCATCATTGCTCCCCTTGCTTCGCGTTCGGTAGTGGCATGCCCGCAGAACCCGTGCCGGCCTGGCCCTCGGCCTGGCCGTAGGTCGCGTCGGGGCTGGTCGCGAGGCTGTCCTCGCGATCGGCATCCGGCGCGGCGGGATCGGCGATCGGCGCCCGCCCTTCGTTCTGCGCCTGCTCGCGCTGGGTGGCGTCGCGCTCGCCCGCGTTCACCGGCTCCTGCGACTGGCCATGCGTCTCGCCGTCGGTGCGGCTTGCCCCCTGATCGGTGCTCATGCCGACCCTGCCCCGCATCGTCGATGCCACCCTGCGAGCAACGGTTGGTTCGCCCGCCACGGGCGGTATCTTTTTGCGGTGCACGGACTCCCTGCGGATCTGGATCTGTCGTTTCTCGTGGGAGCCGTGCTGGTACGGGTCGAGCAAAGTGCGCATCAGCCCGCGGTGCGGCTGTACTTTGACGGCGATGTCTGGGTTGGCATCGAAGCAACGTTCCGTGTCGCGACCGAGATGCGAGACGTAATGCTCGGACCGTCAGACGACGCGGCCACGGCATTGGCAGGCTTCATCGGCGACAGCATTCAGACGGCGCACGGCCAGACAGATGGCACGCTGACCATCAACTTCAGCGCAGCCGGCCTGCTCGAGCTGTATGACTCGAGCACCGAGTTCGAGTGCTACCAGATCCACTACGGTGGCTCCGTACTGCCTGTTTGACCCGACGCTCGATTCGCGTTGACATGACTGCACCGGCGGCGTACCGTCCCCGGCACATCCGAAGACGGCGACGATCGGGACGAGTACCCGTTCAGGCGAGCCCACAGGGAGCCGGGAAGGCTGAGACCCCGGCGGCGGCGCGAGCGGCGAATGGACCCGGGAGCTCCGGCGGCGAACGCGGACGTATCGGTCCATCAGTAGCCCCCGGCGGAGAGGCACCGTTACCGAAGCCGAGGCCATCGCCCGTACGCGAGCCGTGGTCGAACGAGCCCGGGAGAGAACACCGGGGAACAAAGGTGGCACCACGAGAAGACCCCCTCGTCCTTTGGGACGGAGGGGTCGTGTTGTTCTCTGGACCGATGAGGTCCAAGGAGGCCACCGAGATGTCCCAGGCGATCACGCGCCGGTACCTGCTCCCGGAGAAGGAGCTCCCGACGCACTTCTACAACATCGCGGCAGACCTGCCGGAGCCGCTGCCGCCCCCGCTCCATCCGGCCACCAAGGAACCAGTCGGCCCGGCCGACCTGGCCCCGCTGTTCCCGATGGAGCTCATCAAGCAGGAAGTCAGCGCCGAACGCTTCATCCCCATCCCCGAGCCGATTCGCGACGCGTATCGCATCTACCGGCCGTCGCCGCTCGTCCGGGCCCTGGGCCTGGAGCGGTCGCTGAACACGCCGGCGCGGATCTACTACAAGTACGAGGGCGGCTCACCGGCGGGCTCCCACAAGCCGAACACGGCCATCGCCCAGGCCTTCTACAACCGTGAAGAGGGCGTGCGGCGGCTGGTGACCGAGACCGGTGCCGGCCAGTGGGGCAGCGCCCTGTCCTTCGCCGGTGCGCTGTTCGGCCTGGAGACGAAGGTCTTCATGGTCAAGGTCAGCTACGAGCAGAAGCCGTATCGGCGCAGCTTCATCCAGACCATGGGGGCCACCGTCACCCCGTCGCCGTCGGAGGAGACGAACGCCGGTCGCATGATCCTGGCCGAGGATCCGGACTCCACGGGGAGCCTGGGGATCGCCATCAGCGAGGCGCTGGAGATCGCCGCCACCCACGACGACACGAAGTACTCGCTCGGCAGCGTCCTGAACCACGTCCTCCTCCACCAGACGGTGATCGGCCAGGAGGTGGCCAAGCAGCTCGAGATGGCCGGCGAGACGGCCGACGTGGTGATCGGCTGCGCGGGCGGCGGATCGAACTTCGCCGGCATCGCCTTCCCGCTGCTGAAGGACCGATTGAACGGCAGCTCGCGGACGCGGTTCCTGGCGGTCGAGCCGGCCTCCTGCCCCAGCCTGACGAAGGGCGAGTACCGCTACGACTTCGGTGACACGGCCGGCATGGCGCCGATGGTCAAGATGCACACCCTCGGTCACCAGTTCCGGCCGGCGCCGATCCACGCCGGCGGGCTCCGCTATCACGGCATGGCGCCGCTGGTCAGCCACCTGTACGAGCTCGGGCAGATCGAGGCGCGGGCCTATGCCCAGAATCCGTGCTTCGAGGCCGCGGTGCAGTTCTCCCGGACCGAGGGCTTCATCCCGGCCCCGGAGTCGTCGCACGCCATCCGGGCGGCGATCGACGAGGCCGTGGCCGCTCGCCAGGATGGCGAGGCGCGGGTGATCGTCTTCAATCTGTCGGGTCACGGGTTCTTCGACATGGGCGCGTACGACCAGTACCTGGCCGGCGAGCTGGTCGACGTCGAGTACGAGCCGCAGCCGGAGCAGGGCGAGCGGGAGGCGGTCGCCGTCTAGCACCCCCTCCAACGGGCTCGACGAGGCGCCGGCGACCCTGCCGGCGCCTCGTCGCATGCAACGGCCAGGGTCTCCGAGCACCTGGTTGCGTCCGCAAGTACCATCCCTGCGTGGCACGGGCAACCTGGAACGGCGCGCTGCTGGCCGAGGCGCCGGCCGACGCCATCGAGATCGTCGAGGGCAACGTCTACTTCCCGCCGACGGCGGTGCGCAGCGAGCTGCTGCGGCCGTCGGAGACGCACACCGTCTGCGGCTGGAAGGGCACGGCCAGCTACTACGACGTCGTCGTGGACGGCCAGGTCAACCGCGATGCGGCGTGGTACTACCCGAGCACGAAGGACGCCGCCAAGCACGTGGAGGGCTACGTCGCCTTCTGGCGGGGCGTGACCGTCGAGGGCTGACCGCAAGTGAAGTTCGGGCTGCAGGTCAACAGCTTCACCTGGCCCGGTGGGCCGGCCGCCATCGGCCCCACCCTGGCGCGCATCACGCGCACGGCGGACGACGTTGGGTTCGACTCGATCTGGGTGATGGACCACTTCTTCCAGATCCGCGGCCTCGGTCCGCCCGAGGCGCCGATGCTGGAGGGCATGACCGCGCTCGGCTTCATGGCGGCCAACTCGGAGCGTGCCCGGCTGGGCCTGATGGTGGGCGGCATCCACTACCGCGCCCCGGGCCTCTGGATCAAGGCCACCACCACGCTCGATGTCCTCTCCGGCGGGCGTGCCTGGTTCGGCATCGGCGCGGCCTGGAACGAGGAGGAGTCGGCCGCCCTGGGCTTCGCGATGCCGCCGCTCGGCCAGCGCTTCGAGTGGCTGGAGGACACGCTGCAGATGGCGCACGCCATGTGGTCTGGCGGCACCGGCACGGGGGAGCGCTTCGAGGGGCGGCGGGTCACGGCGACGCGGCTGCTGAACTCGCCGCAGGCTCTCAGCCGGCCGCGGATCCCGATCATGATCGGCGGCGGCGGCGAGCGGAAGACCCTGCGTCTGGTCGCCCAGTACGCCGATGCCTGCAACGTCTTCGGCGGCCCGGAGCGGATTGCCCACAAGTACGCCGTGCTGCGCGAGCACTGCGAGCGGCTTGGCCGCGACTACGACGAGATCGAGCGCTCGAACCTGCAGAGCGTCGACCTCGACCACGAGTCGCCGGACGAGATCGTCGAGCGCTTCGGGGCGCTGGGCGAGACCGGCGCGCAGCACATCATCTTCAGCGTGCGCGGGGTGGCGGACACCGCCCGACTGGAACGGCTGGGGGCCGAGGTCTTCCCGCAGCTCCGCTAGCGGTCAGTCGTCGGGCAGCGAGCGCCGCTCGCCGACGGGCCGGTCGACGCCGGGGAACGCCAGGCTGCCGGCGGCGACCCACCACTCCATGAGGTCATAGGTCAGGCGTCCGGCCTGGACCGATGGATCAGCGTCACTCAGCCGCGCGGCTTCGTCGAGGCTGCACGCGAAGATGGAGAGGCCGCGCATCGACTCGTCCGACTGCTCGCCCAGGGGACCGTTGACGATCAGCACGCCGCGGCGCCGCAGCTCGGCCCGATAGGCGAGGTGCCGGGCCTGCAGCGCATCGAGCTCGGCATCGGGCATGGTGGGGGCGTCCGGCGGGCGACGCAGCAGGACCAGCGTGTAGACGTCGAACGCGTCGGGGACATTCGGATCGCGGGGCATCGCGCCGCTACGCCGATACGCCGGTCAACGCGGCAACGACCTCCTCAATCGGCCGCACGCTGCGCTCGCCCGTCGCCCGATCGGTCACCTCCGCGCCTCCCGCCGCCAGCGAGCGCGTCGAGACGGTGACGATCATCGGCATCCCCAGCAGCTCGGCGTCGGTCAGCTTCACGCCCGGTGACTCGTCGCGATCGTCGTAGAGCACCTCCACCCCCGCATCGGCCAGGCGGGCGTAGAGATCATCGGCCGCCTCGCCGACCGCCGGATCCTTGCCGACCCCCAGGGCCACCAGCTGCGCGGGATATGGGGCCACTGCGGCGGGCCAGACGATGCCCCTCTCGTCGTGGTGCTCCTCCACGATGCAGGCCATCGCCCGTCCCAGCCCGATCCCGTAACTGCCCATGATCACGAAGTGGCGACTGCCGTCCTCGGCCAGGTAGGTGGCGTTCAGCTTCTCGGTGAAGTCGGTGCCGAGCTTGAAGATGTTGCCGACCTCGATGCCCTTGCGCAGGGTCAGCGGCGTGCCGCAGCGCGGGCACGGGTCGCCCTCGCGGGCGTTGGTGATGTCGGCCACCACGTCGGGCGTGAAGTCCCGTCCGGCGTTCACGTTGCGCAGGTGGAAGCCCGCCCGATTGCCCCCGGCCACCAGGTTCGGGGCTCGCATGACGAGCTCGTCCACCACGACCGTCGTGTCATGCGCGCCGATCGGCGAGGCATAGCCTGGCTCCATGCCGGCCGCGCGAATCTCCTCCGCCGTCGCCGGGCGCAGGCCGCCGAACGCCTTGACGGCATTGAACAGCTTCGTCTCGTTGACCTCGAAATCGCCGCGGACGATGGCCGTGATCAGCCGTCCGTCACCGGTGACGAAGAAGGTGGCCTTGGCGGTGCGGTCGGTGCCGACTTCCAGCAGCGCGGCCAGCGAGGCGATCGTGTCCGTGCCGGGCGTGGGGACCTCCTCGGTCGCCATCGGCTCCTCTGCCGCCGGCTGCGGCTTCTCGACGGCCGCGATCTGCTGGTTGGCCGCGTAGTCGCCGGTGGGGCAGATGACCAGCGTGTCCTCGCCGTGCTCGTTGAGGACCATGAACTCGTGGGCCAGCGAGCCGCCCATGATGCCCACGTCGGCGCCCACCGCCACGGTCTCCAGGCCCAGCCGCTCGAAGATGCGGCTGTAGGCCCGGTAGTGGGCCTGGTACGAGCGGTCGAGCCCCTCTTCGTCGGCGTCGAGCGAGTACGAGTCCTTCATCACGAACTCGCGGACCCGGATCAGGCCGCCGCGCGCCCGGGGCTCGTCGCGGAACTTCGTCTGGAAGTGGTAGACGATGGCCGGCAGCTGGCGGTAGCTCTTGACCAGGTCGCGCAGCAGGTCGGCCACCACCTCCTCGTGGGTCATGGCCAGCACCATGTCCCGGCCGCCGCGGTCCTTGAAGCGGACCATCTCGGGGCCGATCTTCTGGTAGCGCCCCGATTCGCGCCACAGCTCGGCGGGATGGACGACCGGCATCTCCATCTCCTGGCCGCCGATGGCGTCGATCTCCTCGCGGATGATCTGCTCGATCTTCTTCTGCACCCGGAAGCCCAGCGGGAGGATGGTGTAGATCCCCGACCCCAGCTGGCGCACGTACCCGGCACGCACCAGCAGCTTGTGGCTGACCATCTCGGCTTCGGCCGGATCGTCACGCAGGCTGGCGAAGAAGAGCGTGGAGAGGCGCATGGGGCGTGAAGGATAGCGGGACCGATGGGCCCGCGAGCGCGCGGGCCTCTGCTGCGCCGCCCTAGCGCGCCCCGATCAGGTGCTCGGAGCGGCGCAGCCGCTGAACGGGCAGCATGGCGACGAAGATCAGCACCACGCTGGCCCCCAGCAGGCCGTCGATGCCGGCCCAGTCGCCGGCGGGGCCCGAGGCCAGCGCGCCCAGGATCTGGCCGAGCCCCAGGAAGACCGAATAGAGGCCCATGATCGCGCCGCGATCGGCGGGGTGGCTCTCGGTCATGTCGGCCAGGAGGCCCAGTGCGGCCGGCGTGGCACCGGCCATCACGAACAGCCCGCCGGCGGCGGCCAGGCCAAGCGGCACCTGCCCCAGCAGACCGAGCCCACCCGAATGATTGAGGCCAAAGGTTGCGAGCAGCATCAGCAGCGCGCCGCCAACCCCGATGGCGATGATCGTCGTTCGCCGTTGCTGCTTGAAGCGGTTGCCCCAGTACAGGAGCCCGGCCATGAAGATGAGGCCGATCACCCCGAAGCCCAGGCTCACGCTGGTGGGCGAGAAGCCCTGCATCAGGAGCTGATCGCGGAACTGGACGGGCGGCGTTCGCACCAGCTGGAACACCGATTGGGTGGTCCATGAGCCGATGACCGCATTGAGCGCGATCCAGGTCGGCGCCAGCAGCCACACGCCGGAGGAGCGCAGGATCCGGCGGTAGCGCGCCGGGTCGAGGCTGTTCGGCCGCACGTGGTGGGTGCCCGCGGCAAGCTCCTCCTCGGTCGGCTCGTGATGCAGCTCGGCCACGCCCCAGCGGTACAGGGCGAACGAGCCGAGGTAGACGGCGGCGTTGACCAGGAAGCCGCCGCGGCCGATGGCGTCGAAAAGGGGGCCGGCGGCGACGATCCCAAGCCCGATGCCGAGCAGCGTGGCTCCCTCGAAGCGCGCCACCGCCCGGCCGCGGAGCGCCTGGTCACCGGACGTGGCCAGCGCGATGTAGCCCAGGATCGAGGGAATCGAGGCGGCCGCCGCGCCACCTTCCAGCAGCCGTGTGCCGCCGAGCACCCAGAGATCGACCACGAACGCGGTGACCAGCGTGGCCGCCACGCCGAACATCGGCCCGATCTGCATCACCCGGTGCGCCCCGAACCGGTCGGAGAGGTAGCCGAACGCCGGCGACAGGACGAGCTCGGCCAGGTAGTAGCCGGCAGTGAGCAGCCCGACCTCCGTGCTGGTGACGCGCGGTCCCCCGTATGCCGGCAGCTGGTCGAGGTAGTAGACCAGCAGGCCGCCGGTCAGCCCGGTGCTGAAGCGCAGCGTGAAGGTGCCGAGCAGGACGGCCAGGATCGAGCGGTTCACCGCGCGGCGGCCCTCACGCCGGCAGCGAGGCCGCGCGACGGCGACGGCGACCCGGGCGGACGAACCACAGCCAGACGCCGTCGAGCAGCAGGAGTCCGCCGCCGGCCGCGGCCACGCGCAGCCTTCCGGTGTCGGCCGCTCCCTGCACCGAGGCGACCAGCGCGCCAGCCTGCCGGTCGGCGGCGGCCAGATCGCCGTCTTCGAACCGGCTGCGCGCCGCGGCCAGCTGGGATTGCGGGTCGTTGCCCAGCAGGCCGATGGTTGCCAGCAGGCCGTCGCCCGCCTTGAGGTGCCCGGACGCCGTCTCCAGCTCCATCAGCGTTCTGCGCTCGGCGTCCGCCTCCGCAGCTGCGGCCTCCATGCCGCCATCGCCCTCGAAGGCGGCCTGCAGGGTCGGTGGCGGGGCGAGGTCGAGGCGACGCGCCGCGGCCTCGATCTGGTCGCGCTGGCCCAGCACGCCAGTGGCGTCCTCGAGCGCCGCGCGCGCGTCGTCGAACTGCCACAGGCCCATCTCGTGGCGGATCGACGCCGGCAGCTCCCAGTCGCCGGCTTGCGTGACGACCTCCTGGTAGCGATGGCGCGCCGATTCGCGGTCCGCCAGGAGCGGCAGCTGCTTGTCGTCGACGATCCATCGCCGCCAGAGATCCCCGAACTCGTCGCCGCTGCGCTCCTCGAGCAGGTCGAGCAGCCGCTGCCAGCCCTGCACGTCGAACGCGACGTGCGTCGTCGGCGGCGGGGCGTGGTGGATCGGCAGGTACGCCTCCTGGTCGGCGTCGGCCGCCTCCCAGACGAGCCGCAGATCGGCGGCGCCGGCGCGCGCCGCGATCCGGCGCGCGACCTCGTAGGTCGCCGCGTAGGCGAAGTCCTCGACGTCGAGCGACTCGACCCCGATCGCGCCCCAATCGTTGAGCGGGATCCTGGAGCGCAGCATCGTTTCCGTCAGCACCGGGGTGCGGCCATGGGCACCGAGATGGGCCACCGCGCGGGCGGCGTAGTACTCGGCCCAGGCCTCGCCAATCCATCGGTCCTTGAAGAGCGTGGCGTTGAACCAGACGTGGGCGGCCTCGTGCAGCGTGACGACCGCATCGGCGTCGTAGCGGATCTGGATGAGGCTGACGTCCGGGTCGTAGATGCCGGCGTACTCGCCCAGCCGCGAGGTGGCTGCCTCCTCGACGGTGAGCGACCTCGGCTCCTGGCCCGGATAGGCAAATCCGATGAGCTTCTGCAGCACCGGCAACCCGCGCCGCATGAGGTTCGTCACCCGCCGGCCCCAGGCCGGATCGTCATCCCAGCTGCGGACCAGCACCGCGGTGCTGATGCCGTTGACGTCGACCCGGGTGCTCGTGTTCGCGAAGGCCCCCGGCCGATCGGCCGTGACGTAGGCGAAGAACCGCACCGGGTCGCTGGGGCTGGCGCTGAGCCGGATGCCACCGCCCGCGACCTTGCCCTGCTTC
This sequence comes from Candidatus Limnocylindria bacterium, assembly GCA_035701185.1. Classification (GTDB taxonomy): domain Bacteria; phylum Chloroflexota; class Limnocylindria; order QHBO01; family QHBO01; genus DASSCW01. The sequence goes on from DASSNX010000102.1 coordinate 25,698, forward strand.
ATCGGCTCGCCCTGGACATCCGGGGTATAGCCACCGGGCAGGTCCACCGTCACGCTGCTGCCGGCCTCGCCCTCGGTCCCGAAGGCCCACACCGGGAAGGCCGCCAGGCTGCTGCCGATGCGCAGGTCGCGCGTGCCCTTGCCACCGGCATCGACCAGGTCGAAGCGCACCGTGTAGGCGTAGCTCTGCCGGTAGAACACCCCACGGCTGAAGTTGACGCTGACCACCGAGAAATCGTCCTCGCGCCGGGTGACGGATGCGCCGATGCCCAGGCCGCCGGACGTCGCGCTCACGTTCGTGGCGCCCGGCTGCACGGCGAAGTTCACGCCGGTGTAGTAGGTGCGACCGGCCGGCGTGTCGGGCTCGAACGAGGTCGCCACCGCATCGACCGTGACGTGGACGACGTGCGCCGCCGGCTCCACGACATAGCGTGTCTGGGCCACCACCGCCAGCCCGCCGTTCGCGGCCGCCACCGGGCTCGGTGTTGGCGACAGCAGCAGCACGGCGACCGGCAGCAGCCCCGCCGCCAGGCGACGGACCCGGGAGGGAGCAGGTGGACGGGCGGGCATTGATTCGCAGTATGCCGGACAGCAAAACGCCCGCTCCGGGTTCCGGAGCGGGCGTCGTGGGGAAGCGGTGGCTCAGGCGCTCTGCGCGAGCGCGTCCAGGCCGAAGGCCGCCTCCAGCTGCTCGGCCGGGCGGAAGCCGACGGCCGCGCGCGGCGGCTGACCAGGGGCGAAGTAGGCCACGGTGGGGATGCTCATGATCCCGTAGTGCATGGCCGTGTGCGGATTCGCGTCCACGTCGAGCTTCATGACTTCGACGCTGCCCGCGTACTTCTCGGCAAGCTTGTCGATCTCGGGCGCCACCAGGCGACACGGACCGCACCAGGCAGCCCAGAAATCAACGATGACCGGCTTCTCGCTGTTGAGCACCAGCTCCTCGAAGTTGGCGTCGGTCACTTCGCGTGCGTTCGACATTGGTTCTGAATGGTTCCTTTCTGTGCGCCGACTAGCGGGCGACCTTCTGCAGCAGCCGATAGACCTCGAGGACGCCAGGATCCGCGAGCCGATAGAACACGGTGTTGCCCTCTCGGCGGCTGGCCACGATTCCCGCGCTGCGCAGCACCGCGAGGTGCTGGCTCATGTTGGGAACCTGGCAGCCAACGTCACGCGACAGCTCGCTGACCGATCGTTCGCCGTCGGCCAGGCGCTCCACGACGCAGAGCCGCTTGGCGTCGGCCAGTGCCCTGGCGACGGCGGCGCTGCGATCGCGCATCGTCTCGCTGCTGAGGACCGCTTCCATCGCGAACATTTTGTCACTGGTTGCGCAAATACGCAAGTAGCATGGCGAATTCTTCGGGCCTGAAGTGGTTCGCCGATCGCGACAGGCTAGGTGTCGCGGACCACGCTCACGATCGCCGCATGAGCATTCAGATGACCTGTCCCTGGTGCATGGACGACGCCGAGTTCGTGGTGGACGAGGCAGACGAGGAGCTCGTCTGCGGCGGCTGCGCCACGCGCATGGACTTCGCCCCGGATCCCGCTGTCACCTACGGCCTGCTGTACGCAGCAGCCGCCTGAATCGCCACGACGGCCACGGCGCTCCCCGCGTGGGCCGGCGTGCGAACGGATGGCCCGCCGGTCTCGCCCGGCGGG
>DASSNX010000103.1:0-15047 GCA_035701185.1 Candidatus Limnocylindria bacterium
ATCGATCGGGTCCACGATCCAGCGCGTCTGGCCCTCACCGGCGTCGCTGCCGAACTCCTCGCCCAGGATGCCGTGGCCGGGATAGGTCGCGCGGATCCGGTCGCGGATCAAAGCCTCGACCTCCGTGTCGACCTGGGTCACGAACGTGGCATCGGCCTTCGTGCGCACCTCGAGGCCGCCGCGCAGGTGGCGCAGTACGGTCGCATCGGTCTCGTCCAGCAGGGCGAGGGCGAAGCGCCGCAGCTCGTCGGACACGGCCGAAGCATAAACGTGCCGGCGTCAGTTCTTACCAATCCACGTCCTGAGCGTGCCTAGCCGGCCAAATTGGCCCCGCCGGCCGCTCATCCACGCTCGGCGGATGCAGCGATTCGGTCAGAACCCGGCCTTCGGAGCGGCTAAGGACGCTGTGGCCGTCATTTGGCGGACTCGCTCGGGCCGAACTCGCCAAATTCGGTGTGTGGTGGGCGTTAGCCACCCAGATCGTGCACTCGGCGGTCGATCGGTCGCGATTTCACGCTCAGCCCGCCCTTCGGCGAGGCGCCGAAGGGTCTCGAACGCCGCGTAACGCCAGCGTCATTGGCATCTGGCGATGGCCGAGCCCGAACAGCCCGATAACCGCAGCGTGGTTGGGCTGCCGAGACCAACGCCGCCGTGCGCGACGTCGCGTCAGCCATCGAGCTGGCGCCGCAGCTCCTCGTTGACCAGCTTGGCGTCTGCACGGCCCGCGGTGCGCTTCATGACCTGCCCTACCAGGAAGCCGTAGATCTGCTGCTTGCCGGCCCGGTACTCGGCGACCTGGGACGGGAATTCGGCGAGGACAGCCGCGACCTCCGAGCCGATGACGCCCGCATCGCTCACCTGTCCCAGGCCCTGCGCCTCGATCACGGAACGCGGCGACTCGCCGGAGGCGAAGACGCGGCCGAGGACGGCCTTGGCGTTGGTCGCGGACACCCGCCCCTCGTCCACCTCCCGGATCAGCTCGGCCAGGCCGGCCGGCTGCAGGGCGATGTCGCCGGCGCGCAGGCCGTCGGCGGCGTGCTGGTTGAGGAGGCGGCTGAGCTCACCACTCACCCAGTTGGCGGCCGACTTCGGCGCCACGCCCTCGGCGACCACCAGGTCGAAGTAGTCGGCCAGTTGCACGTCGGCGGTGAGGACACCGGCGTCGTAGGCGGAGAGGGCCATCTCGCGCTCGTAGCGCTCGCGCCGCGCGGCCGGCAGCTCCGGCAGCCCAGAACGCAGGGTGGCCACCCACTCCAAGGAGGGTCGCAGCGGCGGCAGATCCGGCTCCGGGAAATAGCGGTAGTCGTTCGCCTCTTCCTTGGAGCGCTGGCTGATCGTCCGTCCCCCGTTCTCGTCCCAGCCGCGCGTCTCCTGGACCAGCGGCTCGCCGCGCTCCAGCGCTTCGGCGTGGCGCTCGATCTCGAACTCCATCGCCCGCTCCAGCGAGCGGAAGCTGTTCAGGTTCTTGACCTCGACCTTGGTGCCAAAGCGGTCCGAGCCCATCGGCCTCAGGCTGATGTTGCCCTCGATCCGCATCGAGCCGGTCTCCATGTCACCGTCCGAGGCACCGACGTAGCGCAGGATGTCGCGGAGCGTCTCCCCGTAGGCGCGGGCCTGCGCCGGCGAGCGGACATCGGGCTCGGTCACGATCTCCATCAGCGGGATGCCCGCCCGGTTGAAGTCGACCAGCGTGTGGCCGCGGCCGCCATGCTGCAGCCGCGCGGTGTCCTCCTCGAGGTGGGCCCGGGTGATGCCGATGTCGACATCGGCCCCTTCGCTGGCCACCGGCACCCGCAGGCGCCCGCGGGAGCACAGCGGCAGGGCGTACTGGCTGATCTGATAGCCCTTCGGCAGGTCCGGGTAGTAGTAGTTCTTGCGCTCGAAGCGGACGGCCTCGGTCTCGACATGGCAGTCCAGCGCCAGGCCGGTCAGCATCACCAGCTCGACCGCACGGCGGTTGATGACCGGCAGCGTGCCGGGCATGCCCAGGCAGACCGGGCAGACGCGCGTGTTCGGTTCGTCCGCCTCGCCCGGTCGCGCTCGCGTCGGACAGGCGCAGAACATCTTGGATTCGGTCTTCAGCTGGGCATGAACCTCCAGGCCGATGACCGTCTCGTACTTCGGCGGCGCGCTCACCATGGGCCGATTCTATCGGGCTATCCTCTGCGCCACGCCACAGGAGATGCTGCCTTGAAGATCGGCGAGTGGGACAACCTGGGACGGGCGCGGGCCGTCCTGCAGCACCAGCTCGGGGAGCTGGGCGCGGCCGAGTACGCCGCCCACGTGACCCTGAACCAGGAGAACGGCCGGCTGCGGATCTACGTGGCCACCGACATCGGCCTGCTCGAGTACTCGTACGGGCCCGCCGGCGCCGATCCCGAGGGTGCCTGGATGCTGCGCGGCCAGCTGTACCGCTGGGGCAGCGTCAAGGGGCTGCGGCTGCAGAACGACGCGCAGATCGACGATGACTCCGGCGAGGTCAAGGCCGTGTGGCGGCTGGTGGCCGAGGATCCGAAGCTGGACCTGGCCGCCGACAGCGAGGGTTCCGACGAGCGCGCACCGGGCGCGGTGCTGGCCTTCGCGCGGGCCTGTATCCAGCACGCCGACTAGCCGAGGATCAGGCCGGGATCTGGGTTCCGACCAGCTCCGCCGGCAGCTTCGGGTACTCGGGGTCGATCCGCCGCGCCGCCGCCGCCACGATCCGCGCCACCGCCAGGTTGCGGTACCACTTGTGGTCGGCCGGGATGACGTACCAGGGCGCCTCGTCCGTTGAGCAGCGGGTAAGCGCGTCGGCATAGGCGGTCATGTAGGCGTCCCACTGCGCCCGCACGTCCAGGTCGCCGGCGCTGAACTTCCACTGCTTCTCCGGATCGTCCAGCCGCTTCTGGAGCCGCTGGCGCTGCTCGTCGCGGCTGATGTGGAGCATGAACTTCAGGATCGTCGTTCCGGCCGTTGCCAGCGAGTGCTCCCACTCGTTGATGAGGTCGTACCGCTGCCGCCATACCGCTTCGGGCGCCAGGCCCGCGACGCGGACAACCAGCACATCCTCGTAGTGGCTGCGGTTGAACACCGCCACCCGGCCATGGCCGGGAGCGTGGGGATGGATGCGCCACAGGAAGTCGTGGGCCAGCTCCTCCTCGGTCGGGACGCCGAAGGCGGCGACTCGCGCGCCCTGCAGGTTGAAGGCGCTGAATACCTTGCGGATGGTGCCGTCCTTGCCCCCGGCGTCGAGCGCCTGCAGCACGATCAGCATCGAGCGCCTCCGCTCGGCCCATAGCCGGCTCTGGAAGGCGAACAGCTCGCGCCGCAGGACACGGAGCTCGCGCTTGGCGTGGGCCTTGGATCCGTCGTAGGCCGGTGTGCCGGCCGGGTCCATCGCGGCCAGGTCGAGCGTGGCAGCTGGCTGAACCTTCAGCTGCTCGGCGAAGGCCGTCAGTGCCTCCGTCGTCGCTGCGTGCCGCTCAGCCATTGACGGCAGTCAGGTAGAGGGCCCCGAACGGGATGCGCAGCCAGCCCTCGACGTCGCGCGGCGTGATGGCCAGCATCTCGGCGGTCAGGGCCGCGTGCTGGTCCTCGGTGAAGTGGGCGGTCACGCCGGCGCGGGAGCCGGTGTTGCGCCAGACCGCGAATGCTGCCTCGTCTGGCACGCGGATGGCCATCTCGCTGTCCGCGGCGGTGTCCAGCCCGCTCCAGCCGGCCGCCGCCCCCCATTCGACCAGCCGGTCCTCGGTCGGATAGTCGAGGCCGCGGGCGATGCCCCAGCGCTCGTAGATCGGGCCGTAGAGGGCCGATGGCGTCCGCTCGGCGGGCCCCGGGACGGAGAGGGAGAGCCGGCCGCCCGGGCTGACCACGCGACGCCATTCGCGCAGCGCGGCGACCGGGTCGTCGGCGAAGAGGAGGGCGTGCGAGCTGATGACGACGTCCCAGCTTCCGTCCTCGAAGGCCAGGTGGTGGAAGTCCATGACCTCGAACGTGACGCCGGGGACCTCGCGCCGGGCGATCTCGAGCATCGCGGCAGCGCCGTCCACGCCGACCACGGTCCGCTCCTCGCCCTGCGCCGCGGCAGCGGCGATGCCCGTGCCGCTGCCGATGTCCAGCACCCGGTCGCGCGGCTGCAGCCCCGCGCGACGCACCACCTCCGTGGCCACGCGCCGCAGGGACGGCGCCATGGTCTGGGCATAGCCGGTGGCGTTGGCCTGGAACGCGCTCGATCCGGCCGGGGTCGCGGTCGAGCCGGTCACGCGGTGGCGGCGGCGTCCCGGCGGCGCTTCACGAAGCGCTCCATCCGGTCCATGGCCTCGACGATGTCGTCGTAGGCGGTCGCGTAGCAGGCCCGCACGTGACCGGCCCCCGAGGGGCCAAAGGCGCTGCCGGGGACCACGGCGACGTGCTCCTCCCGCAGCAGCGCCTGGGCGAACTGCTCGTCGTCCATCCCGGTGGCGGCCTGGACGTTCGGGAAGCAGTAGAAGGCACCACGCGGCTCGAAGCAGAGCAGGCCCATCTCGTTGAGCCGGCGCGTCATCAGGGCGCGGCGCCGGTCGTACTCGTCGTGCATCGCCTGCACGTACGGCTCGCCGCTGCGCAGCGCCTCGATGGCCGCGAACTGGGCGGGGGTCGGCGCGCACATGATCCCGTACTGGTGGACCTTGGCGATGCCGGACATCAGGGCCGCCGGGGCGGCCACGTAGCCGATGCGCCAGCCGGTCATCGCGTAGCTCTTGCTGAAGCCGCCGATGTACACGGTCCGCTCCCGCATCCCGGGGAGTGCCGAGAAGGCCACGTGCTCGTGGTCGCCGTAGGTCAGGCGCTCGTAGATCTCGTCGCTGATGACCAGCAGGTCGTGCTCTTCGGCCAGGCGGGCGATCGCCTCCAGGTCGGGCCGGTCCAGGACGGCCCCGGTCGGGTTGTTCGGGTAGCCCAGGAAGATGGCCCTGGTGCGCGGGGTGATTGCCGACTCGAGCATCGCGGCGGTGACGCGGAAATCGGTCTTGTCGGTGGTCGACACCCCCACCGGCGTGGCCCCCGCCAGCTCGATGCAGGGGGCGTAGGCCACGAAGCACGGCTCGTGATAGATCACCTCGTCGCCCGGCGCGCACACGGCGCGGAGCGTGGCGTCCAGCCCCTCGGAGGCCCCGACGGTGATGATCAGCTCCGAGCGCGGGTCGTAGCTCACGCCCTGGCGCGCCTCGAGATCGGCCGCGATCAGCTCTCGCAGCTCGATGATTCCGCCGTTGGCCGTGTAATGCGTCTCGCCCCGCTGCAGGCTCTCGATGGCCGCCCGCGTGATGGGCTCCGGGGTGGTGAAGTCCGGCTCGCCGATGGTCAGCGAGATCACGTCCTTCATCTCGTTCAGCATGTCGAAGAAGCGGCGGATGCCCGATGGCGGCATGTTCCGGACGGTCGCCGACAGGAATCGGTCCGGCCCGGCGTCCTGGCCGAGGGCGAGGTCCGGCCGCGGCTCGGCGGCGGGCTCGATGGACATGGCCGCAAGTGTAGCCGCAGGACCTAGCCGGGCGATGGCGCGGCCGATTACCCTTCGCGCCATGCCCGAGCTGCACCTCCTGCTCGCCGCGCCGCCGACGGAGCTGCCGTTCCGCGACACCTCGCAGCTCGAGCTGCTGCTGGCCGTCTTCCTCCTGGTGGCGGGGCTCACCGTGGTCGCGGGGCGGATCGACATCCCCTATCCGATCCTCATGACCCTCGGCGGGCTGCTGCTCGGCCTGGTGCCGAACCTGCCGCGGCTCGACCTCGCCCCGGAGATCGTGTTCCTCCTCATCTTGCCGCCCATCCTGTTCGGCGCCGCGTTCTTCACCTCGCCGCGAGAGCTCTGGCGCAACGCGCGACCCATCGGCCTGCTGGCCTTCGGCCTGGTGCTGGTCACCACCGTGGCGGTCGCCGTGGTGGTCCACACGCTGGTGCCGGACATGGGCTGGGCACCGGCGTTCGCGCTGGGCGCCATCGTCTCGCCGCCCGATGCCGTGGCCGCCACGGCCATCGCGCAGCGGCTCGGGCTGCCGCCGCGGCTGGTCACCATCCTGGAGGGTGAGAGCCTGGTCAACGACGCCACGGCGCTGACCGCGTTCCGGCTGGCGGTGGCGGCCGCCGGGTTCGGGACCTTCTCGCTGGTCGAGGCCGCGCAGACCTTCGTGTTCGTCAGCGTGGGGGGCGTGGTCATCGGCCTGGTGGTCGGCTGGATCGTGGTCCAGATCGAGGCCCGGCTGAACGACCCGCCGGTCGAGGTGCTGGTCTCGCTGCTGGCCCCGGTTGCTGCCTGGCTGCCGGCGGAGGGCGTCCACGTCTCGGGCGTGCTGGCCGTGGTCACCGCGGGGATCGTGCTGGGCCGCGCCGCACCACGCGTCATGAGCTCGGATACCCGCATCCTGGGCTCGGGCGTGTGGCAGATGCTGATCTATACGCTGAACGGCCTGGTCTTCGTGCTCATCGGCCTCCAGCTGCCGAGCATCATCGAGGCGATCTCCGAAGGCCGGTCCGCCTCCGACCTCATCCTGCTGGCCCTGGCCGTGTGCTCGACTGTCGTGCTGGTCCGGCTGGCGTGGGTCTTCCCCGCCACCTACCTGCCGCGCTGGCTGATCCCTCGCGTGCAGGCCCGCGACGGGGCCGCGGATCCGCGCATGGTGGCCGTCCTCGGCTGGTCTGGGATGCGCGGCGTCGTCTCATTGGCGGGCATCCTGACCCTGGGCCACGACTTCCCGTTCCGCGACCTGCTCGTGTTCCTGACCTTCTCCGTCATCCTGGTCACCCTGGTCGGCCAGGGCCTGTCGCTGCCGTTCATCATCCGGCGGCTGGGGATCGGCGACGACGGGTCGGTGCAGCACGAGGCGATCCACGCGCGCGAGGCGTCCATCGAGGCGGCCCTGGGCCGGCTGGAGGAGCTCGCCGAGGAGTGGCCCGACCACCTGGAGCTGATCGACCAGATGCGCGCCCGCTTCACGCACGCCGAGGAGCACCTGGAGCACGACCACGAGGCGGAGGGCGCGCCCGAGCCGGACCAGGAGCAGATCGAGCACGAGGCCATCCGCCGCGCGGTGATCGGCGCGCAGCGGGTGGCGATCATCGACCTGCGGGACCGCGGCGTGATCGGCGATGCCGCTTTGCGCCGCGTGGAGCGCGACCTGGACCTGGAGGAGCTCCGCGCCGAGGGCTAGCCGCCCGCCGCGGGACGGTAGTTTCGCTCCCCCGCCTCGATTCGCAGGTTGAGCCGGTTCTCCGGTGGCGGCAGCGGGCAGGTGGCGAATTCGCTGAAGACGCACGGCGGGTTGTATGCGAGGTTGAAGTCGAGCACGACGCTGCCGTCGTCGGCCACCGGCTCCGAGTAGAGGAACCGTCCGCCGCCGTATGTGTCGCGGCCGTTGGTGGCGTCGCCGAACACCAGCCACACCCGCCGCTCGTCGTCATCGCCGGGCAGGGCGGCGAGCGACCAGGTTTGCCCGTCCCGCTCGAACTCCACCGTGCCCGGGGTCTCCTCGAAGCCGATGTCTCCCGTCACGTCGACGATCTCCAGCCGCTCGCCGGCCTCCGCGGGGCGCAGCCGCCCCGCGACCCGCCAGCTCGGGTCGATCGGAAAGTGGTCCATCCCGCGGAACGCCGCGATCTTCGGCGACGCGTGGTCGCGGACGCGGAGGCCCCAGCGCTGCCCGCGCTGGATGACGTACATGTGCAGGCTGCCGATCTCGATCACGGTCGGCTCGCCGCCGATGTCCGAGGCGAGCGGCTCGGGTCGGGGCTGTGTCTCGCCGTGGGCCTGGAGGCGAACCTCGCCCTCCTCGAGCCACAGCGAGCCGGCATGGGCGGGCACGTCCTCGCCGGACAGGACGATGGCGTTGGACGCATCGGCCCCGAAGCGGTTCTCGCCTGGGACGAGCCAGTGGAGGCCGACCAGCGTGAGCCAGCCGTTTGGGTCGCGGAGCCGCTCATCGCGCTGCGTCCACCAGTCGATGACCGCGGCGCGATGCGCTTCGGCTGTCAGATCCGTGGCGGCTGGCATCGGTTAGTCGTGAGCGGTCGGCGGCCGCAGGTGCGAGAAGCCGGCGGCGCGCTCGTAGGCGTCCGCCACGCGCAGGACGGTGGACTCGTCGAAGGCCCGGCCGATGACCTGGAGGCCCACCGGCAGCCCGTCGGAGAGGCCGCAGGGCACACTGAGGCCCGGCAGCCCGGCGATGTTCACCGGCAGCGTGCAGGCGTCGTTGAGGTACATCAGCAGTGGATCGTCGGTCTTGGCGCCGATCTTGAAGGCGACGCTCGGCGAGGTCGGGGCGATCAACGCGTCGACATCGGCCAGAACCGCGTCGAACTCCGCCTTGATCAGGGTGCGCACCTGCTGGGCCTTGACGTAGTAGGCGTCGTAGTACCCGGCCGACAGGGCGTAGGTGCCGAGCATGATCCGGCGCTTGACCTCCGGCCCGAAGCCGGCGCCCCGGGTGCGCAGGTAGTTGGCCATGAGGTCATCCTCGCCGGCCGAGAGGCCGTACTTCACCCCGTCATAGCGCGCCAGGTTGGCCGATGCCTCCGCCGGCGCGATGATGTAGTAGGTCGCCAGGCCACTCTCCGTGCTCGGCAGTGAGACCTCCACCACCTCCGCTCCCAGGCCTTCGAGCACGCCGATCGCCTGGCGCACGGCTGCCTCCACGCCCGGCTCCATGCCGGCCACGAAGTACTCGCGTGGCACGCCCAGCCGCATGCCGGTGATCTCGCCGGTCAGCGCGGCCGCGTAATCCGGCACCGGCACGTCGACGCTGGTCGAGTCACGCGGGTCGTGGCCGACCAGCGCCTGCAAAACGAGGGCGCAGTCGCGCACCGAGCGCGTGAACGGGCCGCACTGGTCGAGGCTGGAGGCAAAGGCCACCATCCCGTAGCGGCTGACGCGGCCGTAGGTTGGCTTCATGCCAACCGTGCCGGTCAGCGACGCCGGCTGGCGGATACTGCCGCCGGTATCGGTGCCGAGCGCGAAGAACATCTCGCCGGCGGCCACGCCGGCCGATGAGCCGCCGGAGGACCCACCGGGGACCGTGGACTCGTCCCACGGGTTGTGGACCGGCCCGTAGGCGCTGTTCTCGTTCGAGGAGCCCATCGCGAACTCGTCGCAGTTCGTCTTGCCCAGCAGGATGGCGCCTGCGGCGGTGAGCCGCTCCTCGGCGTCGCTGGCGTACGGCGAGCGGTAGCCCTCCAGGATGCGGGACCCGGCGGTGGTCGGCAGGCCGCCGTCCGGCTGCCCGGCGCCGTCCAGGGCGCGGGTCACGAAGATGTCCTTCAGCGCGTACGGAATGCCCAGCAGTGGCGCGCCGTCGCCGGCTCGACGAGCCGCATCGGCGGCATCGGCGGCAGCCAGCGCACGGTCGCGGCCCACGGCCAGGAACGTGTTCAGGCGGTCGGCGTCGCGGTCGATCCGCGCCAGGCAGGCCTCGGTGAGCTCGCGCGAGCTGACCGCTCCCTGGCGGAGGAGCTCGCCGACCTCGCTGATCGTGCGGTCGGCGAGCGGCAGCTCGGTGGCGGGTGGCGGCGCCATCGGCCTAGCGGCCCTCTTCCAGGACAACCGGCACGCGCAGCAGGGGTCCCTCGCGCAGTGGCGCGTTGGCGAGGACAGCCTCGCGATCCATGGACGGGCGCGGCACGTCGTCGCGCATGACGTTCTCCAGGCCGAGGACGCTGGCGGTGGGACCGACGCTGCTGGTATCCACCGCCTGCAGCTGGTTGACCGCCTCCAGGATGCGGTTCAGCTGCCCCTGCATCAGGTCGATCTCCTCGTCGCTCAGCCCCAGCCGGGCCAGCTCGGCGACGTGCTCGACGTCCTCGCGGCTGATCATGGGCCGATGCTAGCAGGCGACAATGCACCCCATGCCCGCAGCCTCCGGCACCGTCTCCATCCCGATCCGCGGCGGGCGGATCGAGGCCTTTCGCCTGCCCGTGGCCGCCGGCGCCACCGGCGTGCCGCTCCTCGTCCAGGGCGGCGTGGAGACGGGCCTGCGCCCGCTGGCCGGGACGGAGCACGTCCTCCTGCGCCGATGGGAGGGCCGGGCCGCACGCCGCCCGGTGATCGTGGTGGGCCGTCCGCTGGCGGATGAGGGCGGATCGGTCGACCACCTCATGCACCCACGGGTGATCGCCGATGCCGTGGCCACCGCCATCGGCTGGTTGGCAGGGAACGGTGGGCCGCAGCCACCCTACGCGCTGGAGGCCGAGTCCGGCGGTGGCCGGATCTCGCTCTGGCTGACCGTCGACCATCCCGAGCTGGTGGCGAGGCTGGTCCTCGCCTCGGTGGCCTCGGAGACCCCCGCCTCGTCGCCGATGGCGTCGCGCATGCGGCAGTGGATCGAGATGGCCGAGCACGATGACTGGGGCATGTTCTTCAGCCAGATGGCGATGGTCATGCGGCCGGCGACCGGCGGCGAGGCGCCATCCTTCGAGGCCGCGGCGCGCCTCCAGCCCCGGCCGGCGACGCCCGAGCGCTTCATCGGGGAGCTGCGCGCCACGCTGGAGCCCTCGTCGTTCGTCACCGATCGGCTGGGCGAGATCAGCGTGCCGGCGCTCGTCCTGGGCGGCGGCAAGGACCAGGTCGTGCCGCCCGAATCCACGCGGCTGGTGGCGGACCACATCCCGGGCGCGCAGCTCGACATCGACCCGGAATGCGGCCACACGGTCCGCAGCTCGATGCGCGGCTACGACGAGCTGGTCGAGGCCTTCCTGGCGGAGGGCGACGCGGCGTGACGCCCGGCGAGGAGCCCGGCGGGCGCTGGGTTCAGCTGGCTGCCCTCTCGGCCGCCGTGCTGTTGGTGCTGGGCACGTGGTTCAGCGGGACCGCGGTGGCCGCGTCGCTCAAGGCGGAATGGGGCCTCGACGCCGTGGGCATCGCCAGCCTGACGGTGGCGGTGCAGCTCGGTTTCGCCGTCGGCGCCGTCGTGCTCGCCGCGGTCGGCGTGCCTGACGTGGTGCCGGCACGCTGGTTGATCACCGGCGGCGCCTTCGTGGCGACGCTGGCGAATGCCGGCTTTGCGCTGCTCGCAACCGACCTGGCGTCGGCACTGCCCTTTCGCTTCGTGACCGGCATGTCCATCGCCGCCGTCTACCCGATCGGCATGAAGGTGCTGGCCGGCTGGTTCCGCGCCGGCCGCGGCCTGGCGGTCGGCACGTTGATCGGGGCCATCACCATCGGGTCGGCACTGCCACACCTGCTCCGCGCCGCGGGATCGGCCATCCTGGCGGACTGGCAGGTGGTCGTGCTGATGGCGAGCGTCGGCGCCGGCATTGGGGCGGTGATCGCCAGCCTCACGGTTGAGGAAGGCCCGTTCACCGTGCCGGCAGCCCGCTTCAGCCCCGCGGTCGCGCGTGCGGCTCTGCGCGAGCCATCGGTCAGGCTGGCAACGCTCGGCTACCTGGGCCACATGTGGGAGCTGTACGCCATGTGGAGCTGGGTCCCGCTGTTTCTGGGCGCCTCGCTGGCCGTTTCCGGCATGACGGACTCGAGTATTGCGAGCCTGCTGGCATTCGTGGTGGTGGCTGCAGGCGGCATCGGCTGCGTGGTCGCCGGCGCACTGGCGGACCGCTGGGGCCGCACCGCGCTCACGATCGCGGCCATGGCGCTATCCGGCAGCTGCGCGCTCGTCTCGGGCTTCCTGTTCGGCGCCTGGCCGCTCCTGCTGGTCAGCGTGACGCTGGTGTGGGGCATCACCGTCGTCGCCGACTCGGCGCAGTTTTCGACTGCGGTCAGCGAGCTCGCCCCCGCGGGGACCGCCGGCTCAGCGCTGACGCTTCAGACGGCGTCCGGCTTCCTGCTCACCGCGGTGACGATCCTGGGTGTCTCATTCGTGGGACCCGACGACGCCAGCGGATGGCGCCTTGCCTTCGCCGCCCTGGCGCTGGGCCCGGCCTTCGGCATCTGGTCCATGTGGCGGCTGCGCCATCGGCCCGATGCCACCCGCATGGCCAATGGCCACCGCTAGGACCGGCGCTCAGTCCTCGCCCAGCTCCAGGAACGCGCTCCCGTCACCCGCGAGGACTTGGCGCGCGAGCTCTTCGGCGTGCGCCAGCGCGTGCCTGGCGAGTCCCCCACCCACGCTGATCCGGCGGACACCGAGCGCGGCGAGCCGGGCAATGTCCGGGACGCCGGGACGGAGCAGGACGTTGATCGGGGCCTGCACCTCGCGCACGAGGCGCTCGATGGCCTTCGCATCCGTGAGCCAGATCGGGTAGATGCAGTCGGCGCCGGCCGCCAGGTAGGCACGACCGCGCCGGAGCGCATCGTCGAGCTGTGCATCCGGTCCGCCGGAACCACGCAGGAAGGAGTCGATGCGGGCGTTGACGACGATGGGCACCCCGGCGTCGTCTGCCGCGGAGCGGACGGCATGGATCCGTTCGGCAGCGGCGCCCACTTCCAGGAGGTGGTGCGGATCGCCGGCGTGGTCGGTGTCCTCCAGGTTCAGGCCAACCGCTCCCGCCTCCAGCAGGCGGTCCACCAGCTCGTCCGCCGCCAAGCCATAGCCGGCCTCCAGGTCGGCGGTCACCGGCACCGATACCGCCGCAGAGATGCGTGCCACGGCGGCGAACATCTCCGCCGCCGGGATCGCCTCGCCGTCCGGATAGCCCAGTGCCTCCGCCACGCCACTCGACGTCGTGGCCACGGCGGCGGCGCCAGCGCGCTCCACGCCCCGGGCGCTGGCGACGTCCCAGGCGTTGGGCAGGATCAACGGCTCGGGCGCACGGTGCCGGTCACGCAGCCGTCTTGCGTCGCTCACCAGCGAGGTGAGATCGGCGGTCACCCCCAGTGCCTCACCCGACCACGACCTTCACCTCGACGGGCACCGCTCGCCGCGTCGCGTCCGCCACGGGGCAGTGACCGACGGCCCACGCCGCGATCTCCTCGAGCCGTGCCGCATCAGCACCGGTCGCCGACATGCGGAATGCGATGCGCACGGTGGACGGCCCGGCAGGCACCGCGGGATCCAGGCCAAGGATCCCACGATCGTCGGACTGCGAATCGACGTCCACCTCGCAGCTGAAGCCCTCGATGCCCTGCTGCGCGGCACGCATCGTCGTCAGTGACAGCGTGCAGGCGGCCAGCGCTGCTCGGAACGCCCAACCCGGGCTGATCGAGGAGGCGGCACCGCCCACGGCTTCCGGCATGTCGGTGGTCAACGAGGCGCCGTCCGGGCCAGTGACCGTGACGCGCAAGCCCGCGTCGAGCCGAGCGGTCGCCAGCGTATCGGTGTACGTTGCCTGGTCGGGATGCTCGGAGACCCACGCACTCGCCGCCTCGATCGCTGCGCGAATTGCCTCGCTCACACGTCACTCCCCGCCAGCAGCTTCCGAAACGCCTCTTCGTCGAGCACCGGAACACCGAGCTTCTCCGCCTTGGCCAGCTTGCTGCCCGCCTTCTCCCCGGCCACGAGATAGTCGGTCGCCTTGGAGATGGATCCGGCCGCGTGGCCGCCGGCGGCACGGATCGCGTCCTCCGCCTCCTGGCGCGTGAAGCCGGGCAGGGTGCCGGTCACGACCAGCGTCTTGCCCGCCAGCGGTCCGGTGCCGGCTTCCTGGGCCGCGGCGCCGGGCTCGGGTGCCTCGGCCACGACCCCCGCGTCCAGCAGTGAGTGGAGCGTCCCGGCGGTGTGCTCATCGGCGAAGTAGCCGGCAATTCCCTCCGCCACCACCTTGCCGATCCCGAACACGGCGGTCAGCTCCTCGGCGGAGGCGCCGCGCAGGCGATCGGCCACCCGTCGCGTCCACGACGCCTCCGACTCGTCCTCGCCCCGTGGTGTCTCGGCCGTCAGCCAGTTGGCGAGGTCGATGGCCGTCTGCTCTCCGACGTGCCGGATGCCGAGCGAGTTCAGGATGCGCGCCAGTGGGCGGCGTCGAGCCGCCTGGATGTGGGCATGCAGGTTCTCCGCGGACTTGCGGGCGAATCGGTCCAGTCCCTCCAGCGTCTCGACGGACAGGCCGAACAGGTCGGCCGGGCTGTTCAGCAGGCCCTTCTCGGCCAGCTGATTGACGACGGCGAAGCCGGCGCCCTCGATGTCGAAGCCGCCGCGGCCGGTGAAGTGCAGCAGCCCGCCGATCCGCTGCGCGGGGCACCAGGGGTTCGGGCAGCGCCAGACGACCTCGCCCTCCTCGCGGACCGCCTCGGTGCCGCAGACGGGGCAGGCGGATGGCATCTCCCAGGCGACCTCCGAGCCGTCGCGGGCATCCACCACGGCGCTGACGACTTCGGGGATGACGTCACCGGCGCGCTGGAGCACGATCGTGTCGCCGACCCGCAGGTCCTTGCGGCGGATCTCGTCGACGTTGTGCAGCGTGGCGTTGCGCACCGTCGTCCCGCCCACGAACACCGGCGTCACGTGCGCAACCGGCGTCATCGCGCCGGTGCGGCCCACGTAGACCTCGATCTCCTCGAGCTTGGTGGTGACCTGCTGGGCCGGGAACTTGTATGCCGTCGCCCAGCGCGGGGCCCGCGCCACGAAGCCCAGCTGCTGCTGCTGGGCCACCGAGTCGACCTTGATGACGATGCCGTCGGTCTCGTAGTCCAGGTCGCGGCGCTTTTCGGCCCACTCCTCCACGAAGCCGATGACGTCCTCGATCCCCTGGGCCTGCCGTGTGGCCGGGTTGATGGGGAAGCCCAGCTCGCGCATCATCGCGAGCGCCTCCGAGTGGCTGGCGAGCCCCGGTACCCCAACGAGCTGGTAGGCCCACAGCGAGAGGCGACGGCTGGCGGTGATGGCCGGGTCCTTTTGGCGCACCGTGCCGGCCGCGGTGTTGCGCGCGTTGGCGTACAGCGGCCTGCCGTCGCGCTCCAGCTGCTCGTTCAGCGCCGCGAAGGCGCCACGCGGCATGTAGACCTCGCCGCGGACCTCCAGCTGGTCGCCGGGCGGGTCGGCGCGCAGCCGCAGCGGGATCGCCCGCACCGTTCGCAGGTTGGCGGTCACGTCCTCGCCGGTGGTGCCGTCGCCGCGGGTCGCGCCGCGCACGAACGACCGTCCCTCGTAGCGCAGGCTGATGGCCAGGCCGTCGATCTTCAGCTCGCAGACGTAGGCGACCGGCGGATC
>DASSNX010000104.1:0-7283 GCA_035701185.1 Candidatus Limnocylindria bacterium
GGACGCGTAGCGCGGCCCTTCGGCGCCGGTCGGCGCCTCCGCAGGAAGCGGCGCTGGTGGCGGTGGCTCCCCCGGCTCACCGATGGGCGCCGCCGGGTCGTCGTCCAGGGAGGGGACGGCAGTGAGGCCCACCGGCGCCGGGGGCAGCTCGTCGTCGGCGTCGGCCGGCTCTGCGTCCGGCGGCTCCTCCTCGGCGTCGACCGCGCTGACCGGGGCCACGGGCCGGTCGATGCCGAGCTTGGCGAGGTCGATGTCGTCAACCGGCGCCACCCGCTCCGCCGGGCCGCCGACGGCGATGTCGCAGTTGGCGCAGCGGTAGATCTTGCGACCGGGCGCATCGGCGTCGCGAGGCCAGATGAACTGTTCCCCGACCACCGGGCGACGGCACGTCGCGCAGCGCGTGGCGTAGAGCTCCTCGATGTGCTGGCGCAGCGGCACGTCGACCCGCCGCGAGGCGGAGAGCTGGGCGAAGGCGGTTTCGATCGCCCCGGCGTCAGGCGTCAGCAGGAAGGCATTCGCCGCCAGCTGGGCGAACGGGCTGGCGTCGGAGGCGACGGCCCGCATGCCGGCTGCGATCGCGCGGCGTGCGGTCCAGCCGGTGCCCGCCCACGGGTCGAGGATCGTGTCGCCGGCGCGCGCATACGAGGCGAGCTCGGCGTCGAGCTGGTTATCGGCCGGAGATGGGAAGTAGCGCTCCAGGAGCGCCAGGCCGGGGAGGCGACGAGGAAGGACGACGTGGTCGAGACGCTTCCGTTGGGCCTCGCCCATCGGGCCTCCTACGGTTCCTCGATCAGCTCCTCTTCGAGCTCGGGCTCGGCCGAGAACTCCGGGAGGGTGGTGTCGAGCTCCTCGACCTCCTCCTGCTCCTCCTCGAGCTCCTCGCTCTCCTCTCCGTCGTCATCGTAGCGGACTGCGCTGCCCCGAATGTCGGGTCGCACGCCAGCCGGGCGGCCGGTCGCGGCGCCGGGGAACGACACCTTGCCGAAGTTGTCGGGATGGGCGAAGACCTCGCGGATGATGATCCGCACCTCCTCGCCGTTGACGGTCGTGATGGCGGCGTCGTAGCGGTTGCCGCCCTTCATCAGCTTCGCCAGCCGAGCCCCGACCCGCGGCTCCACCTGGCCGATCTCCGAATCGCCGACCCTGGCCATCAGCAGCTCGCCGTCCAAGACCAGCTCGACCGCGTTGCCCGGCGACAGCGGGGCGAGCTGCCGGGCGGGACCGACGTTGATGACCCGCGCGTGGCCCGTCTTGCCCATCTCCTCGATGAAGGCGGAGGCCGATGCCTTCTCCGGCTTGCCGTTGCCCGGGCCGCTGCCGTCAGCCCCGCCCATCAGGACCCGCAGCCGCGCGACGTTGCGCTCGGCGATGCGGTTGGTGGCGTCGCGCTCGAGCGCCGCCTCGTAGGCCTCGAGCGCCTCATCGTGACGGCCAAGCTCTGCCAGGGCCTTGCCGAGGCGGTTGTAGGCATCGGTGTCCTGGCCGAGCTCGAGCAGCTCGCGATTGGTGGCGACGGCGGCCTCCCACTCGCCGCCCGTTGCCTGCGCGATGGCCGTCTCCGCCAGCTGCCGCCGCTGGCGCATGGTCGTCTCAGTCTCTCCGAGCGTCATGACGTGGGTGAATCTCCCCGCAAAAGCGGTTGTCGAAGGTGCGAAAAAGGCCCTTCCGGACCTCCGCCCGGTCCGAGGGCGCCTTGTTGTAGCACCGGCCGATAGGGGTGTCAACGAGATGCGTTCAGGACTCGCCCAGCAGGATTGCGACCACCACGCCCAGCACCGCCAGGGCACCGAACTCCAGGATCACCGAGCGGGCGGAGGCGCCCTCGTCCAGCGCCTCGGCCGCGCCGGCCCAGGCATGGAAGCCGAGCGCGATGACCGCTGCACCAACCACGCCGGGCAGCCGCAGCAGCGCGACCGCGGCGGCGATCTGGCCAAGGGCGACGAGATGGAGCGCCGCCTGGCCCACGGCCTCGATGCCGCTGCGACCGCGTGCCTCCGCCGCCCGCAGGGCAGGGATGGTGCTGATCAGGAGCAACGGAATCAAAGCCGGCGGCCACGCGTTGCGGGGCACCAGCGCGGCCACGCCGGCCGCCGCGGCGAACACGATCCCGACCAGGGCGAGATCCAGGCCGACGCGACGTCCGCCGCTGCCCAGGTCGAGCTCGAGGCGGATCACCGCCCACAGCAGGATGGCCGCCACCGGCGCCGGCACCAGGCCGGTCGCCGGGACCAGGAGCCGGCCAAAGAGCGTCAGCGCCACGCCGGCGCTGGCCAGGGTGGCGTAGCGCGCGAAGCCGAGCTCCGCCTGCGCGGGGCCGATGAGCCACACGGCGCCCAGCCCGCCGATGGCGAGCTGGGCGGCCACCGTGACGGCCAGCCAGAACGGCGTCACCAGCCAACCGACCGAGGCGATGGCCGCCATCACCATGGCCAGCAGGATCGCCTCGGGGTGGCGAATGCGCGCCAACACGCGGTTGACCACGATCGAGCGGCGGCCGGTCACGCCCTCCATCATCGCAGCGACCCCAGCAGGGCGTCGGCGTCGAGGCTGCCCGCCACCTGGTCGGCAGTGATCCACGCCCGGCGCGCCATCGAGACCGCGTAGTCGAGCTGTGGCAGCTCCTCGATGCGGTGCGCATCGCTGGCCAGCGTGACGCGGACGCCGGCGGCCGCCGCCGCGCGACCCAGCGAGTCGTCGAGGTCGAGGCGCGGGCTGCCGTTCATCTCGAGCATCGTGCCGGTTCTGGCGGCGGCGGCAAAGACCCGCGGCCAGTCCAGCGGCATCGGGTCGCGCCGGTTCACGATCCGCCCGCTCGGGTGGGCGATGACGTCGACGTGCGGATTCTCGATCGCCGCCAACGTGCGGGCGGTCAGCTGCTCGGCCGGCTGATTGCGGCTGGTATGGACAGAGGCGACGACCACCTCGAACTCGGCCAGCAGCTCATCGGGGTAGTCCAGGCTGCCATCGGCGCGCACCTCCATCTCGGTGCCGTGCAGGATGCGGAACGGCGTTAGTGCCGCGTTCAGCCGCTCCAGCTCGACCCGCTGCGCCGCGATGCGCCCGAGGTCGAGGCCGCGAGCGATGCCGAGCGACGGCGAGTGGTCGGTCAGGACGATCCACTGATAGCCGCGGTCGCAGGCGGCGCGGGCCATGGCCTCGATCGAATCGACGCCATCGGACCAGTCGGAGTGGACGTGGGTATCGCCCTTGAGATCGTCGCTCGTCACCGGGGTCGGCAGCCTGCCGGCCTTCGCCATCGCGATCACATCGGTGTCCTCGCGCATCTCCGGTGGAATCCACGGCAGGTCCAGACGCGCGTAGACCGCCTCCTCGGTGGCCTCCAGAGCCAGCTCACCGCTCTCCACGTCCTTGAAGCCCTTCTCGGACAGCGACAGGCCGCGATCCAGCGCCATGCCGCGCAGCGCGACGTTGTGCTCCTTGCTGCCGGTGAAGTGGACGAGGTGGGTGCCCCAGGCGGCCGGCGGGCAGACCATGAGGTCGACGCGCAGGCCGGCCCGGGTGACGATGCTCGACTTGTCGACGCCGGCGGCCAGCACGCGGTCGACCTCCGTCAGGCCGTCCAGCACGCTGATCAGCGCCGCCGGGTCGTCGGTGGCGGCCAGCAGGTCGAGGTCGCCGATGGTCGGCTTGCGACGGCGGAGCGAGCCGGCCGGCTCGATCTGGCGCACGCCACGCACCCCACGCAGCGGCTCCAGCAGCCCGGCGATCATCTCGTCGGCCTCGTGCAGCACGACGCGGCTGATCTTGCGCTCCAGATGCGCGATGCCGGCCAGGATGTTCTGCTCCGTCCGCTCCGAAAGCCCCTTCACGCCCCGCAGCAGGCCCTCGGCGGCCGCGACCCGCAGCGCCTCGACCGAGTCGATGCCGCGCTCCTCGTGCAGCAGCTTCACCGTACGCGGGCCAACGCCGGAGATGCGCAGCATGTCCAGCAGTCCCTCCGGCACCTGCGCCCGCAGCCGATCGTGGTAGGCGAGGCTGCCGGTCGTCGACAGCTCGGCCAGTTTGGTGGAGAGGGCCGGGCCGGCGCCGGGCAGCTTCGGCGGGGTGCCGCGCCGGTAGAGCGCGGCCACGTCCTCCGGATAGCGCTCGATCGCATCGGCCACCCGGCGATAGGCGACCGCCTTGTACACCACCTCACCCATGATCTCGAGCATGTCGGCGATCTCGCGGAAGATGCGCGCCAGCTCTGCGTTGGAGAGCAGCGCGTCGTCCGAGCGGGTGATCGCGCGGGGTCGAGGCATCGGTGAATTCTAGGATGCAGCAAACGACCCGACCCCTTGCGGGATCGGGTCGTCGTCTGCTGAGTCGTGCCTGCTTAGCGCTTGCCGCCCAACGCCTGGCGGATTCGGCTGGCCAGCGAGCGTCGCCGATACCGGCGATGGACGCCAGTGGACCGGTGCCGTTGCTCTGCCTCCCTCAGCAGCTCTTCCGACCGAAGCGTGGCCAGCAGGCCAAGGTACGTCGCTCCTCGGCTCATCTGGTGCCTCCGTTTCGTAACTTGTGCATGTGGATTTGGTGGTTACATGAGCAGTATAGCAGCATGCTGTAACTTGTCAAGGCCGATATAATGGTTACACGATGGTAGCAAGGCACGATCAGGATCCCGAACCCCGCGACTCCGACGAGCTGTTCGTCGACTTCGCCAACACGCTCTCTCACACCCGCGGCGAGCCGCATGACGAGGTGCCGGACGCGGACGCGCTGCTCGGCTGGCTGCGCGACCATGGCCTGATCAGCGCCCGCGGCCGCGCGACCGAGGCGGCTCGCATGCGCCGCCACCCAGAGGAGGAGGCGCGACGCATGGAGCGCTTCAGGCACCTGCGCTCGGTCCTGCACCAGGTCGCCGGCGAGCTCGCCCGGGACGGCGAGCCCAGCGACGGGGCGATCACGCAGCTGAACCACATCCTGCGCCACGGGCTGCACTACCACCAGCTCCGGCGCGGCGCAGGGGGCGCGGAGTACGAGGTCAGCCAGGTCGGCGACCGGCTGGACCAGGCGCGCGCCGCCATTGCCGGCTCCTTCGCCCACTTCCTGGCCGATGACGCCCCGGACCGGTTGCGGGTCTGCGCCAATGACGGGTGCCGCTGGATCTTCGTGGACCGCTCCCCCACCGGGCGGCGGCGCTGGTGCGACATGCGGACCTGTGGCAACCAGGCGAAGGTTGCGCGCCACCGGGCACGAGCGAGAGCCGCCGCCGGGTCCCAGGAATCGGGGGTTTCCGCCGAGGGCGGGCGGGACTAGAATCACTGCGGCTCGCGCGGCATCGGTCGCGGCGAGCGTGACGGAACTCACAACGAGGCGGCGCGATCCATCGTGGACGCAGGCTCCAGTAGACGCGCGCGCCGTGGGCTGAGCACGGGGACCTTCGCCTAGCCGATCCCCCTCGACCACCGGCGCGGGCTCCAACGCGACGCTCGACGTCGCGCGCGAAACAAGGTGGTCGACATGATCCTGACGATTGGCCGATGGGCCGGCGGCGTCGTGCCGCCCGTGAACCGATGACGTCGGCGCAGACAGCCGAGCTGCTGACCGAGGTGCAGGAGCTCATCCGCGAGCGCGAGCGCGAGGGCGTGGCCGGGCTGGCGGACCGCGTGGGCCCGGCCGAATGGGCGGACCTCGTGCCCGAGCTTGAGCCGGCCGAGGTCGCGGTCCTGCTCCAGTGGCTGCCGGACGACGAGATCCCCCAGCTGCTGGAGGAGCTGCCGCCCTCCGAGGCGGCGCGCATCCTCCGCACCCTGGCCGCGCCGCAGGCCGCGCGGCTGCTGGAGGACATCGATCCTGACGATGCCGCCGATATCGTCGAGCAGCTGTCCAGCCGGGACGCGGACGAGATCCTGGTCCGAATGCGGCCGTCCGAGGCCGCCGAGATCCGCGAGCTGAGCGGCTACGCCCCCGACTCCGCGGGCGGCATCATGACTCCCGCCTTCGTCGCGGTCACGCGCGACGCGACCGCCGCCGAGGCGATTGCCGCCATCCGGCGCCTGGTCGACCAGGCCGAGACGGTGAACTACGTCTACGTGGTCGACGACGAGCGGCGCCTGCTCGGCGTGCTGTCGCTGTACCGGCTCCTGCTGAGCCACGCCGGGACGCGGGTCAGCGAGCTGATGGCGCCCACCACGGTCCGGGTGCGCGCCACCGCCGACCAGGAAGTGGCCGCCCGCCTGCTGACCGACCGCAACCTGCTGGCCATCCCGGTGGTCGACGACGACGATCGGCTGCTGGGGATCATCACCGAGGATGACGTGGCGGACGTCCTCCAGGCTGAGGCCACGGAGGACATCGAGCGGCTGGGCGGCTCGCAGCCGCTGAACACGCCGTACCGCTCGTCGAGCGTCGCGCTCCTCGTGCGGAAGCGCGTGCTGTGGCTGCTGCTCCTGTTCGCCGCCGAGGCCTACACCGGCACGGTGCTGCGCGACTTCCAGGGCGAGCTCAGCAGCGTCGTGGCGCTCGCCTTCTTCATCCCGCTGCTGATCGGCACCGGCGGCAACATGGGCAGCCAGACGGTGACGCTCATCGTGCGGGCCATGGCGGTCGGCGAGGTCACCATCCGGGACATCGGCTGGATCGTGCTCAAGGAGATGCAGGTCGGCCTGATCCTGGGCGCGGTGATGGCAGTGGTCGCCTTCGGCCGGGCCTGGCTGCTGAACGTGGGGCCGGACATCGGCCTGGTGGTGGCGCTCACCATCCTGGCCATCTGCCTCTGGTCGGCCACCGTCGCCGCGCTGCTGCCGCTCGTCCTGCGTCGCGTCGGCGTGGATCCGGCCGTGGTCTCGGCCCCGCTGATCACGACCCTGGTGGACGGCACCGGCCTGATCATCTACTTCGAGATCGCGCGGCTCGTGCTCCACATGTAGCCGATGCGCATCGGCTCAGGAGCCGATGGGATGCCAGACCGTCTTGACCTCGACGAACTCGCCGATCAGGTACGGCGACTGCGCCGCGTCGCTCAGCCAGTCGACGGCGCCATTGCCGGCAGCCGGCCGCACCAGGCGCTTCACGTTCTCGACGGCCAGGTCCTCGATGGCCGATCCCTGCGCCGGGTCGACGCCGTAGGCGTCGAGCGCGTTGACGTCCATGTGCCCGGCCAGGTGCTGGACGAGCTCCCGCCGCAGGCCGGTGATCAGGTTGACGACGCCGCCTGGCACGTCGGACGTGGCGAGCACCTCGGTGAGCGTCACCGCCGGCAGCGGCCGCGACTCCGACGCGACGACCACGGCGGCATTGCCGGAGACGATGATCGGCGCCAGACGGCTGACCAGCCC
>DASSNX010000105.1:0-11613 GCA_035701185.1 Candidatus Limnocylindria bacterium
CGCGCTGTCGGCTCGACGTCCCTCGGCGGTCACGACGCCGCGGTGGCGACCGTGGCCTTCTTGCCGGCGAGTCGGCGGAGCTTGCGCTCGACCGGCTTCTCCGTGCCCACGAGGGTCTCGTTGTCCTCGCCGCGGATGAACGCCTCGACCCGCTCTCGGGCGATGTCGTCATGGATCTGGATCGGTGGGCTCTTCATGAAGTAGGACGACGGGGCGACGAGCGTCCCCGTGAGCCCGCGGTCCAGGCCCAGCTTCAGGCAGCGGATGGCATCGGTGATGACGCCGGCGCTGTTGGGCGAGTCCCAGACCTCGAGCTTGAGCTCCAGGTTGAGCGGCACGTCCCCGTAGGTCGTGCCCTCCATGCGGATGTGGCACCACTTGCGGTCCTTCAGCCAGGGCACGTAGTCGGACGGTCCGACGTGGATGTCGTCGTCGCCGATCTCGTAGTCGAGCATGGAGGTGACGGCGTTCGTCTTGCTGATCTTCTTCGACTCCAGCCGCTCCCGCTCCAGCATGTTCAGGAAGTCGGTGTTGCCGCCGAAGTTCAGCTGGTAGGTGCGGTCGATCCGCACGCCGCGGTCCATGAACAGCCGGGTCAGCACGCGGTGGGTGATGGTGGCGCCGACCTGGCTCTTGATGTCGTCGCCGATGATCGGCAGGCCCTTCTCCGCGAAGCGCTTCTGCCAGTACGGCTCGCGGCCGATGAAGACCGGAATGGCGTTGACGAAGGCCACGCCCGCCTGCAGCGCCTGCTCGACGTACCACTTCGTCGCCTCTTCGCTGCCCACCGGCAGGTAGGAGACCATGACGTCGACCTTGCGCTCCTTCAGGATGCCGACCACGTCGGCCGTCGGGCCCGGAGCCTTCTCGATGATCTCGCTGAGGTACTTGCCCAGGCCGTCGTGGGTCATGCCGCGCTCGACGGTGACGCCGGTGTTCGGCACGTCCGCGAACTTGTAGGTGTTGTTCTGCCCGGAGAAGATGGCCTGCGACAGGTCCTTGCCGACCTTCTCCTTGTCCACGTCGAAGGCGGCCACGAACTCGATGTCGTTGATGTGGTAGCCGCCCAGGTTGACGTGCATCAGGCCGGGGACGAAGTCGGTCTCCTTGGCATCGGCGTAGTAGTACCGGCCCTGGACCAGGCTCGAGGCGCAGTTGCCCACCCCCACGATCGCGACCCGGATCTTGCCGTCCGTGCTGTGCTTGCCGTTGGTTGCGCTCTTGCCGTTGGTGTCAGCCACCCTGCTCACTTCTCCCTTGTCGATTGGTTGGTTGCCACAGCCGGACCTGCCGAGCTGAGCCGATGGACATGCCAGATGCGCTGGACAGTGGTCGCGACCGAGAGGACCGCCACGATCCCCAGCGCCACGATGAGTGCGATGCCGAATCCGAGTCCCGCAAGGCCGATGCCCGCGAAGGTCAGCACCAGGCGCTCCATCCGCGGTGCGAGCCCGACGGCGGCGGTGAGGCCGATGCCCTCCGCCCGCGCCCGGGTGTAGCTCACCATGAAGGA
Organism: Candidatus Limnocylindria bacterium; assembly: GCA_035701185.1. GTDB lineage: Bacteria > Chloroflexota > Limnocylindria > QHBO01 > QHBO01 > DASSCW01. The sequence goes on from DASSNX010000105.1 coordinate 1,514, forward strand.
GCCGCCCAGCGCCACGAGCGCCAGCAGCACGGGGCCGGTGGGAGCGCTGCTGCTCCCCAGGAAGTAGGCCACGATCCCGCCGTACAGCACCGCCTCGGCGGCGCGGTCGAGGGTCGAGTCCAGGAAGCCGCCGAAGGTCGTGCCGGCCCCGGTCGCGCGCGCCAGCGCGCCGTCGACGGCGTCCAGCAGCGATCCGGCGGTCAGGATCACGGCGCCGGCCAGCAGGTTCCCCGTGCCCACCAGCACCGCGGCACCGGCCACGATCACGAAGCCGATGACGGTGATCGTGTTCGGGGTCAGGTGCAGCGCCATCGCCAGGCGGACGATGGGCGCCAACAGCGCTCGTCCCGCCTCCTTGGCGCGCGCCGACAGCAGCGAGTCGCCTCGCCGCAGGTCGTGGGCGCGTGACTGGCTAGCCGACATCCGGCACCTCGCCATGGCCGGCGGCCGCCGGGCCGGCGCTGCGCACGCCGGCCGTGCCGCCGATCAGGCGCGCCTCGGCCTCGTGCAGCTCCTCGAAGGCGGCCAGGCGGAGGCGGCAGATGACCGCCCGTCCCTGGCGCTGGGTGTCGATCAGGCGGGCCAGCCGCAGGATGCGGAGGTGCCAGCTGATGAGCGGCTGCGAGAGGCCGACGCCCGCGGACAGGGCATGCACCGGCATCGGGCCGCCCTCCGCCAGGAGGCCGATGATCCGTAGCCGTGTCTCGTCGCCGAGGGCCTTGTAGAAGATGCGCAGGTCGCGCAGGTCGCGCTCGGCGCGCGCGCCGCCGGTCCGGGTGGGTAGCGTCATGTCGTAGGCGTTCTTTATCAAATGCGGATTGATATAAGCAGGTGCTTATGATATGCCGCGCTCCCGGGACGCGTCAAGGCGGGTGGTAGACTCGGCCGCGCCGGCACCGCTGCCACCCGAGGAGGTGCTCCCTGACCAGCTCCACGCCCGACGCGCTGTGGGCGTCGAGGTCGGTCCGGCTGCTGCGCCCCGCCGCCGTGGTGGTGGCCGGCCTGCACCGCTCCGTTCGCCGTCGCAAGCTGCTGGCCGGCCTGGACCTGCGGATCCCGGTCGGCGCGCGGGTGCTGCTCGTCTCGGATCCTCCCGGCGCTGATTCGCTGCTGCTCGGCATCCTGGCGGGGCTCGTCCGAGCCCGGCGCGGCCGCTTCGAGGTCGCCGGGCTGGCGCGCGACGACGACTCGACGGGCGGGTGGCGACGCCGGATCGCCTACCTGCCGCCCGACGGCGGCTTCTACGGCTGGCTATCGCCCCGCGAGGTCCTGGAGCTCGCCGGCCGCCTGGCCGGCTACGAGCCTGCAGAGCGGCGGCGCCGGATCGACGCGGCGGTCGAGCAGTACGGGCTGGCCGGGGAGATGAACCGCCCGGCGTCGCGCGGCGGACCGGCACTCGCCCAGCGGGTTGGGCTGGCGGCGGCGATGCTCGGCGATCCGGAGGTGCTGCTGCTGGACGAGCCGCTGCGCGCGGTCGGCGCCACCGAGCGCCGCCGCCTGCTCGAGATCCCCGGTGAGCGACGAACGGTCCTGCTGGTCAGCCGCTACCCGGCCAGCGAGGAGGGCCTCGTCGACCGGGTGGTGCTCATCCGCGGCGGCCGGGTCGCGCTGCAGGCCCGGGCGGGCGAGCTCGCCGCCCATGGGCTGACGCTGTCGATGCAGGGCATCCGGGACCTGGCGCAGCGGCAGGCGGCGCCGCCCATCGCGGCCAGCGCGTGAGCCGCTTCCTGGCCGTCGCGGGGCTGGCGCTCCGGGAGCTGTGGATCAGCTTCCGGCTGCTGTTCGTGATGGGCCTGCTGCTCCTCGCCGCGTTGCCGGCCGCCATCGTCCCGGTGCCGGGCGGCGATCCGCTGGCGGGCGCGACGGGCCGCATCCAGCCCTTCGCCATCGGCCTCGCCGCGGGCCTGGCCCTGGCCGCCGGCGTGGCAGCCGGCACCATCTCGGCGGAGCGGCAGCGCGGGACCGCCGGGTGGCTGGTCAGCCGGGCGGTGCCACGGGGCACGATCGTGGCTGGCTGGTTCGCCGCGTTCGCGGTGGTGCTGCTGCTCGGCATCGGCCCCGCGGCCGTGCTGGCCTGGCTCAGCCTGGGGCCGCTGGCCGAGATCGTGGACCCGGTCGCGTTCGGGGTGACGGTTGCCGCCGCCTGGGGCGTGGGCCTGGCGGCGCTGGCAATGGGCCTGCTGCTCGGCTCGCTGCTGGGCACGCTGCCGGCCATGCTCCTGGGCGGCGCGCTGACCGCCGCGCTGCTGGTCCCCGCGGTGACCATCGGCCTGCCCGCCCTCGTCACCCCGCCGGCGCCCGGCGCGCCGTTCGCCATCCTGGGCGACCTCGTTGATGCGGCGCGGCCGATCACCGATTCGGTCCGCGCCGGCGGCGCGGCGCTGGCCGCCAGCGCCGTGCTGCTGCTCCTGGCATCGGCCGTGATGGGCAGAGCGGACCTGTGACCACGACTGCCGTGCAGCCCTCCGTGCGGATGCATCCCGCCGCCGCCTGGGCGGTCCTGGTGGTCGCGTCGCTGGGCGTCTTCCTGGGCGGCGCCGAGCTGATGGTCGTGGCCATCGCGCTGCCCTCGATCGTGGCCGACTTCGGCGGCTGGGCGGACCTGGCGCGCGCCTCGTGGATCGTCAACGGCTACCTGCTGGCCTACCTGGTCGCCATGCCGTTGGCCGGCCGCGCCGCGGACCTGTGGGGCGCACGGCGCCTCTACGTGGCGGCGCTGGTGCTCTTCTGCGCCGGCAGTCTGGGCGCCGGCCTCAGCCGCCTGGCCGGCGAGGAGAGCGGGCTGGCCTGGCTCATCAGCATGCGGGTGGTGCAGGGCTTCGGCGGCGGCGCACTCGTCCCGCTGTCGATGGCGCTGGCCAGCCACCTCTTCGCGGGCCGCAGCCGGGCGGCGGCGCTCGGCGTGGAGGGTGCGGCCACGTTCGTGGGCATGGCCGTGGGGCCCGCCTACGGCGCCTGGGTGCTGCTGAACGTCAGCGTGCCGCTGCCCGGCGTGGACCTGGCGGCCTGGCAGTGGATCTTCTTCTTGAACGTGCCGGCCGGCGTCATCACCCTGCTGCTGATCTACGTGGTGGCCGGCGGGGTGGAGACGCCGCGCGCCCGCGGCGGCCTGGACCTGCTGGGGGCGCTGCTGATCAGCGTGGCGCTGCTCTCCGGGGTCGGGGCGTTGACGCTGGCCGGCGACCGCGGCTGGACCGACCCGCTGATCCTGGGCGGCTTCGCGGCCTTCGTGCTGGCGCTCGCCGGATTCGTGGTGCTGGAGCTGCGCCGACGCGCCCCGCTCATCGACCCCCGGCTCTTCGCGGACCGGCCGTTCAGCGCCGCCAATGCGGTCAGCCTGCTGACCGGCTACACGCTGGCCACGGCCATCATCGGCGGGCCGGTCTTCGTCAACCGGGTGCTCAACGCGGGAGCCGATGAGTCCGCCCTCGCCCTCACCGCGCTGACCGCCGCGATCGCGGGTGGCGCGGTGGTCGGTGGGCTCGTCAGCGCACTGGCCGGCGAGCGGGTGACCGCGCTGCTCGGCGTTGGCGTGAGTGCCATCGGCCTGTGGCTGGCGACCTCCTGGGGAACGACCACGGCGCTGGGAACGCTGATGCGCGATCTGGGCATCTTCGGGGCGGGGTTCGGGCTGACTGTCTCGCCCCGCGCGACGGCGGCGGTCGAGTCGGCGGGAGCATCGGCTTATGGCGTGGCGAGCGCGATGCTCCAGATCACGCGCACGCTGGGAATGAGCGTGGGGCTGGCGCTGCTGACCTCGATCGGCCAGAACCGGATCAACGACCTGACCGCCCTGATCAACGATCCGCCGCGGCGCGACGCCCTGGTCGTCTCGCTGGGCCATCCCGAGTTCGTGGGCGTCGATCCCCGCAGCAGCCTGCAGCTGGTCAACCTGCTCGAGAACTGGTCGCGTGGCGAGGCGGCCGACGTGCTGCGGCTGGTGCTGGCCATTGCGCTGGGCGTGGCGCTCGTGACCTTCATTCCTGCCGCGCTGGTCCCGGGCCGGCGGGGTTCGCGGCCATAGCGTTGCAGCCCGCGTTCCTATCGGCGGAGGAGCGGTGGAAATGCGCCCGTCGAGCCTCCGATTCCCAGCGGGCGGGCCGGGTGAGGGGGGAAGCAGCGGTCCGTCGTCGTTAGGACCGCCGGCTGGGAACGAGCAAGCGCCCGGGAAGGAAGTCAGAGCGGGTCGGCCACCACGACCAGCTCGCCCCAGTTGCGGTTGTAGCCCTGGCTGGTCTGCAGGGTCAGGCGCTCGTGGTCGGTCGGCTGGGTCCAGACCACACCCTCCGAGCAGTCATGGGCGATCTGCAGGGCCAGCGGCAGCTGCACGCCCAGGCGGTCCGGGTTCAGCTCCGGGTTCGGCGGATTGGCATCCGGGCAGGCGACGTTGGGGTGGATCTCGGTGACGACGTAGCGCAGGACGGCGCCATCGGACATCAGGATCTTGATCCGCGCGCCGAGCTGGATGTTCCACAACGGCTTGAACAGCGTGTTCAGGGCGTGGGCGAAGAGGTAGGCGTTCGTGCCGCGGCCCGGCTGGGAGGACTCGCGCAGGATGAAGGCGCCGCTGTCCTCCGGGAAGGAATCGCAGGCCGGGTTCGTGCACTTGTGGACCGGGATGTTGATGCCCACCGATTCGATCTGGATCTGCACCGCCACCCAGTCCTTCGGAATCGGCGTCGGCTCCGGCGTCGGCTTGGCCGTCTTGCCGGGACTCGCTTCGGCGGAGGCCGATGGCGTGGCGATCGCCACCGGGCTGTCCGTCGGGTCGGGGATCGGCGGCAGGCTGGACGCCGGTGGGCGGTCCAGGTTCAGCTGGCCAACGATAATCAGCACCACCCCGGCCAGCGCCAGCAGGAGCGGCAGCAGCATGCCTGACAGCGATCGACGCATGACGCGGGCGAGTCTAGACGCCGCATGACCGATGCGTTCCGGCACCTGCTCGAGCGGGCAGCCACGCTGGCGCGCGAGGCGCTGGGCCATGCGCCGGCGGGTGTCCTGTCCGACCTGGACGGGACGCTGGCGCCCATCGTCTCGGACCCGTACGCCGCCCGGCCGCTCCCGGCCGCGGTGGAGGCGCTGCGTGCGCTCGCCTCACGCCTCGCCGTGGCGGGGGTGGTCACCGGGCGGGCCGCGCACGATGCGCGCCGCATGCTGGGCGCTGATGACCTGCTGGTGATCGGCAACCACGGCGTCGAGTGGCTCGATCCCGGTGCCGCCGAGCCCGCCCCCCGCGACGATCTGGCCTGGGCCCCGCACGCCGTGCACGGCGTGGTGGCCGGGCTCGAGCTGGGGACCGACGTCTGGGTCGAGAACAAGCAGCTGTCGGCGACCCTGCACTTTCGCAACGCCCCGGACCCGGAGGCGACGCGGGCTCGGCTGCAGGCCGCCCTGCGTGACCTTGCCGATGATCGGCTGGTGGTCCGTCCCGGCCGCAAGTCGCTGGAGATTCGGCCGGCGTCCGCGGGGGACAAGGGCACCGCGCTGGCAGCAGTGATCGCCCGCTATGGGCTCCGCGGCGTGGTGGTGCTGGGCGACGACGTCACCGACCTGGACATGTTCCGGGTCGCGACCGAGGCGCGGGCCGCCGGCCGGCTGCACTCCGCGGTCTTCGCGGTCGCCGGCGCCGGGGAAGTGCCGCCAGCGATCACCGCGGCGGCCGACCTGGTCCTGCCGGACCCAGCAGCGGCCGCGGAGCTGCTCAGCTGGCTGGCCGCTGACGCTGCCTGACGGGCTTCGCCCGGCCAGCGGTGCCGCGGCGGGCCTGGATGCGGGCCAGGTCCTCCATCTGCCGCCGCAGCCACCAGCCGATGTCCTCGCGCTCCACGTTGCGCCGCAGCAGGGCGTGGCGCTCGCGGCGCTCGCCGGCGGACATGCGCAGCGCGACCGCCAGGGCCTCGGCGGTGCCGGCCACGTCGGCCGGCGCCACCGGCAGGACGCCATCCGCCATCTGATCGTAGGCGCCGGCGGTCTCGGACAGGACCAGGGCCGCCTCGCGGCCGCTGACCACGGCCGCCTCCTTGGCCACCAGGTTCATGCCGTCGACCAGCGGGTTGACCAGCACGACATCGGCGATGGTCAGGCCGGCAATGGCCTGGGCGTAGTTGTTCTCGTAGAAGAGCTGGATCGGCCGATAGCCCGCCCGGCCGAACCGGGCGTTGATGCGGTCGACGGCCGCCTGCACCTTGCGGCCGTAGTCGCCGTACTCGCGCAGGCCGGTGCGTGACGGGACCAGGAAGGCCAGGAACGTGACCTGGCCGCGCAGCTTCGGGTTGCGCTGCAGCAGCGACTCGAAGGCGGCGAAGCCGCGCAGGATGTTCTTCGACGGCTCCAGCCGGTCGACGCGGACGATGACCTGCCCGCGCGCGCCGGTCAGCAGCCGCTCGGCGTAGCGCCGGGCGCGGACGGATGAGGCCACCTGGCGCGTGGCGTGGACGTCGATGCTGATCGGGTAGTCGCGCACATGCGCCACGTGGCCGCTCTCCAGCACAACCCGCCGCGTGCGGTGGTCGACCCGCGCCCCCGGCAGAAACGACTCCACCGCCCGCAGGAAGTTGTGCGCGTAGCGCTCCGTCTGGAAGCCGACCACGTCAGCGCCGGTGAGCCCCGCCACGATGGCCGTGCGGATGGCCGGCGAGATCGTCTGCCACAGCGACGAGGGCGGCCACGGGATGTGGGTGAAGTGGCTGATCAGCGCCTCCGGCCGGCGAGCGCGGATCATCGCCGGCGCCAGGTAGAGGTGGTAGTCGTGGAGCATGATCCGCGGCTCGGTGTCGTCGGTGGCCTGGCGCAGCACCGCCCGGGCGAAGGCCTCGTTCACCGGCACGTAGCCGTTATGCCAGGCGCGCAGCGTGCCGGCGTCGATCATCGGCCGGGTGGGGAGCTCGTACATCTGGTGCTGCAGGAACCAGAGCAGCGGGTTGGCGATGACGTTGTAGGCGGCCTCGTACTGCGCCCGCTCCAGCGGCACGAAGCGCAGCCGCATCTCGCCGGCGATGGCGCGGTCGATGAGCGCCGGCTCGGCGATCCCCACCCGGTCGCCCTCGGACAGCGGCGCCGCGATCCACGTCACCGGCACGTGGCGGCCGGCCTGCGACAGGGCGGTGACCAGGCCACCGCTGCCACGGCGCGGCTTCAGCGCGCCATCCGGCCCGACGGCGAAGGTGACCGGACCGCGGTTGGTGGCGATCAGCAGCCGTCGCTCGCCGAGCAGCCGCTGAGCCGCCCCTGCCAGCAGACGCTCCCCACGCCGCTGCAGCACCATCGGCCTAGAAGAGGATGCCGGCGGAGTCCCGAAGGAGGTTGAGGATCGGCTCCGGGAAGACGCCCAGCACCACCACTCCGATCACCGACACCGCCAGCGCGGCGGTGGTGAACGGGTGCCGGTCGACCGGGGCGGGATCGGCCTCAGGGTCGCGCATGTACATGTAGACGATGACGCGCAGGTAGTAGAACGCGGCCAGCGCGGCATTCAGGGCGATGACCACGGCCAGCCAGCCGAGCCCGGCATCCACCGAGGCCAGCAGCACATAGAGCTTGGCGAAGAAGCCGACCGTGGGCGGAATCCCGGTCAGGCTGAAGAGGAGGATGGCCATCGACGCCGCCAGGGCCGGGGCACGTCCCGCCAGGCCGGCGAAGCTGTTCAGCCCGCCATAGCGGCCCGGGTCGCGCTGGAGCATGCCGACGACCGCGAAGGCGGCCAGGTTCATGACCCCGTAGCCCAGGACGTAGAACAGGATGGACTCGATCGCCTGGCGCTGCACGGCGGCGCTCGTGGCGGCGGCGAACGCGGCCAGGCCGGCCAGGATGTAGCCGGAGTGCGCGATGCTGGAGTAGGCGAGCATCCGCTTCACGTTGGTCTGGGTCAGCGCCACCACGTTGCCCACCGTCATGGTCAGCACCGCCAGGATGGCCATGATCGACAGCCAGTCAGCCCGCATCGGCCCAAGGCCTTCCGCGAACAGCCGGACCAGCAGTGCGAAGGCGCCCAGCTTCGGGCCGACCGAGAGGAAGCCGGTGATCGGGGTCGGGGCGCCCTGGTAGGCATCCGGCGTCCAGTAGTGGAACGGCACGGCGGCCGCCTTGAAGGTGGCGCCCACGGTCAGCATGCCGATGGCCACCAGCGAGGCAGGTCCGGCGGCTCCCGACGCGGCCAGCTTGGGGCCGATATCGGCGATGTGGGTCGTGCCGGTCAGCCCGTAGGTCCAGCTGATCCCGAACAGGAGGATGGCGGAAGCGAACGAACCGAGCAGGAAGTACTTCAGCCCGCCCTCGTTGCTGTAGCGGTCCGTCTTGTCGAAGCCGGTCAGCAGGTAGGCCGGCATCACCATCAGCTCCAGCCCCAGGAACAGCGTGATCAGGTCGCTGCTCGAGGCGAGCGTGAACATGCCCAGCAGGCTGAACAGCAGGATGGCGTTGAACTCGCCCAGCGGCATGCCGCGGCGGACGAGATACGACGGCGCGAAGAGGGCCGACAGGATGCCGATCATCAGCGTCGCCGCCTTGAAGAAGATTGCCAGGTCGTCGACCACGTAGAAGCCGCCGAAGACGCGCGAGTTGATGCCCCAGGTCTCGACCAGGCCGATGGCCGCCAGCGCCAGCCCGATCAGCGTCAGCGGCGTGAGGATCCACTTCAGGTCGCGCGGAATGAACAGGTCGGTGGCGATCACCGCCAGCACGGTGGCCACCAGGATCAGCTCCGGCAGCAGCGTGAACAGGTCGTTCAGCGCGTCGTCCATGGGCGTCATGCGCGGCTCACCATGGCAGCAGGGCCAGGCCCTGTGAGCCGCTCACCGCCTGGATGATGGTGTCCACCGGCGCCTGGGTCAGGTGCAGCACCGGTCCCGGGAAGACACCGAGCGCCACGACCAGGAACAGCAGGGGGGCCAGGGAGAGCCACTCGGTGCGGCTCATGTCGGAGAGGGATGGCCACCAGCGCCGCATCCAGCCCGACGGGACGGTGAAGAAGACGCGCTGGAACATCCACAGCATGTAAACCGCGCTGAAGATGACGACCAGCATCGTGGCGCCGGCCACCCAGCCGTTGAAGCGGAACGCGCCCAGCACCACCAGGAACTCGCCGATGAAGCCGGACAGCCCCGGCAGGCCGATGCTGGCGAACGTGAACAGCCCGAACATCGCCGCGTAGCGCGGCAGGCGGGCATTGAGCCCGCCCATGTGGGCGATCAGCCGGTCGTGGGTGCGCTCGTAGATGACGCCCACCAGCAGGAACAGCGCGCCGGTGGTGACGCCGTGGCTGATCATCTGGAACACCGCGCCCTGCAGGCCCTGCTGGTTGAAGACGAAGATCCCCAGCATCACGAAGCCCATGTGGCTGACGCTGGAATAGGCGATCAGCTTCTTGAGGTCCGGCTGCACCATGCTGACCAGCGCCCCGTACAGGATCGCCACGACCGCCAGGCCGATGATGATCGGCGCGAACTCGCGGGAGGCGTCCGGCAAGAGGGGAACGCTGAACCGCAGGAAGCCGTAGCCGCCCAGCTTCAGGAGTACGCCGGCCAGGATGATGGAACCGGCGGTGGGTGCCTCGACGTGCGCGTCGGGCAGCCAGGTGTGCAGCGGCCACATCGGCACCTTGATGGCGAAGGCCAGGAAGAAGGCGACGAACGCCAGGGCCTGCAGCCCATCGGTGAACGGGAAGCCTCGGAGCTGCTCGTAGGCGAAGGTGAAGTCGTTGCCGGCCGACGCGTGCGCGATGGCCACCGCCAGGATGGCGACCAGCATCAGCAGCGAGCCGACCAGCGTGTAGATCACGAACTTGACGGTGGCGTAGATCCGCCGCGGACCGCCCCAGATGCCGATGACCAGGTACATCGGGATGAGGCTGAGCTCCCAGAAGACGTAGAACAGGAACAGGTCCAGGCTGACGAAGACGCCCAGCATGCCGACCATCAGCAGCAGCATGGTGGCGTAGTACTCCTTGACCCGCGTCTGGATCGGGTCCCAGGAGTACAGGATGGCGACCACGCTCAGGACCGTGGTCAGCACCACCAGCACCACCGACAGGCCGTCGACGCCCATGCGGTAGCCCATGCCGAAGGCCGGGATCCAGCTGTAGTCCTCGCGGAACTGGAACTCGG
>DASSNX010000106.1:0-9527 GCA_035701185.1 Candidatus Limnocylindria bacterium
ACATGGCGTTGCGCCGGGCGAACTTGGCGGCCATCCGCAAGCCGGGCCGCGCGCCGGTCAGGCCCCACATCGCCTTGCCGAGCTGCGGCGGCTGCTCTGCCGGCGAGCCCGGCACGGCCGTCTCCGAATCGTCGCGAGGCATGGTCACTTCTCGCCCCGCACCGAAGGGCTGAGCGGCTCGGCCTTGGTCTCGGAGGTGGCGTCCGCCAGGTCGGCGTCGGCGCTGCGGTTCATCCGGCCGCTGACGCTCCGCGACAGGCGGCCGAGGCCGGGGATGCTCTGCCGCGTGATGCGCCACATCTCCAGCAGCAGCCGTCGATCGAAGATCCACAGCGCCACGACGAAGGTGGCGGCGCCGGCGACGACCTCCAGCAGCAGGAGCAGCGTCGTCCCGACGTGGGGTCCGACCCCGAACTTCACCAGCAGCACCATGGCAATCATCAGCAAGGTGCCGATGCCACTGCCGCGGAACTGGGCGAGATACTCGCTGGTCGCCACGCCGCCGTACTTGCGCTGCCACGACAGGTTGAGCGGCAGCAGCAGGTAGCCGCGCAGCGCGAAGGCGAAGGCGACCCACAGGATGTCCTTCCCCACCTGCACCGCCAGGATGAAGCCGATGATGTTCGTCACCGTCACCAGGAACCGGAAGCGAAAGACGACGGACGGGTGGCCGGCCGCGGTGAAAAGCGACCCGGAGAAGGCCTGCATGGCCACCACCGGGCCGATGAGGAACAGCACCGATGAGACCAGCCCGGCCTTGGCCCACTGCGGCCCGAACATGACGACCGTCAGCTCGGGGGCGACCAGGGCCAGGCCCACATAGCCTGGCAAGATGGCCGAGCCACCGATGCGGGTGAGCGTCAGATAGGCCTTCGCCATCCGCTCCGGCTCGCGCTGGAGCTTGGCCAGTGCCGGAAACGCCAGGCGTCGCGAGACGCTGACCAGCACCTTCTCCGTGGTGTCCAGGATCCGATAGGCCACCGCGTAGAGGCCCAGCGCGACCTCGCCGAGGAAGATGCCGACCAGGAAGTTGTCGCTGTTCCGGCTCAGGAACCCCAGGAAATCGGTCCCGACGATCTTGATGCCGAAGTTGAACAGCTCACCGAAGTCACGCCGCGACAGCTGCAGGCCGGGCCGCCACGGACTGATCGTCCACAGCGTCACCACCGAGATCGCCGCCGCCGCCAGCTGCTGCGCCACCAGTGCCCAGGGCCCGAAGTTCAGGAAGGCGAGCACGATCCCGACCGCGCCACCGCCGGCCAGCGAGAGGAGGCCCCGCGTCGCCAGGCTGCGGAAGGCGAGCTCGCGGCGCAGCAGGGCCTGCTGGGTGCTGCTGAACGACGAGATGATGAAGAGCAGCGAGAGGGCCTGGATGATCGGCGTCAGCCGGGGCGCGCTCGCTGGTTCCTTCACGGTCAGCAACGCCGCCAGCGGGCCGGCGAAGACAATGCCGATGACGGTGAGGACTGCGCCCGTGGCGACGGCAACCCAGAAGGCGGTGTCGATCTGGCTGCGCGTCACGCTCGGCCGCTGGATGAGCGCGTCACCGAAGCCCTGGTCGATGACGATCTGCGCCAGGCCGACGAACAGCGCCGCGTAGGCGACCAGGCCGAACTCGCCGGGCGTCAGCAGCCTGGCGAGCACCAGGAACACGACCAGGCTGAGAAGCTGCCCGCCCCAGGTATGCACGAAGGTCCAGGTCAGGCCGCGCGCGACCTGGCGGCGGAGGCCCTGCTGCCCGGTGCTGTGATCGGCAGGCGTCCAGGGCTCAGTCAAGCAGCCGTCTCCTCAAAGGTCCTCCACCGGCGCCGCCGGTGGCTGGAGCCGCCGAGTTCGCGCTCACGGTAGGCTAGCAGGGCGGGCGGCTACGCTCGGCCACCTTCGCAGGACATCCATGCCGATTCCGGACTTCTACATCGTCGGTGCCTTCAAGTGTGGCACCACCGCGCTGTACGACTACCTGCGACCGCACCCGCAGATCTTCATGCCCTTCCACAAGGAGCCGCTGTTCTTCGGCGACGACCTGACCCGGCGCTACGGGCGGATGACGCGGCAGCAGTACGAGGCCCTGTTCGCCGATGCGCAGCCCGGCCAGCGGATCGGGGAGGCATCGGCCTGGTACCTCTACTCGCGCTCGGCGGCAGAGGAGATCAAGGCGGCTGCGCCGGGGGCGCAGATCATCGTGATGCTGCGCAACCCGGTCGACGTGATGTACGCCCAGCACAGCCAGCTGCTGTTCAACGTGGAGGAGGACATCGCCGATTTCGGGGCAGCCCTGGCGGCTGAGCCGGAGCGGCGTGCCGGACGGCGGATCCCGGCAGGGCCGCTGCGCGTCGAGAACCTGTATTACCGCGAGAGCGTCCGCTTCGCCGAGCAGCTGCGCCGCTACCTCGACGCCTTCGGCCCCGAGCGGGTGCACGTGATCGTCTTCGACGACTTCGTGGCCGACACCCCTGGGACCTACCGCAGCGTGCTCGAGTTCCTTGGTGTGGACCCGACCTTCGCGCCGGACTTCGCGGTCAGCAACCCGAACAAGCGCGTCCGCTTCCGGGCGCTGCAACGGCTCGTCTACCAGCCGCCCGGGCCGCTGCTCCGGCTGGTGCCGGTCATCCGTCGCTTCCCGCTGGCCCATGCGGTGCGCGAGCGGGTGCTGCGCCTGAACAGCTCCGCCGCGCGCCGGGCACCCATGGATCCGGAGCTGCGCCAGCGCCTGCTGGACGAGCTCGCGCCGCAGATCACCGAGCTGGGGCAGCTCATCGGCCGCGACCTGTCCGGCTGGCTGGACGGCTCGGGCGTCGGCGCGGCATGACGCGACCCGACTTCTTCATCGTCGGCGCCTTCAAGGCCGGCACCACGTCGCTGTACGAGTACCTGCGACAGCATCCCCATGTGTTCATGCCGTTCCACAAGGAGCCGATGTACTTCGGGGCGGACCTGGATGCCCGTTATCGGCGCATGAGCGCGGACGAGTACCTCCGCCTCTTCGCCGATGCCCGTCCCGGCCAGCGCGTGGGCGAGGCGTCACCGTGGTACCTCTACTCGGCCAGCGCCGCGCGCGAGATCGAGGCCTTCTCACCGGGGGCCCAGGCGATCGTCATGCTGCGGAACCCGGTCGACGTGATGTACGCCCAGCACAGCCAGCTGCTCTTCAACCAGCGGGAGAACCTGGCCGACTTCGGCGAGGCGCTCGCCGCGGAAGCCGATCGGCGGGCCGGGCGCCGCATCCCGCCCGGGGCCCTGCGCCGCGAGGCCCTCTTCTACCGGCACAGCGTCCGCTTCGCCGAGCAGCTGCAGCGCTATCTCGAGGTCTTCGGCCGCGAGCGGGTCCACGTCATCGTCCACGATGATCTCGTGGCAGACGCGGCCGGCGTGGTGCGCGACACGTTCGCCTTCCTGGGCGTGGATCCGGAGGTGGCAGTCGACCTCGAGATCCGCAACCCGAACCGCCGGGCTCGCTCTGGCGTCCTGCAGCGGCTGATCTTCCGGCCGCCCGGCCCGTTGCGGCGCGTGGTGCCGCTCCTCCGCCGCTTCCCGCTGGTCCACCGCCTGCGCGACACCCTGGTCAGCGCCAACAGCGTCCCGGAGGCGCGGCGGCCGATGGATCCCGAGCTCCGCCGCCGCCTGACGGCCGAGCTCGAACCGGAGGTGGCGGCACTGGGCGAGCTGATCGGCCGCGACCTGGCCGCGTGGAGCCGAACCGCCTGAGCTACCGCGTGCCGCGCCACTCGGGCAGCGGCCGCGTCAGCCGCTCCACGTAGGCGATGTCCTCCTCGAACCGCTCGGTCAGACGGGCGCGAAGGCCGGGGTCGAGCGGGACATAGTGGCTGGCGCTGCGATTGATGCCCTCCACCGCGTGCCGGAGTCGGCGCAGCCGAGGCCGCAGGGCCCTGGGCACGACGCGTCCGAAGTGCCGGAAATGGGTGACCATCAGGGTCCGTTGCAGCCAGCGCAGCCGGGGCGCCGTGAACTCGTTGTACGAGTCGTCGAAGCTGGCCGGCTGGAAGGTGTCGTCGACGCCGATGAAGCGGCACAGCTCGGCGTAGACGCGCTCCGGCTCGGCGAGCAGGTCATCGAACAGGATGAGGTGGACGCGCTCCGGGCCGAGGGCCTGGCGGTAGCGCTCGACGTGCTGGGCGTATCGGCTCATGTACTCGAGGTAGCGCAGGCTCGGCTCGTCGTCCAGCAGCCGCTCGAAGGGCGCCATGCGCCAGCCCTTCTTCCAGTGCTGCCAGTACTGCGAGTACGCGCGATCGACCGGCTGCCGCAGGGCGAACACGATCTTGAGCCCCGGGACGCAGCGCTCCATGATCTCGGGGCCGTCCTGGGCACCGATGTACTGCGGGCTCGCCTCGCCCCGCGCGACGGCGCCCTCGCTGCCGGCGAAGAGCGACTCGTACCAGGCCAGGCCGCGCTCGAAGTTGACTGACCGATCCGGGCCGATCATGTGCACGCCCGGCGCGGGCTCGTTCAGGTGCCGGGTCAGGAAGCGCGGCTCCTTCATCCGCGTCATGAAGACCTGCGGATGGGCATCGAGCAGCGCCCAGAGGGCGGTGGTGCCCGCCTTGGGCGCACCACCGATCAGGAAGGTTGGGAGCACGAGCGGGAGTTGGGCCTCCACCCCCCGGGGTGATGGGCGCGGCGACGTTCGCGCACGCTAGGCTAGCAGCCCTTGGAGAGCAACATTCCTGCCACCCCCGAGGCGGCCACGCGTCATCCGACCGTCGTCATCGCCGGCGTGGCCGTGGACGACATCGGCTTCGCCGAAGCGGTGGACGCGATCGCGCGCTGGGCGCGTGAGGGCAGCGGCGGGTACGTGGTCACGACCAACGTCGACTACCTGGTCCGTGCGCGCCGCGATCCGGCGTTCCGTGCCCTCCTCGAGGGCGCGCGCCTGCGGGTGGCCGACGGGATGGGCGTGGTCTATGGCTCGCGGCTGGCGGGAACACCGCTGCACGGCAGCATCACCGGCCGGCTGCTGCCCGCCGCCCTGGCTCGCCACCCCGATCGCCTGCGGCTGGCGCTGATGGGCGGCCTGCCGGGCGCCACGGAGCGGGCGGCCCAGCGGCTGCGACAGCTGGGCGGCGACGTTCGCGCCGCGACCTCCCCGCCAATGGGCTTCGAGGTCGGTGGCGAGGCCGACCAGGCGGCGGTGCGCCTGCTGGTGGAGGCCGACCCGCAGGTCCTGTTCGTGGGCCTCGGCTCGCCGAAGCAGGATCGCTGGATGGCGCGCCACGCTGAGGAGCTGCCGCGCACCGTGATGGTCGGCATCGGCCAGGCGATCGACGTCCTGGGCGGGATGCAGCCGGCGGCACCGGCCTGGATGACGCGCGTCGGGTTGGAGTGGGCGTATCGGCTCGCCCACGACCCGCGCCGGCTGGCGCGCCGCTACCTCTGGGACGACCCTCGCTTCTTCTGGTGGATGCTCCGCGCGCGGTGGCAGTGAGCGAGCCACGCGTCCGGCCGGCCGAAGCGTCCGCCTGGGACGCCGCCGTGTCGAGCGTCGGCGGCGATCACTTCCGGCCCGACATCGAGGGCCTGCGGGCGGTCGCCGTCCTGGCGGTGCTGGCCTTCCACGCGCGGATCCCGCTGCTGCAGGGCGGGTTCATCGGCGTCGATGTCTTCTTCGTGATCTCCGGCTACCTGATCACCGGGCTGCTGGTGCGCGAGCTCCGGAGCGCGGGCCGGATCGATCTGCGGCGCTTCTACGCGCGACGCGCCCGTCGCCTGCTGCCGGCCGCCCTGGTCGTGATCGCCGTGACCCTGCTGGCCTCGTGGTTCCTGCTGCCCACGATCGACTTCCCGGACGTCGCCCGCGACGGCGCGGCGGCGGCGCTCTACGTGTCGAACTACCGCTTCGCGCTGGTGGCCACCGATTACTTCGCGGCGCAGAGCGCGCCATCGCCGCTGCTCCACTACTGGTCGTTGGGCGTGGAGGAGCAGTTCTACCTCTTCTGGCCACTCCTCCTGCTGATGGTGGCGCGGGTTTGGTCACTGCGCCGGTTATGGGCGGTGGCGCTGGCCGTGGCCGTCGCCTCGTTCGCGCTGTCGCTGTGGATCACCGGGGTGGACGCGCCGTGGGCCTTCTACTCGCTGCCGACCCGCGCCTGGCAGCTCGCCCTCGGCGCGCTGGCCGCCCTGGGGGTGCTGGCCATCCCGGCCCGCTGGCCGTCGCTCGTCGCGTCGGCGGTAAGCGCGCTGGGCCTGGCGCTGATCGTCGCAGGGGTGCTGCTGATCAAGCCGGCCACCCCGTTCCCCGGGGTTGCGGCGCTCCTGCCGGCCGCGGGCGCGGCGCTCGTGATCGTCGGCGGTGAACGCCACCGCGGCCCAGTCGGACGGGCGCTGGCGACGCCGGTGCCCCGCTGGTTCGGGCGCATCTCGTATTCGCTCTACCTCTGGCACTGGCCGATCCTGATCCTCGGGCCGCTGCTCATCGGCCACGGCGGCGTCCGGATCCGCATCGCCCTGGCGCTCGTGTCGATCCTGGTGGCCGCCTTGAGCACGTGGCTCATCGAGACGCCGTTCCGCGTCGGTCGCGGATCGCGCCTGCCCAGCGGGCGGACGCTGGCGATGGCCGGCAGCTCGTCACTGGCCGTGGCCGTCGCGGCGGTGCTGGCCAGCGGCACGCTGTTCGCGGCACCGGTCGCGGACATCCCGCAGCCGAGCCTGCCGGCCAGCGGCGATCCACAGCCGGCGCTGCTCCCGCCCGTGCTGTCGGGGCCGATTCCAAGCGACCTGCGGCCGACGCTGGCTCAGGCCCGCGACGACCGCGGGCCCATCGGCCAGGAAACCTGCGTCACCTTGATCGTCGAGACCCAGCCGGATCCCTGCGTCGTCGGCGACGAGCAGGGAACCACCACCGTCGTGCTCTACGGCGACTCGCACGCCGCGATGTGGCTGCCGGCGATCGAGCTGATGGCGGCGGACCGCCACTGGCGGGTGGTGCCGGTCATCAAGGTCGCCTGCCCGCCGTACGAGGTGTCGGTCTGGCGCCCGTCCCTCGGCCGGCCGCTGACCGAGTGCGACCAGTGGCGCCCGCTGGCGATGGACGTCATTGCGCGCGAGCACCCGGCGATCATCTTCGTGGCGGGCTCACGCAACTACCAGCTGGTCGACACGCAGGGCGAGCCGCAGCCAGTCAACGCCTACGCGGGATGGCAGTCGGGAATGGTTCGCACCCTGACGGCGCTGCGCGCGCTCACCGACCGCGTGGTCGTCATCGGCGAATCGCCACACTTCCACTTCGACCCGCCGCGCTGCCTGGCCACGGAGGGGCGGATCGAGGCCTGCAGCCGACCGCGCGACGAGCTCGTGAGCACGAGGTACGAGGCGCTCGAGCGTCACACCACGGCCGCCACCGGCACCGACCTGATCCCGACCATCCCATGGCTCTGCCGCGCGGACACGTGCCCGCTGATCCTGGGGGATTACCTCGTCTACCGGAACAACGGCCATCTGACCGCCACGATCACCACGGTCCTCGCGCAGCAGCTCAGCTGGGCGTTCGACCACCTGCACTGAGGTCGGTGGCGGGCCCAGGTTGACCGCCATGCCGCATACTCGGCCGATGGGGCCACAGCGCGACCCGATCGAGGTCACCGTCGAGATCCCGACCGGCAGCCGCAATAAGTACGAGTACGACCACCGGAGGCACCGGTTCGTCCTCGATCGCGTCCTCTACTCGAGTGTCCACTACCCGTGCGACTACGGCTTCATCGACGGCAGCCTGGCCGATGACGGCGACCCGCTCGATGTCCTGGTGGTGATCAGCGAGCCCACCTTCTCCGGCTGCATCGTGCGCGCCCGCCCGGTCGGGGTGCTGGACATGAAGGATGAGAAGGGCCACGACTTCAAGGTGCTGGCGGTGGCCCACGACGATCCCCGCTGGGACGAGACCGCGACGCTCGAGGACCTCTCCCCGCACCGCCTGCGCGAGATCGAGAACTTCTTCGACATCTACAAGGAGCTCGAGGGGCGGCCGACGGAGGTCTCCGGCTGGCTGGGCGCCGACGAGGCGTGGCGCATCATCGACGCGGCCATGGAGGCCGGCCGTCGGGGTGTCGACGGCGAGGGCGAGGCGGCGAACCCCGGCACCTGGCGCTAGGCCTGCGTTCATGGCGCAGAGGACGAAGCCGCGCCTCCTCCTGTACGGGATGTACGACGCCAGCGTGCCGGCCAGCGCGCCGCGGGTGCGCATCGCGCTCCTGGCCGATGCGCTGGAGCGCCGGGCTGTCCTCGTCCGCGCCGACCGTGGGCGCTGGCCACGGCTGGTGGCGCTGCCGCGCGTGCTGTGGCAGCTGCGCACGGTGGACGCGGTGTACGTGGAATCGCCAACCGGCGCGAGCATGCCGTGGGATCTGCTGGCGCTTGCCGCCGCCCGCGTGATGCGGCGGCCGGTGGGGATCTACTTTCGTGACGCCTACCAGCTCTTCCGCGACATCTACCCGCCCGGGACGCTGCGCCAGCGGCTCGCCGACCGCGCGTGGCAGGTCAGCATCCGCTTCCTCCGGCGCCTGGCCACGGTCCAGTTCGCGCCGTCGGCCGGGCTGGCGGCGGCGCTCCGGCTGCGGGGAGCCGCGCTGCTGCCGCCCGGCACCGATCCGCGCCAGCCGGACCTCGGCGCCGGCGACGCGCCGCTCGTCGCCTATGTCGGCGCGCTGAACCCGGCCGACGGCTTCGACCGGCTCCTCGACGCCATGGCCCTGGTTCGGGCCGAGCTGCCCGAGGCGCGGCTGCTGGTCGTCAGCGGCTCGTCGCGCGCCGGGCTGCCGGCCTGGGTCGAACTGGTCGCCGGCGACCGGCGCGATCTTCCCCGGCTGCTGGCGCCGGCGCGGGCCTGTGCCATCCCGCGGCCGATCAACCGCTACACCGACCTCGCACGCCCGGTGAAGCTGGCCGACTACCTGTCGCTCGGCAAGCCGGTGGTGGCCACCCGCGCCGCCGAGACGGCTGCCCTGCTGGAGCCGTCCGGCGCGGGCCTGCTGGTGGCCGATGACCCGGCCGCCATCGCCGCCGGGCTGCTGTCGGTGCTGCGCGACCGCGCCCTCGCGCGGCGGCTGTCCGCGAAAGCGCGGGCGCTGGCGCTGGCACCCGGCTCCAGCTGGGACGACCGAGCGGCCGAGATCGTGGAGCGGCTGACGTGACGACGACGGCACGCTGGATCGCGGGCGGCGTGCTGGCCGTCGTCGTCGTGGCCCTGGTCCTCACCGGAGCGTATCGACCGGTCGAGGCGCCGCCGGCCGTCGGCCTGGCGGCCGCGGTCGTGGCCGCGGCGCTGGCCATAGCCATGGTCGTCCTGGCCGTGATGCGGCCCTGGTCCGGGCTGCTGCTCCTCGCTGCAGCGCTGCCAGTCGTCAATGTCGCGCGCGCGCAGGCCAGCGTTGGGCCGGTCCAGGTCCTGCCCGTCACGGTGGTGATTGCCGCCCTGGCGGTCGGGGCAACGCTCGAGCGGATCGAATCGGCGGCGGCTCCGCCGCGCACCCGGCCGGCAACCGTCATCGGCGTCACGCTCGCCGCAGCCCTGGCCGTGG
>DASSNX010000107.1:0-6383 GCA_035701185.1 Candidatus Limnocylindria bacterium
CCGCGCGGCCTCGGCCAGCGCATCCTGCAGCCGGGCGCCGTTGCGTCCGCCGGCCTGCGCCAGCTCCGCCCGTCCACCGCCGCCCCCGTCGATCAGCGGTCCGATCTGGCGGATGATGGGCACCGCGTCGAAGCCTTCCGCCACGAGGTCGCGGCTGGCGGCCACCACGACCGACGGCCCCCGGCTCTCCCCACCGGCGACCGCCACGAAGCGACCCGTCATGCCGCGCAGGTCGTCTGCCCATTGGCGCAGTGCGGCGGCATCGGCGCCCGGATAGTGCTGGACGATCACCTTCGTTTCACCTGCCTGCTGCGCCTCGCCCAAGGCGGCACCAGCGTCCAGCCGGGAGCCGCCGCTCGCGGGCTGGCGGGCACCCTTCTCGGCCTCACGCAGGCGAGCCGTCAGTGCCTCCACGCGCGCCGGCACCTGGTCCTCGGGGACGCCGAGCTGCGTTGCCACGGCATGCAGCGTCGCCAGGCGCTCGGCGACGAGATCGTCGGCGGCCTCGCCGGTCACCGCCTCGATCCGGCGCAGTCCCGCGCCGATGCTCGATTCGCCGGTGATCCGGAACGAGCCGATCTGGCCGGTGGCCGCCACGTGCGTCCCGCCGCACAGCTCCTTGCTGAAGCCCTCGACCTGGACGACGCGGACGTTCTCCGGCACGTACTTTTCGCCGAAGAACATGTCGGCGCCCAGCTGCTGCGCCTCGGCCAAACTCATCCATCGCGGCTCCACGCGCGCGTTGCGTCGGATCTGCTCGTTGACCCGCTTCTCCACCTCGCGCAGCTGTTGGCGCGGCGTCGCCGACGACGCGGGGAAGTCGAAGCGCAGCGCCTCCGGGCCGACCCAGCTGCCCGCCTGCTTGGCCTGCTCGCCCAGCACGTCGCGCAGCGCGCGGTGCAGGAGGTGGGTGGCGGTGTGGTTGCGCGCCGCCGCCCAGCGCCGACGCTCGTCGACCCGCGCCTCGACGGGCTCGCCGACCTCCAGCTCGCCCTCCAGCCGGCCGACGTGCACGATGGCGTCACCGGACCGCTGCACGTCCTCCACGTGCACGGTGCCCCGTGGCCCGACCAGCTCTCCGCGGTCGCCGATCTGGCCGCCCCCCTCGGCGTAGAACGGGGTGCGGTCCAGCACCACCTGCACCGTCTCGCCGCGCGCCAGGCCGATCACCGCCAGGCCATCGGCCCGCGTCTCGTTCGGGTAACCGATGAACTCGCTCGCCAGGTCGGCCAGGGCCGGGTCCGCGGCGAAGCGGCCGCCCTTCCCGCCTCGCGATCGCTCGCGCTGCTCGGTCATGGCGGCCTCGAAGCCGGCACGATCCACGCTCACGCCGCTCTCCGCGGCGATCTCGACGGTCAGATCGATGGGGAAGCCGAAGGTGTCGTGCAGACGGAACGCCTCGTCGCCGGGAATGAGGCCGTTGCCGCCGGCGGCCTCGACCAGCGCCAGCAGCTTCTCGCTCCCCGCCTCCAGGGTGCGGGCGAACTTGCCCTCCTCCGCCTCGACCTCGGCCAGGATGCGGTCGCGGCCATCGGCCAGGTGGGGATAGGCGCCGCCCATGATGTCGATCACGACCGCGCAGGTCTGCCGCAGGAACGGCCGCGTGATGCCCATCAGCCGCCCGTGGCGTACCGCGCGGCGCATGATGCGACGCAGGACGTAGCCGGCGCCCTCGTTCGACGGCGTCACGCCCTCGGCCAGCAGGAACGTCATCGCCCGGGAGTGGTCGGCGACGACCTGGTAGCTGAAGCGCTCGCTCTCGACGGTCTGCGGGTCATGGCCGATGAACTCCGCCAGCCGCTCGATGATCGGCGCGAAGAGATCGGTGCGGTAGTTGGAGTCGACGCCCTGCAGGGCGGAGGCGATCCGCTCGAGGCCCATGCCGGTGTCCACGCTCTTGAACGGCAGTGGTGTCAGCGTCCCGTCGGCCGCGCGGTCGAACTCCATGAAGACCAGGTTCCAGACCTCGAGCCAGCGCGGGCAGTGCTCGGAGTGGTCCGGCACGCAGAAGTCGCCCTCGCTGAACTCGGCGCCGCGGTCGTAGTGCAGCTCGCTGCAGGGCCCGCAGGGACCGGTGTCGCCCATGCGCCAGAAATTCTTCTCGTCGCCGGCGGCGATGTTCCCCCAGCGCACCAGGCGTTCGGGCGGCAGGCCGATCTCCTCCGACCAGATCCGATGCGCCTCGTCGTCATCGGTGTAGACCGTCGCCGCCAGCCGCTCGGCCGGCAGCCCCAGCGCATCGGTCAGGAATTCCCAGGCCCAGTGGATGGCCTCGGTCTTGAAGTAGTCGCCGAAGCTCCAGTTGCCGAGCATCTCGAACAGGGTGTGGTGGCGCGGCGTCCGGCCGACCTCCTCGAAGTCGTTGTGCTTGCCCGCGACCCGGAGGCACGGCTGCGCATCGACGGCGCGCACGTAGTCGCGCTTCTCCTCGCCGGTGAGCACCCGCTTGAACGGTGCCATGCCGGAGTTGACGAACAGCAGGGTCGGGTCGTCGCGGGCCAGCAGCGGGGCCGGCGGCACGCGCGTATGCCCGCGCTCCTCGAAGAAGCGCAGGTATCGCTCGCGGATCTCGGCGGCCGTCATCGGCTCCATCTCGTCCATCCTCACCCGGCAGGTCGCAGCAGGCCACGCACGGCGAGAGCCGGCATCACCACCGGCTCTCGAGCATGCGCGTGCGTCGGTGGTGGTGCGATCAGGCGGCGCCCTCCGGCGCTGTGCCACCCTGCGGAGCGGCCTCGCCCGGGGCATCGGCATCGTACGCGCCCATCATCTCGGCGCGCGCCATCTCGGCAGCGGCTCGTCCCTCGCTCACGGCCTCGCCGAAGGCAGCCCGCCGCCCGTCGACGAAGTCGCCGACCTGCTCGCGAATCTCCTCGCCGCTCGACGGCGCCAGGAGCAGGCCGATGGCCGCGCCGATCAGCCCTCCGATCGCGACGCCGGCCATGAAGCTGCCGATCCCCGTGTCCTTCATGCGATCCGCTCGTCCTCCGTTGCGTCGGGCGATTGTACCGGTGCCACGGTCGCGGGACCGATCCGGCCGGTCACGTCGGGGTCGCGGCCCAGCTCGCGGGCGCCGTCGATCAGCCCCGACAGCTCGCGCTCGGCCAGGTTCGCCAGCCGGCGCGCGTCATTGGCGAGCGCTCGGGCGTCACGCGCCAGCGGCCGTAGATAGATGGCGATCAGGATGATCCCGAGCCCGACTAGCACGGCCCCGACGCCGACGCCGATGCGGAAGATCGTGATGGCGACGTCCATGTCACTGCCCACCGCTCAACGGTCCGTGGTGTCGCCAGGCAGCAGCGCCCCCAGCAGCAGCGTACCGAGCATCAGCAGCTGCGCGCCGATCGAGGCCGACACCACGTGGTAGTCGCCCAGCCGCAGCACCTCCATGCCGGTCAGCCCGCCCACGGCGTTGCCCAGCGCCGTCCCGAGCAGCGCGGCCACGGCCAGCGCGAGCACCACGCGGCCCCATCGGCCCAGGACCGTCAGCAGGCCGAGTAGGTTGATGGCGGCGAGGAGGACGGTGATCAGCAGCCATGGCGTCACTGCGGCCGGGCAATGCGCCCGCCACCCAGGCAGATGTCGTCCTGGTACAGCACGGCCGCCTGGCCCGGAGCGGGCGCCCAGACCGGTTCGGCCGTCTCGACGGCAAAACGGTCGTCGCCGATGAGCGTGATCTCGGCCGGAACGGCGGCGGCCCGGTGCCGGATACGCACCAGCGCGTCGAAGCGCTCGGCCGGCGGCTCGCCGGCCACGAAGCGCCGACCGTCCACCTGGAACGTCCGCGCGGCGACCTCGTCCCGCCGGCCGATCACCACGGTGTTGGTGCCGGGCCGCACCTCGCGCACGTACACCGCCTCGCCCAGGGCCACGCCCAGCCCGTGGCGCTGGCCGACGGTGTAGTGGGCATAGCCCGAATGCGTTCCCAGGCGGGTGCCGTCGGCGTCCACGATCGGCCCCGGCTCGCCGTCGTAGCCGCGCCGCTCGGCCAGCAGCGCCCGGTAGTCGCCGGCGGGCACGAAGCAGATCTCCTGGCTTTCGGGCTTGTCGGCGGTGGGAAGGCCCAAGTCGGCGGCGATGCCGCGGACCTGCGGCTTGGTGAGCTCGCCGAGCGGGAAGGTCGTGTGCGCCAGCTGCTCCTGGTCGAGCACCCACAGGAAGTAGGTCTGGTCCTTGTCGGCGTCGGCGGCGGTGCGCAGCACGTGGCGCTGCCCAACCCGCTCGACCCGCGCGTAGTGACCGGTCGCCACCCGCTCGGCGCCGTAGGCCGCCAGGCCGCGGCGCAGCAGCTCGTCGAACTTGATGTACTGGTTGCAGGCCTGGCACGGGTTGGGCGTCGCGCCATCGAGGTAGCCGTCGGCGAAGGCATCGATCACCCGCGTCCCGAACTCGCGCTCCAGGTTGAGGATGAAGAACGGGATGCCGGCGATCTGGGCAACCCGCCGCGCGTCGTCGGCAGCGTCCGGCGAGCAGCAGCTCCGCGAAGTCTCCCAGCCCTCGCCGCCCTCGGGGTGCAGGCGCATCCAGACGCCGATGATCTCGTCGCCGGTGCTGGCCGCGTCGCGCGCCAGCAGGGCGGCCGCCACGCTCGAATCCACCCCGCCGCTCATGGCGGCCACGATCCTGGCCATCAGACCGATGCGACCTCCGGTCGCTGCTGGCTGGCGTCGCGGATCCGCCCGAGCACGCGCCGCATCGCCTCGACGGTGAGTCGCACGTCCTCGTCGGAGCTGCCACGCCCCAGGGTGAGCCGCAGCGAGCCGTGCGCCGCCTCCGGCTCGATGCCCATCGCCAGCAGCACGTGGCTCGGGTCGGTCGATCCGGTGGTGCAGGCGCTGCCGGTGGAGGCCGCGATGCCCTCCAGGTCGAGGGCGGCGACCAGGTCACCGCCCTCCACGGCGTCGACCAGGAAGCTGGCCGAGTTCGGCAGCCGGTCGACCGGGTGGCCGGTGAGCATCACGCCCGGCTCCGCCGTCAGCTCGGCCACCAGCCGGTCGCGCAGCGCGCGGAGGCGCTCACCCGCTTCGATCCGCTCGGCATCGGCAAGCTCCAGCGCCCGGGCAAAGCCCACGATGCCCGCCACGTTCTCCGTTCCGGCGCGTCGCTGCCGCTCCTGCGACCCGCCGGAGTGCTGGGCCAGCAGCGCGGTGCCCTGGCGCACGAACAGCGCCCCGACGCCCTTCGGCCCGTAGAGCTTGTGGGCCGACAGGCTGAGCAGGTCGGCGTTCAGTGCGTCGACGTCCAGCGGCAGGTGGCCCGCCGCCTGGATGGCGTCGACGTGGAACAGCACGCCGCGCTGGCGGCAGATGGCGCCGATCTCGGCCACCGGCTGGATGGTTCCCACCTCGTTGTTGGCGTACATCACGCTGACGAGGGTCGTGTGGTCGCCGATGGCCGCCTCCACGTCGGCAGGGTCGACCCGGCCGTAGCGGTCCACCGGCAGCCAGGTCACCCCGAATCCGAACCGCTCCATCACCGCCGCGGAGTGGGTCACCGCCTTGTGCTCGACCGCGCTCACCACGATCTCGCGGCCGCGTGCGCTGGCCGCCCACGCGGCGCCCTTGACGGCCAGGTTGTCGGCCTCGGTGCCACCGCCGGTGAAGACGATCTCGCGTGGCTTGGCGCCGAGGACGCGGGCCACCGTCTCGCGTGCCTCGTCCAAGCCCAGTCGCGCGCGGCGGCCCGGGCCGTGGATGCTCGACGGGTTGCCGAAGTGCTCGAGCAGGTACGGCTGCATCGCGTCGAGCACCTCGGGCCGCAGCGGCGTGGTGGCGGCGTGGTCGAGGTAGACGCTCATGGGAGCCAGATTATGCCGCAGCAAGGCGCTACCCTAGCCCAGAGCGATCCGAGCTCCTCGGGCCGGCGACGGCACCGAGCACCACATCGCCGGCCGGCACTGGTGCGTGCCAGCCTCAATCCGGAGGGGATGTTTTGAGAAGGACCAGGGTGCCCCGCTGGCTGGCCGTTGGGCTGCTGGCACTGACCCCGACGCTCGTCCTGGACGTCGGGACCGCGACCGCGCTGATCCACGCGCCGGTCGCATCGACCACGAAGATCGACGCCGCCACGACCTCGGTAGCGGGCTACGGCGCAAAGACCGTCGGCGGGCGCGGCGGCCGCGTGATCGTGGTGCGCAACCGCAAGGATTCGGGCGTTGGCTCGCTGCGCCGGGCCCTGGAATCGGCTCGAGGGCGTCGCATCGTCCGCTTCGCCGTCCACGGCACGATCACGCTGCAGTCGCCCATCCACATCAAGTTCCCGTACATCACGGTCAAGGGCGGCCTGGCGCCGGGCGAAGGGGTCCAGATCAAGGGCCACCCGATTGTCATCGTCACCCATGACGTCATCCTTCGGAACCTGCGCGTGCGACCTGGCGACGGGCT
>DASSNX010000108.1:0-8845 GCA_035701185.1 Candidatus Limnocylindria bacterium
CGGATGCCCGAGCCGACCATCGGCGGGTTGGGGTCGTAGGGAATGGTGTTCTTGTTCACCGTGATACGGACTTCGCCGAGGGCCGCATCGGCCTCCTTGCCATTCACGCCCAGCGGGCGGACGTCGACCAGCATCAGGTGATTGTCGGTGCCACCGGAGACGATCGAGGCGCCCCGCTGGGCCAGGCCGGCGGCCAGGGCCCGGGCATTGGCCACCGTCTGGCGCATGTCGCGCCGAAATTCCTCGGACATCGCCTGCTTGAAGGCAACTGCCTTGGCCGCGATGACATGCTCCAGCGGTCCGCCCTGGATGGCGGGAAAGACCGCCTTGTCGATGGCCTTGGCGAGGTCGGCGGTGCACAGGATCATGCCGCCGCGCGGGCCGCGCAGGGTCTTGTGGGTGGTGGTCGTGACCACCTGGGCGTGCGGGATCGGCGAGGGATGGACGCCGGCGGCCACCAGTCCCGCGAAGTGCGCCATGTCGGTCATGAGCAAGGCGCCGACCTCGTCGGCGATGGCGCGGAACGCCGCGAAGTCCCAGAGCCGTGGGTAGGCGGTTGCACCGGTCACGATCAGCTTGGGCCGATGCTCCCTGGCCAGCGCCGCCACCTCGTCCATGTCGATCAGGTGCGTCTCGCGGTCCACGTGATAGGGAACGAAGCTGTAGTACTGCCCGGAGAAGTTCACCGGCGAGCCGTGGGTGAGGTGGCCGCCCTGGTCCAGGGAGAGCCCCATCACCGTGTCGCCGCGCTCCAGCAGCGCGTGGTAGACGGCCATGTTGGCCTGGGCGCCGGCGTGCGGCTGCACGTTGGCGTGCTCCGCGCCAAACAGCTCCTTGGCCCGGTCGCGCGCCAGGTTCTCGGCCACGTCCACGACCTCGCAGCCACCGTAGTAGCGGCGTCCCGGGTAGCCCTCGGCGTACTTGGCGGTGAGCACGCTCCCCGTCGCCTGCAGGACGGCGAGCGACGGGTAGCTCTCCGACGCGATGAGCTCGATGTGGGAGCGGCTGCGCTCCTCCTCGTCGCGCACGACCTGCGCGATCTCCGGATCCTCGGTCTCCAGCGGCGCCCAGAAATCCATGGGCGGGAGTGTAGACCGATTCAGCGCTCGGCCCGAGCGGAGGCCCACGCGATCCGCTCATCGATGTGCCGATGGAGGCGGTAGTACAGCGGCCGGTAGCCGAGCGCCGTCCAGCTGCGGTGCGTGGCGAGCGCCGCCGTCCGCCAGTCGGTGACGGCCCATTCGATACCGCGTGACCGCGCGTCCGCCCACGCGGTCTCGACCAGGGCACGGATCACGCCACGGCCGCGCGCCTCGGGAAGCGTCATGGCCACCGACATCTCGGTGGCGTGGTCGGGAAGCATCGGCTCGGGCTCGTCCGGCTCCCAGAAGCCCACCGCCCCGATGGCGACGCCGTCCTGCTCGGCCAGCCAGTAATGCGCCTGCGGGTCAGCCAGGTCGGTGACGTAGTCGGCGTGGACGGTGTCGAAGCGCTCCGGCGGGGAGATGGCATAGGCCGGCGAGCGCATCAGCGCCGCCGGGATGATGGGAAAGATCGGTCGCAGCAGCTCGGCGTCGTCCGGCGTGGCCGGCCGGACCACGAACGGCGTGCCGTCCGGCGGCCGAACGTCGGGCGGGATGCGGAGGCTGGCGTGCGCCTGCATCTGCCCGAAGCCCGTTCGGAACCAGGCAGCCAGCAGCTCGGCATCGTCCGCGGGAGCGTGGACGTAGTGGCGATAGATACCGCGCTGCACGAAGTGCTCGGCCCAGGCGGCGTAGAGGTCGCGGATGCGCTCGGCGTCGACGCCCTCGGCCAGAGCCTGGCCGTCGATCGGGCTCCACGCGGCGCGCCCCCAGATCTCCTCGGTCCGATGCCAGCCGGCCAGGTACCCGGCCAGCGCCCCACGCTCGTCCAACGCCGCCACGCCGTACGCGCCAGGCCTGGCGAGCAGCGCCTCGAGGACCGGCCGGCAGGCGGTCGCCTGGGCGAACGCCTCCGGCAGCTCCGGGCGGACCGCACGCAGGCGCACCTGGCGCGCGGCCAGCAGCTCAGCCGCACCGTCCACGTGCTCGGGCAGCAGCGTCGTGATCTCCAGGCGTTCCATCGGCCCGCGGAGGATAGACGGCTCAGGCGATCTCGACCTCGCCACCCCGGCCGATGCGGAGGGCAGCACCGTCTCGGATGCCCGCCAGGTCGGCCGCTTCCAGGTTCAGGATGGGGATGCGACGCTCGTACAGCTCGTGACCGACCGCGGCACCCACCGCCAGGATCAGGTCCGGCTCGCCGAGGAGGATGGCCGCCGGAGCGTGCCCGGTCCGGATGGCCTCGGCGAGGACCGAGGACGAGGATGACGAGCCGCGACCGGAGGGCATCACGACGACGCGGTCAGTGAGCACCGCACCGCGCTGTGGATGATGCGCGTCGATCAGGACGCCGGTTTCCGGGTCCAGCCCGCCCCACATCGACAGCGGCTCCCGCAGGACCAGCGCCTCGCCGTGCGCTTCGCCATCGAACAGCACCTGCCCTCGCATCAGCGCCCGCCCCACAGCCCAGGATCGCGCCAGAGCGTGCCCCTGAGCGCACTCCGCACGCACTCGCGCCGCGAGCCGAAGACCACTCGGGCGCCGATGTTGCCCGGCGCGTAGTAGGCCCACTTCCCGGAATCGGTCATGGTGGGCAGCGGCGTGGGCCGCAGGATGGGTCCGAGGTAGCTGCAGGTGTCCACCAGGATCTCGGCGCCCGCCTCGCGGAGGCGGGCGATCGGCCCGCGGGCTGCCTCGCTTTCCATCACCCCGCGCGAGGTCGACACCAGCAACTCCACTTCGGGAGCGACGTGGCCGCCATCGAGCTCCTCGGCGATGGCCGCCAGCTCGGTGACCGAGGCGTGCGGCGTGCCCAGCGAAACAGCGCCGATGGGATCGCCCGGCTCGGCGCCGCCGGTCGAGAGCGCGTCGCGTGCGGACCGCAGCTGATCCAGCGTGACCTCCACCTCTCGCTCCGGCCGCCGGCCGCCGAGCGCCGCCTCCAGGGTCGGCGCTTCGGGCGTGGAGCCAACCACGTGAAACATCGCGACCGACCCCGACGAGGCGGCGGCCGCGCAGACGGCCTTCAGCCGGTCCTCGTCCAGGCGTGGCAGACCGTCCAGCGCCACCACCTGCGCGCCCGCCACGCGGCCGAGGACGATGCCCAGCACCGGATAGAGGACGTCACTCTCCACCAACGACGGGGGCACGTCATCGGCCAGCCGCAGGACGATGGAGGCATGCCGTGCCTCGTCACGGTGCAGTCCGGCATCCGGCACCCGGCCGGCGATGGCGCAGGCGATATCGGTGAAGTCCCCGTAGCGCTCGGTTCGCGCGCCCAGCACGGTGTTGCAGAAGACGATTGCGTTCGACTCCGCCCACGCCACCTGCTCGCCGAGCTGCGGCCGGGCATCGGGCAGCTGGTAGGGCGCGCAGGTGAAGGTGGGACGGCAGCCGAGGCTACGGTAGGACTCCATCAGCCGGCGCCCGCGCGCTGCGGCCTCGGCCGACCCGCGCCACAGCTCCGGATGCAGCAGGTCCAGCGTCCCGACGTTCAGGGTGGTGGGCACGCCGACCTGCGCTCCGCCGTCGAGCAGCCGATCGACGAAGTCCTGGCTGGCCTGGCCATGGTGCAAACATGAATCGACGTGCGCGCGGCTGATCGGGATGAGCCGCTCCGCCCGCAGGACATCGGCCGCCAGGAGCACCAGCCGCATGGCGAGCGCAGCGCCAGTGCCGAGGTCGCCGGCCAGCATCGCGCGCTCGCGATCGTCGAGCGCCACGGCCATGGGACTAGCGCCCGGCCTCCTCGGCCTCGATCCGCGCCAGCTTCTCCAGGCGTGGCACGTGGCGGCCGCCCTGGAACTGGGCGGCGAGGAACTCGCGCACGCACGCCCGGGCGACCTCGGTGCCCACGATGCGAGCGCCGAAGGCAATCACGTTGGCGTTGTTGTGCTCTCTGGCCAGCCGGGCGACCACCGGGTTGGTGGCCTGCACGCAGCGGATCCCCCGGATCTTGTTGGCCACGATCGCCTCACCCGTCCCGCTGCCGCCGAGCACGATCCCGAGCTCGAACTCGCCGCGCGCCACCGCCCTGGCCACCGGTGCGATGAAGTCGGGATAGTCCACCGGCTCGTCACTGAAGGTGCCGAAGTCGCGGTACTCGATCCGCAGCTCATCCAGCAGGTTGCACAGCTCGCCCTTGAGGGCGAAGCCGGCGTGGTCGGAGCCGATGGCGACGCGCATGCGCGCGTCAGTCTACGGCTGCAGCTCGACGATCCGAGCCAGTTCCTCGCGGCCGATCGGCCCTTCCCGCACGATCCGCGCGGGCCCATCACCGAGATCCACCACGGTCGAGGCGACGCCGCCCGGCACACGCCCACCGTCGACCACCGCCGCCAGCCCGTCGCCCTGCGTGGCAAAGGCGATCAGCACGTCGTCCGCGTCCAGCGTCTCCGGCTGGTCGCTGACATTGGCGCTGGTCGTGTACAGCGGCCCGGCGGCAGCGATCAGCGCCAGCGCCGCCGGGTGGTCCGGCGCGCGAAACGCCTGGCTCCGTCCGTCGTCGCCATGCAGGATCAGGGTCAGCGGCCCCGGCCAGAAGCGCTCGGCCAGCCGCCGCGCCCGTTCGTCCACCTGCCACGCGCTGCCCACTGCATCCAGGCCGTCGACCAGCATCGGGATCAGCCGATCCGTCGGGCGGCGCTTGAGGGCGTAGATGGCGTCGACCGCCTCCGGGTGCGAGGCAGCGCAGCCGACGCCATAGACCGTGTCCGTCGGAAACGCGACCAGCTGACCGTCGTGCAGGAGTGCGGACGCCGCCACGATGCCGGCCGCATCGGCGCCAAGGCGTTCGGTCACGCGCGGGCGATCCGGATGACGCGCTCGATGCCGGCCAGGTCCGGCAGGGCGGAGACACCGGCCACCATGGGCAGGTCGGAAACCAGGGTGCGAACGCCGTCAGCCTGGCCCTGTCCGATCTCGAGCAGCGCGACCCCGCCATCGGCCAGCCGCGCGGGCAGGAGGGAGAGGAGGCGGCGCAACTGCTCGAGGCCATCGGCCCCACCGTCCAGGGCGATGCTCGGCTCGAACCGCAGGCTGCCGAAGCCGCCCGCCACCTCCGTCGAGGTCAGGTACGGCAGGTTGGCCAGCAGCACGTCCGGCTGCTGCGGCGCGGGCAGCACCGGTGGGTCCAGCAGGTCGCCACAGCCCAGGCTCACCAGGCCGGACAGCCCGTGCGCCGCCAGGTTCTCGGCGGCCAGCTCCAGCGCCTCGGCCGAGATGTCGCTGGCGCCGAGCCGCAGCCGGCCGAGGGCGAGCGCCTGCCGGAAGCGAAGGCCCAGCGCGACCGCCACCGCGCCGCTGCCGGTGCCGATCTCCCAGGCCGCGATGGGGGCGTCGTCGCGGACCAGGCGCGCTGCAATCTCGCCCATCGCCGCTTCGGCCAGCAGCTCCGTCTCCGGACGCGGGATGAGGGCGCGGGCATCGGTCGCGATCCGCAGGGAGAGCCACTCCTTGTAGCCACGGATGTAGGCCACCGGCTCGCCGGCGGCGCGCCGTTCCAGCCAGCCGGCCAGCGCCGCCAGCTCGGTCGCCTCCAGCTGCGCTGCGGGATGCGAGTGCAGCCAGGTCCGATCCCGGCCGAAGGCGTGCGCCACCAGCAGCTCGGCATCCAGCCGTGGCGACGGCGAGCCTGCCGCTCGCAGCCGCTCGGTGGCAGCCACCATCAGGGAGCGCGCCTGCGGCGACGCCAGGATCGAGACCGAGGCAGACGTTGGCATGCGCTCAGCCGGGACCGCCAGCGCCATCGGCCGATGCGGCCGCCAGCCGTGCCGCCTCGTCGGCCTCGGCCAGCGGATCCACCAGCCGATCCAGGTCGCCCTGCAGCAGCCCGGGCAGGTTGTGGATGGTCAGGCCGATGCGATGGTCCGTCACCCGGTCGTCGGGAAAGTTGTAGGTCCGGATCTTCTCCGCCCGTTCGCCGGTCCCCACCTGGGAGCGCCGCTGCTCGCCCCGCTCCTCCGCCTGCCGCTGCTGCTCCATCTCGAGCAGCCGGGCCCGCAGCACGGCCATCGCCTTGGCCTTGTTCTTGTGCTGGCTCTTCTCGTCCTGGATCGCCACCACCAGCCCGGTGGGCAGGTGGGTGATCCGGACCGCTGAATCCGTGGTGTTCACGCTCTGGCCGCCGGGACCGCTGGAGCGGTAGACGTCCACCCGCAGGTCCTTCTCCGGGATCTCGACCTCGACCTCGTCGGCCTCCGGCAGCACGCTGACCGTGGCGGTCGAGGTGTGGATCCGCCCCTGGGCCTCGGTCACCGGCACGCGCTGGACGCGGTGCACGCCGCTCTCGTACTTGAGGCGCGAGTAGGCGCCCGCACCCGTGATCTCGGCAATCGCCTCCTTGAAGCCGCCGCTGCCCGCCTCCGACGAGGAGAGCAGCTCCAGCTTCCAGCGCCGCGTGTCGGCGTAGCGGGCGTACATGCGGAACAGGTCCGCGGCGAACAGCGCCGCCTCGTCGCCGCCGGTGCCGGCCCGGACCTCGACGATCACGTTGCGCTCGTCGTTCGGGTCGCGGGGGAGGAGCAGCGTGTGCAGCTCCTCCTCCAGGGCGGCGGCGCGTTCCTCGAGCGTGGCCAGCTCGTCGCGGGCCATGGCGCGGACCTCCTCGTCCGGATCACGCGTCATCTCCGTGGTGGCGTGCAGTGCCTCGCGTGTCTCGCGCCAGCGACGGGCGGCATCGACCACCGGCTCGAGCCGCGACAGCTCGCGGCCGATCTCCGTCATGCGCGCGACCTCGAGCCCCGGCGACGCCATCTCGGCCGCCAGGGTCGCGTAGCGCTCCTCGATCTCGCGCAGTCGCTCGTCCACGCCCGCATTATCCGGTGTGGGCGCGCGCCAGTCAGGAACGCGGCTCGCGAGGCGCGGAATGTCGGCTGGGCCCGCATTCCGTGGGGTCCACTGCCCCGACTCCCGGTATGCGCATCCCCGTAGCGTTCCGTCGGTTGAAGCACCGGTCAGGAGGCGGATGCGCCCCACTTCGTGCTCACCTCGTGCTGGATCGGCCGCTCGTCGACGGCGCGCGGCGTCATCGGCTCACGTAACGCTACTGGCAGTCGCAGGGCGCAAGTCGGGAAGAGGAATCGCCGCGGAGAGGCGGCCTCGACGCTAGGGCAGCACGCCGGCGGTTGGATCGACGATGTCCGCGGTCGGCTCCACGTCCGGGGACCCGGCAGCGCGATCGGCAGCCAGGCAGGACTCCAGCGAGGCGATGCTGACCTCCAGCATCGAGTGGTCCGGCGGACGGGTGGTCAGCGACTGCAGCCACAGCCCCGGCTGGTAGATCGCCCGGACCACGGCGTTGCCATAGTGCGACGCGCCGAAGCGCACGAGCTCGTACGCGACCGAGGCGATCAGCGGAATGAGCACGATCCGCGACACGAACAGCAGCGGCAGCGGGACGCCGGCCCGCGGGATGAGGCTGAAGAAGAAGATGCTGATGACGACCACGATCAGCAGGAAGGTCGTGCCGCATCGGGTATGGGCGGTCGAGAAACGGTCGACCTCGGTGGGAGTCAGCGGCGCATCGGCCTCGTGGGCGCTGATGGCCTTGTGCTCCGCGCCGTGGTACGCGAAGACGCGCTTGATGTCGCCCATGAAGCCGATGAGCCCGATGTACGCCACGAAGATGCCAAGCCGGATCACGCCCTCGACCACGTTGGCCAGCAGGTCGGACTCGGTGGCGGCATCGGCGAAGGTGGAGAGGAACAGCGGCAGAACGAAGAAGATCGCCACCGCGAAGCCGAGCGAGAAGATCATGGTGCCGACCATCATTCCGCGGCTGATGGCGATGTCCTCGCCCTCGGCGGCGATGGCGGCGGAGCGCATCAGCATCCGCGTGCCGAGCACCAGCGTCTCGTACAGCACGAAGAGGCCGCGCACGAACGGGACTTTGAGCCAGCGGCCCCGCTGCAGGGCCGCGGGGAGTGGCTCCGAGTAGGTCTGCACCTCGCCGTTCGGCGGGCGCACGCTCATGGCCACCGTCGTGCGGCCCCGCATCATGACCCCCTCGATGAGCGCCTGGCCGCCGTAGAAGAAGTCGGGCATGCGGAAGGCGCGACGGCTCGCGCCGCCCACGGTCTGGATGACGAACGGCCCGGCTGCCATGAGCAGCTCCGGGATCAGGAACAGCAGGTGCGGCGCCAGCAGCGCCCGCCGGGAAGCGAGCAGCGCCCGCCGGGGCACGAGATGCGCCCGCCGGCCGGTCAGCCGAGGGCGCATGCCGCGATCAGCGCTTGGCGCGCTCCATGCGTCGCTGGAACCGCTCGACCTGGCCGGCGGTGTCGACGATGTTCTGGGTCCCGGTGTAGAACGGATGGCAATTCGAGCAAACCTCGACCCGGATGTTCTCCGCGGTCGATCCGACCGTGAAGGTGGTGCCGCACCCGACGCAGTGCACCTCCGCCTGATGGTACTTGGGATGAATCTCTGCCTTCATGGCGGGGCTCCTAGGCGTCGGCGACGACGACGCTGACGCGCTTCTTGTCGCGCGTCTCGTGGCTGAACTTGACCTTGCCGTCCGCGGTGGCGAAGAGCGTGTAGTCGCGCCCCATCCCGACGTTCGTGCCGGGATTGAAGGTGCTGCCACGCTGCCGGACGATGATGGTGCCGCTGAGCACGTCCTGCCCGTCGCCACGCTTCACGCCCAGCCGCTGCCCGGCGCTGTCGCGCCCGTTCTTGCTGCTGCTGCCGGCCTTCTTGTGTGCCATTGCTGTTACTCCTCGGCCTTGTCAGGGGCCTTCTTGGTCCTGGCCGGCGCGCGCCGC
>DASSNX010000109.1:0-17223 GCA_035701185.1 Candidatus Limnocylindria bacterium
CGCTACTGGCCCGTCTCTAGGCCGGGCGCCGGGCGCGGCGTACCATGCCGCGCATGACCGTCAGCATCGCTCCGCCCGACAGACTCCATTACACCGGCAACGACGAGGCCGACCGCCTGAACGCCACCAACCCGCTGGCGCTGCTCATCGGCTTCGCGCTCGACCAGCAGGTGCCCGTGCAGAAGGCCTTTTCGGGCCCGATGGAGCTGCAGCACCGGATCGGGCACCTCGACCCAGGCCGCATTGCGGCCATGAACCCCGATGAGCTGGCCGCTGCCTTTCGCCAGCGTCCGGCACTGCACCGCTTCCCGGCCGCGATGGCGCGGCGGGTCCAGGCGCTGTGCGCCTACATCGCCGACACCTATGCCGGGGACGCGGCGCGGGTCTGGACCGAGGCGCGCGACGGGGCGGACCTGCGAGCGCGGCTCGCCGCGCTGCCGGCCTTCGGCGACATGAAGGTGCGCTCGATGCTCGCCATCCTGGCCAAGCGCTACGGCCTGCAGCTACCCGGCCTGGACGAGGTCGTGCCGCATCATCCGACGCTCGGCGACGTGGACTCGGCGGAATCGCTGGCTGCCTACCAGGCGGCCAAGCGCGCGCACAAGGCGGAGATGCGCGCCCGCGAAGCAGAGGCGTCCGGGAAGGGCTGACGTTCCGGGAAAAGGAAGGAGGCCGGACGTGGGCACTCGCCGGCCTCCAGGGGTCCGCGCACCAGGCCGCAGGGACCGAGCGCGGGTTCCAGCTGGGATGATAGGGGCCAGAGTAGTGCCGTCACCAGTACTTTCGGCTGCGGTTCAGGCCACGTCCCAGGCGAGCGGCATGTTGTCGGTCAGCCGGGTGTGCCCGATCCAGGCGGCGACCAGGGCGAGCGCAGGTCCGGAGACGCGCTGCAGCTCGGCGAGCGAGTTGGCATCCGCCACGCTGACGTAGTCCGGCCGCGCCATCGGCTCGGCGGCGATCGCCTCCTCCATGCGGGCCCGCAGCACTTCGGCGGAGCGCTCACCGGCGTCGTAGGCACGCCGCGCCGCCTCCACCGCACCGAACAGGCACGTGGCCGCCAGCCGCTCCTCCACGGAGAGCCGGGCATTGGCCGATGACATGGCCAGGCCATCGGCCTCGCGCACCGTGGGGCACACCACCAGCTCCAGGTTCATGAACAGGTCGCGCATCATGCGGCGCAGGATCACGACCTGCTGGGCGTGCTTCTGGCCCAGGTACAGCCGCGCCGGCCCCACCAGGTTGACGAGCTTGAGCATCACCGTCGTCAGGCCGTCGAGGTGCCCCGGTCGCGAGGCGCCCTCCAGCTGCCGGGTCAGCCCCTCGACGCTGACCCGGGTACGGTCGTCGGGCGGGTAGAGGACCGCGACATCCGGCCGGAAGCAGATGTCGACGACCTGCTGCTCCAGCAGGGCCATGTCACGCGCCACGTCGCGCTGGCCCAGCTCCGCCTCGTCCAGGGCGGCGAAGTCAGTGGCGTTGGCGAAGCAGCTGACCACCAGGCAGCCGTTCTCGTCGCGCGCGCGCTTCACCAGCGACAGCTGGCCGGCATGGAGCATGCCCATGGTCGGCACGAAGCCCACCGAGTCGCCGGCCAGGCGGCGCTCCAGGATGGCGACCCGCAGGTCGGCAGCGTTCTCGACGACCCGCAAGCGTCAGCGCCGGCGGCTGGGCGCAGGCGGAGTCTCGGCCGGCTCCGGCCGCGCCCGGCGATAGCGGTCCACGATCAGGTCCCACAGCCGCTCGGCGACCTGGCGCTTGGGCAGCATCGGCCAGTCGGTCAGGGCTCCCTCGGTGCCGAACACGGTCACCTTGTTGTCATCGGAGCCGATGGCGTCGAAGGGCCCACCCACCGTGTTGCCCACGATCAGGTCCAGCCCCTTGTCGCGCAGCTTGCTGCGCGCATTGGCCTCCAGGTCGTCCGACTCGGCCGCAAAGCCGATGAGGAAGGGGCGGATGTCGTCCGGCATCTCGCCCACCTCGGCCACGATGTCGGGGTTCGGGACCAGCTCGACCTGCAGCCCGGCGTCGCGCTTGATCTTGCGGGCTGACGGGCGCTTTGGGGCGAAGTCGGCGACGGCGGCGGCCATGACCAGGATGTCGGCGGCGGGAGCGGCGCGCAGCACGGTCTCTCGCATGGCCGCGGCGGTCGTGGCCTCGACCACGGTCACGCCGCGGGGCGGGGTGGCGCTCATGGCACCGGCGATCAGGGTCACGCTGGCGCCACGGTCGCGCGCGGCCTCGGCGATGGCGACTCCCATCTTCCCGCTGCTGCGGTTGCCGATGAAGCGCACCGGATCCAGGGGCTCCCGCGTCCCGCCGGCGCTGACCACGACGTGCAGCCCCTCCAGGTCGCCGGCCCGCGCGAAGAGGCGCTCCACCGCCTCCACGATCGTGGCCGGCTCGGCCAGGCGTCCGACGCCGGTGAGCCCCGAGGCCAGCGCGCCGACCTCCGGCTCGACCAGGAAATGGCCGAAGGAGCGCAGCGTCTCCACGTTGCGCTGCGTGGCGGCGTTGGTCCACATGCCGGCATCCATGGCCGGCGCGAGCACCACCGGGGCACGGCTGGCGCAGACGATGGCCGTCACGGCATCCGGCACCAGGCCGGCCGCCAGCTCGGCAATGACGTTGGCGGTCGCCGGGGCGATGACGATGGCATCGGCGCCCTCGGCCAGCTCGACGTGTGCGATCTGCTGGTCATCATCCAGGGCCATCACGTCATCCACCACCGGCCGGTGGGTGAGCGAGGCGAAGGTGAGCGGCGCCACGAACCGCGTGGCGGCGGGGGTCATGGCCACGTCGACGATTGCGCCGCGCTCCGCCAGGAGCCGGACCAGGGCCACCGCCTTGTAGGCGGCGATGCTGCCCGTCACGCCGACCACGATCCGCCGCCCGGCCAGCGGCCCGCGGTTCTCGTTCACGCCGACGCTCCCTGCTCGCTGGTTGCCTCAGCTGCCTCGGCCGCCGCCTGCGCGGCCGCGGCACGGATGCGATCCCACGCATACCAGATGCCGCGCAGGGTGAGATCGGGCTCGATGGCATCGATACCCGGCACGTCCTTCAGCCACGGCTCGGCGGTGTAGCCGCCGGTGGCGATGACGGTCACGCGGCTCTCGGTGGGCGAGCGCTCGGCCAGCTCGCTGCGCAGGGCCGTCAGCAGGCCGGACACCAGGCCGATGTAGCCCAGCACCGTGCCGCTCTGCATGGCATGGATGGTGTTGGTGCCGATGGCGCGTGCCGGCCGCCGCAGCTCGATCCGCGGCAGCTTGCTGGCGTGGCCCACCAACGCCTCGAGGGAGAGGCCCAGGCCCGGCGCGATCGCGCCGCCGATGTAGGCGCCCGTGGCGTCGACGAGATCGAAGTTGGTGCTGGTTCCCAGGTCGACGACGATGGCCGGGCCACCGAACTCGATGCCGGCCGCCAGCGCATTGCACAGGCGGTCGGCGCCGGCTTCTGCGGGCCGCTCGATGTCGATCACCAGGCTCCCGCTGAGGGCGGCGGCATCGATGACCAGCGCCCGCTGTCCCAGGCGGCGCTGCGCGAAGCGCATGTACGCGGTCGTCAGCGGCGGGACCACCGACGCGATGGCCAGCGCCTCGACATCGGCCAGCTGGTGCCCATCGAGGGCCAGCATCTCGCGAATGCCGGCCCCCACCTCGTCCGGGGTCGCATCGGACCGGGTGGTCGTGCGCCAGGAGCCGATGAGCCTGCCGTCGCCGAACAGGCCCAGGCTCACGTTCGAGTTGCCGACATCGGCCGCCAGCAGCGTCACGCGGCAGATGGTAACAGCCGATTTGGGCCGCGCCGCGGGGTGTAGACTCCGCCGCGACCCATGACCGACGCGCGTGCCAAGCTCTACATCAACACCGGCGTCGTCACCAACAAGAGCGATGTCTACAACATCCTGCGCCCGCTGCTGAAGCAGACCGTCACCTACACCTATTTCCGCGGTAACACGGTGACCAGCAGCGGGACCGGCTGGGTGGAGCGCATCGTGGTCGACCACCCCGACGTCGCCAGCTACTTCACGCCGCTGGCGATCTGCCTCAACCTCGACTCGTTCGACTACCTGCAGTTCGACACCACCTCGGAGCAGCTGCTGGTCTACACCCTGGTCATCGGCTCCGAACGGGTGGTGCTCGAGTTCGCTGCCGGCGGCTCCCGGCTCGAGGACGGACAGGAGAGCACGAACGGCCGACCGCTGCCGCGCAACGCGGAGGAGCTGGCACGCGACCTGCGCTTCATCCAGATGGAGCTGATGATGTCGTCCGATGCCGCCGACGAGGACGAGGACGCCTAGCGTGGCGTCCGGCCTGGCGGCGCCCCGACGTCGCGCCGCCGCTTCCCTGGCAAGCTCGCTGCCGTACCGCCGCAGCGTCCTGCCCAACGGCCTGCGGGTCGTCACCAGCCATATGCCAACGGCCCGCTCGGTGGCGGTGGGGCTGTTCGTGGGCGTCGGCTCCCGCCACGAGGATGCGCCGCGCGCCGGGATCTCGCACATGCTCGAGCACCTCGTCTTCAAGGGCACGGCCGCGTTTCCGCTTGCGGGAGCGCTGTCGGAAGCCGTCGAGGGCTGCGGCGGGGGCGTGAACGCCTCGACCGACCGTGAGCTGACCGTCTACACCTCCAAGGTGCCGCTGGAGACCGCCGGCCGCGGCATGCAGGTCGTCTCGGAGCTCGTGCTGCGGCCGTTGCTGCGGCAGCGCGACCTGGTCGCCGAGAAGCCGGTCATCGTCGATGAGATCCGGATGTACGAGGACTCGCCCGGAGACCACGTCTTCACCCTGTTCGACGAGGTCCTCTTCGGCGACCACCCGCTGGGCCGCGAGATCGCCGGCACGCCACGATCGGTGCGCCGCACGACTCGCGAGGGCGTGATCGGCCACTGGCGGCGCTGGTATCAGCCGCGGCACCTGGTCCTGGCCGTGGCCGGGGCCATCGACCACGACGAGGTGCTGGCCACCGCCGCCGCCTGGTTCGAGCAGGACGGGCCGTGGCTGGACGGCGTCGGCCTGGACGAGCCGCCGGGCATCATGGCGCCGGCGCCGGAGCCCGCGGCACCCGGCGCGGTGCGGGTCGCATATCGGCGCCTGGCGCAGGGCAACCTGTGCCTGGGGATGCCCGGCCTGGCTCGCGACGACCCGGATCGCTGGTCGCTGGAGCTGCTGGGTGCGGTGCTCGGCGACGGGATGAGCAGCCGCCTCTTCCTGGAGCTGCGGGAGCGGCGCTCGCTGGCCTATGACGTGTCCACCTTTTCGGCGCAGTACGCCGACTGCGGCACCTTCGGCGTCCATGCCGGCTTCGACCCCGACCAGTCGACGGCCGTGGTGCAGGCGATCCTCGACCAGCTGGAGCGCGTGGTGCAGGACCCGATCAGCGCCGCAGAGCTGCAGCGTGCGCGGGCCTACACCCGTGGCCGCCTCGAGCTGCGCATGGAGGACACGGCCGCCGTCGCGGCCTGGCTGGGCACCGGCGAGAGCCTGTTGCCGCGCATCCTGACCGTGGAGGAGGTCATCGAGCGGCTGGAGGCGGTGACGCCGGATGACCTGCTTCGCGTCGCACGACGCTGCGCGCGGCCTGACCAGGTGCGCCTGGCGGTGCTCGGCCCCTTCCGCTCGCGCAGTCGATTCGAACGGCTGCTGCCCGCCGGTTACGCCGCCTGACGCTTCCCATGAACGACGAAGCCTTCGTCGACCTGATTCCCGACGAGCTGTCGCTCGCCCGTGCTCAGCTCGGTGCCGGGCTGCTGGGAATGGCCGAGGGCGTCCTGCGCCGCCACATCGCGCGCCTGGACGCCGGCGGCCGCGGAGCGATGGAGGAGCTCGACGTGGCGCGCGCGCTGCTGGCCGAGACGCTCTGGCGCCAGGGGCGGCC
This sequence comes from Candidatus Limnocylindria bacterium, assembly GCA_035701185.1. GTDB lineage: Bacteria > Chloroflexota > Limnocylindria > QHBO01 > QHBO01 > DASSCW01. Next base: position 5,872 of record DASSNX010000109.1, read on the forward strand.
ACTGGCCGGCGGCGCCGCGGTCGAGGCGATTCGGGCCGGGAGCCTGGAGCGGCGGCGGCCGATCGTGATGCTGGTCGAGGCCGAGGCCATGGCTGCGTCCGGGGAGCCGGACCGCGCGGCCGCGCTGATGGAGCGCGTCATCGACTCGGTCGGCGTGGACGAGGCCTGGCGGCTGCGTGGCGGCGTGCCGTCACGCCTGGCCTGGCCGGTTCCGGCCTCCATGCGCCCGCCGCAACGCCGTCCCGGCGGCCCGCCCGGCACCGTAACGCCGCCATCGGCGCCGGCGCCGGCGTCTCCCGAGCGCACGGCCGCTGCCCACGCGCGGCTGGAGGCTGCCCGCCAGGCCTACGCGGCCGGACGTGACGACGAGGGCGACCGGGAGCTGGGCCTGGCACTGCGGCTCGATCCGAGGGTGGCGGGGGACGGCGTGGCGCTCGTCGAGCCGACGCTCGGTCCGCAGCCCGTCGCGGACCGTCTGCTACTCTACGGCGACCTGCTGCGGGCCGCCGGTCGCAACCCGGAAGCCTCGGAGGCATACGACCGGGCCGCGCGCAGCTGATTCCCGACAAGGAGCTCTCGGTACGCCATGGAACGCACCCTGGTTCTGGTCAAGCCTGACGGCGTGCAGCGCGGCCTGATCGGCGAGATCATCAGCCGCTTCGAGCGCAAGGGCCTGAAGGTCGTCGGGCTGCGGCTGCTGCAGGTGCCGCGGGAGATGGCGGAGCGCCACTATGCCGTGCACGCCGGCAAGCACTTCTACGGCGGACTGGTCGAGTTCATCACCTCGGGCCCCGTGGCGGCCGTGGCGCTGGAGGGACCCGATGCCATCGCCACCGTCCGCCGCCTGGTGGGCAGGACGATGCCCAACGAGGCGGAGCCCGGCACCATCCGCGGCGACCTGGGCATCAGTGGCCTGCGGAACCTGATCCACGCCTCGGACGCACCGGACACGGCGACCGCGGAGCTGGACCTGTGGTTCGGCGACGGCCTGGTCGACTATGAGAGGGCGGTCGACGCCTGGATCGTGGCGGAGGAGCCTCCCCGCCAGTAGGAAATGGCCGGCGCGGCACGCGACCCGGTGGCCGTTGATCGCTCGTTCAGGCCGTCGTACACCGGCTTGGCCATGATGTCGACGCGGTCGAGCGGAAAGTAGCGCAGCCAGGCGCGTCCGACGATCGAATCGCGGCTGATCGGCCCGAAGAAGCGTGAGTCCTGGCTCTCCGGGCGGTTGTCGCCCATCACGAAGTACTTGCCCGCCGGCACGGTCCACTCGGCGGTGCCGCCGGCGTCGCGCGGCTGGGTCGGGGCCGGGCGGCCGTCGACCTTGACGATGTACGGCTCGGTCAGCTCCACCGGCGAGCCGCCGGGTGGCGTCACGAAGACGTGGCCGTTCTCCAGCGACACCGTGTCGCCAGGCAGGCCGATGACCCGCTTGATGAACGGCACTCCGCCCTGCTCGAAGCCCGAGGGTGGCTGGAAGACGACGATGTCCCCGCGGTCGTAGTCGCTGAAGCGCGGCGAGATCTTGTCGATGAGGATGTACTCGTGCTCGACGATGGTGGGCACCATCGACTCCTGCTCGACCTCGAAGGGCTGCGCGATGAAATTGTGGATGAGCAGGTAGATGACCAGCGTCAGGACCAGGGTCTCGACGATCTCGAGGAGACAGCCCAGCGTGCGACGCGCGCCCTTCGAATCCGGGCGCGCGGCGTCATCGGGTGCTTCCTCGGGGGCGTAGGTCATCGGCGCTCCAGGCATTCGGGGCGGGCAGGCCGGCGTAGTTTAGCGCACCCTCGGGGCCGCCTCGACGCTGGACGTATGCTCGCCGCCGTATGGGACACCTCTTCCTGGTACGCCATGCGACGACCGAGGCGAGCGCGTCCGGCCGCAACCTGGGCGGCCTGAGCGACGACCCGCTGACCGCTCACGGTCGGCTTCTGGCCGAGCGGGTCGGGCGCGCGATTGCGCTCGAGCTGGAGCCGATTTCTCCACTTGACCTGCGCCTCGTGACCAGTCCGGCGCGGCGCTGCCGCGAGACCGCGGCGGCGATCCGCGAGGCCATCGCTCGACCCGGCCAGGCGCTCGAGGAGCATGCCGAGCCCGCCCTGCTCGAGATCGATTACGGGGCCTGGGATGGGCTCAGCCCCGAGGAGTGCCGCCGGCGTGACCCCGAGCTGCGCGCCGCCTGGGAGGCGGATCCGTACGCCACTGCGACGCCCGGCGGCGAGTCCGGCGCCGACGTCGCCGCTCGCGCCTTCCCGATCCTCGAGCGCCTGGAGCGGTGGCTTGCCGCCGGGACCGGGCGGGTCGCGATCGTCGTTTCCCACAACCACGTCATCCGGCTGCGCCTGGCCGCGCTGCTGGCCATGCCGCTGCCCGATTACCGCCGCCGGCTCGGCATCGATCCCGGGTCATACAGCGTGGTGGAATTCGGGCCGAGCCCCGTGGTCCGGCGCCTGGGCGTCGTGCCCCTGGAGAGCCTGGCCTCCGAAGGGAGTCCAGAGGGGTGGCATCTATAATGCTTAATGCGTCCCGAGCCGCCCGGCGCGAGGTTCCATGTCGATTGACCTGAAGCAGCAGCTGCAGCCCGCGCTGCACACGCGAGTCACTCCCAAGCAGATCGCGGCCAACGCGATCCTGGCCATGAGCTCCGTCGAGCTGACGGAGGCGATTGCTGCCGAGCTGGACGAGAATCCCGCCCTCGAGATGCTTGAGCAGTCCACCTGCCCGATCTGCGGCTCGGTCATCACCGGCAGCCACTGCACCGAATGCCTGCCCAAGAACGCGGCCGGATCGGCGCCAGAGGGCCTGGACGGCGGGGTCGGGGAGTGGTCGCTCCGCGACGAGTCGGACGATCTGGACCCGATCGCGCGGGCCGAGGCGGAGTTCACCCTGCAGGAGCACCTGGACTGGACGCTGCGCGCGCTGCTGCCCGGACGGCTGCATCCGGTGGCCGAGTACGCCATCGGCGCCCTGGACGAGAACGGCTTCTTGACCGAGAGCGACGAGGCCATCGCGGCGGCCACCAACGTCTCGGCCGATGACGTGGCCACCGTGCGGGACGCGATGCGAGGCATCGAGCCCATCGGCGTCGGGTCGCGGAACATCCAGGAAAGCCTGCTGGCCCAGATCGCCTATCTCGAGGAGATGGGCGAGACCGAGGTGCCACCCATCGCGGCGGCCATCGTGCGCGACCACCTGCCGGACCTCGGGGAGCGGCGGTTCGCGGCCATCGCATCGGCGCTGGGCGTCAGCCAGGATGAGGTCATCGCCGCCTGGGAGTTCGTGAAGATCAACCTCCATCCATACCCGACCTCGGCCTTCTCGGCGGCGGTCGGCGGTGGCTCGCAGGGGCGCACCATCGTCCGGCCGGACGTCCTCATCCGGGTGGTGGACGGCGAGCTGCAGGTCGAGGTCGTCGAGTCACGACGCTTCGCACTGCGCGTCGACCCCACCTACGCGCGCCTCTCCGCCGGCATGCGCAGCAGCGAGGCCAGCGAGCAGGACCGCCAGCACGTGCGCGAGTACGTGGGGCGGGCCCGGTTCTTCATCGACAACGTCAACCGCCGCCGTGCCACGCTGCAACGCATCGCCGAATGCCTGGTCGAGCGGCAGCATGACTACCTGCTGCACGGCGTCCAGCACCTGGTGCCGCTGACCCGGGCCGAAGTCGGCTCGCTGATCGGCATGCACGAGTCAACGGTCAGCCGCGCCACGGCCGAGAAGTACGTGATGCTGCCGACCGGCGAGGTCGTGCCGTTCGGACACTTCTTCACCGCCTCGCTGGGGGTGAAGGACCAGATCCGGAAGATGATCGAGGCCGAGGACGTGGACCAGCCGCTCTCCGACCAGGAGATCGCGGATCGGCTGGCCGCTGACGGCGTGGCGATCGCGCGGCGCACCGTCGCCAAGTATCGGGACGAGCTCCAGCTCCTCCCCGCAAGGCTTCGCCGGCGATAAGCCGCTCGGTGCGCGGCACGCTGCGAGGCTCGATTCGCGGCGCCAGCATCCGGACCCTGGGCGCGTTCGCCATCGGGTTCCTGATCCTGGCGGGGATCCTCTACGTGGCGAGCACAGTCGACGCGCGACCGCCAACCGTCGAGCGCATCGGGCTCACCCATCACCTGTCGGCCGATGACGGAGTCGCGCTGACCACGACCAGCGTCGAGGTCGTCTTCAGCGAGACCGTTGACCGGGCCAGCGCCCAGGGCGCCTTCTCGATCACGCCCACCGTGCCCGGCGCCTTCAGCTGGACCGGCGCGACCATGACCTTCACCCCGGCTGAGCGGCTGCCGCTGCAGACCGATTTCGTCGTCCGCGTGGCCAGTGGCGTTCGCGACCCCGGCGGCAACGTGATGACCACGCCATCGGAGCTCGCCTTCGTCACGGTCGGCCATCCCACCGTGGTCGGCAGCCAGCCGCAGCCGAACGCGGCGGACGTGCCGCTGACCGACCCGATCGTCCTGCAGTTCTCGACGCTGATGGACACCGCCTCGGTCGAGGACGCCCTGAGCGTCACGCCCCAGATGGAGCTGAGCGCGACCTGGTCCGGCGAGCGGCTGACATTGACGCCGGCCGAGCCGCTGGCCGAGGGCGAGCGCTACACCATCCGGCTGGCCGCCACCGCCCGCGACAGCGCAGGCACGCCGCTGGCGGGGCCATACACGCTCAGCTTTGCGGCGGTCCGCTCTGGCCTGTCTGCCGAGATTCGCTTCCCCGCCAACGACGTCGAGGGGATCTCGCCGGCGACGCCGATTGCGCTGGTCTTCGACCGAGCGCTGGACCCCGGCTCGGTGCAGGCCGACGACCTTGTGATCGAGCCCGGTGTGCCCGGCTCGCTGGCCGTGGTCGCCGCGCCGGGCGCGGCCGGGATGCGCGAGCCGGGGCCGCGGATGCTGCGCTTCGTGCCGTCGGGGCCGCTGGCACCCAACACCACCTACCGCGTGACGCTCGACCCCGGGCTGACCGCGGCCGATGGCTCCGGCCTGGCAAGCCCGATCTCCTGGCGCTTCACCACCGGGTCGCCGGCGGCGTCGCTGAGCAACCAGATCGCGTTCCTCAGCGACCGGGCCGGCATCGCCAACCTGTGGGCCATGAACCCCGACGGGTCAGGCCTCCGCCAGCTGTCGGCGGAGCTGTCGCCGGTCACGTCGTACGCGCTGGCGCCCGACGGACGCAGCTTCGTGGTCGGCGACGGCGCGGTCCTGGTGCGGGAGGGGACCGACGGCCGCGGCCGCCAGCTGCTGACCGAGGAAGGGGTTTTGGAGGTCGACCCCGCCTTCGCGCCGAGTGGCGCCGAGATCGCGTTCGCCCGGATCGACGCGGAGACCGGGGGAGGCCTGGGGCTCTGGACGCGGCCGTCGACGGGTGGCGACGCGCGCCAGCTGCCGCTGCCCCTTGAGCCCGGTGCCACGTCCACGCCACGCCCCAGCGGTGGTCCAACAGCCAGCGCCCCGCCGTCGCCCCAGCCCGTCCTGCGTGCTCCGCGCTACTCCCCGGACGGCGAGGCGCTGGCCTTTGTCGACGTCAGCGGCCGCGTCGGCATCCTGGACGTTGCCCGCGATCGGCTGACCACGGCCCGCTTCGCGGCGGTGGATCCGCCCGAGTGGCTGCCCGATTCCTCAGGCGTGATCGTCGCCGGCTCACCGGGCGGCGCGCTGGAGCCGATTGCGGCCAGGGAGCCGATGCCCGTCCTGGATCCGGGCGCGCTCCACCTCTCATCATTTGCGCTCGGCGGCCTGCGCCTTGCGCACCTGGATCGCGGCGCGGCGGTCGTGCGGCTGCTCGACCAGGTGGCCGGCGCCGCGCGGCCGGTGGCGGGCCGGGTTGGCCGCTACCTGTTCGTCCAGGTGCAGCCTGGTGCGCCGCAGGCGGCGGGGAGCCTGCTGCTGTCCGATGCCAGCAACCGGGCCACGCAGCTGCTCGCGAACGGGGGCCCACCCGTGACCTCGGCCGGATTCGGTCCGCAGGCGCGCATCGTCGTCGCGGCGCGGCTGGACGCCGGCATCTGGCTGATCGACATCGCCACCGGGCAGGGGACCCAGCTGACCACCGAGGGCTCGTTGCCGACCTGGCTGCCGTAGTGGGCGCATCGGCCCAAGGTTGACCTTCCGCCGAGCGGCGGGCTACCATACCGCGGCCTCGCTGGCGGTCGCTGAAACGCGTACTTCGCCGGCGATTTCCGTGTGTCAGCCCGTCCAGAGCGTGCGCCCGCACCTGAGCGTCGTACCGCCGGACGCCCATCCTCCGGAGGTTCCATGGATCTCATCACCTGGGTGATCCCGATCGCCGGGATCGCGGCCGTTGCCTTTGCCCTGTACCTGGCGCGCGACGTCCTGTCTCGCGACAAGGGACCGCAGGCGATGCAGGACGTGGCCGACACCATTCGCGAGGGCGCGGATGCCTTCGTCAAGCGGCAGTACACGACCATCGGCATGCTGGCGCTGGTCGGCGCCGTGATCATCGGCCTGGTCATCGGCCTGGTCGAGAGCCCCGACGTGGCGGACGTGCCGAAGCTGGCCAATGCGCCCATCGGCATCCTGACCGCCATTGCCTTCCTGGTCGGCGCGGCCTGCTCCATGGCCTCGGGCATCATCGGCATGACCATCAGCGTGCGCTCGAACGTCCGCACCGCGGCCGCCGCCCGGCGCAGCCTGGTGGAAGCGGTGCAGGTCGCCATGCGGGGCGGCGCCGTCTCCGGCTTCCTGGTGGTCGCCCTCAGCCTCCTCGGCGTGTGGGGCATCTTCACCGTCTACGACGCGCTGCTCGGCGACATCACGATCCGCGAGGCCCCCTTCGTGATCGTGGGCTTCGGCTTCGGCGCCAGCTTCGTGGCGCTCTTCGCCCAGCTCGGTGGCGGCATCTACACCAAGGCCGCGGACGTGGGCAGCGACCTGGTCGGCAAGGTCGAGGCCGGCATCCCGGAGGACGACCCGCGCAACGCCGGCGTGATTGCGGACCTGGTGGGCGACAACGTCGGCGACTGCGCTGGCCGTGGTGCCGACCTCTTCGAGTCCACCGCCGCCGAGAACATCGGCGCCATGATCCTGGGCGTCGCGGTCTACGCCTTCGCCTCGGCCAGCGGCTGGCCGAACGCCCAGCTCTGGATCTTCTTCCCGCTCGTTGTTCGTGGCTTCGGCCTGCTGGCGACGATCGTGGCGATGTTCTTCCTGCGCGGTTCCGAGACCGAGAACCCCATGAACATCCTGAACCGCGGCTACTGGGTGACGACCATCCTGTCGGTCATCGGCCTGGCCATCAGCACCTACGTGATGATGAACACCGGGGGCGAGACCGGGACCTCGGGCATTCCGCCCTGGGTCTGGTTCTTCGGCTGCGGGGTCGTGGGCCTGGCGACGAGCGTCGCCTTCGTCTACATCACCCAGTTCTACACCGCCGGCACCTTCCGCCCGGTGCGCGAGATCGCCGAGGCCAGCAAGACCGGCCCGGCCACGAACATCATCAGCGGCACGGCCGTCGGCTTCGAGACGACCGCGGTGACCGCCATCAGCATCGGGATCGCGCTCCTGCTCAGCCACTGGCTGGGCGAGCAAGCCTTCGCCGGCATGGCGAATGCGCCCAACGGGGGCATCTTCGGCACGGCGGTGGCGACCATGGGCATGCTCATGACCACGGCGTACATCCTGGCCATGGACACCTTCGGCCCGATCACCGACAACGCCGGCGGCGTGGCCGAGTTCAGCCGCTCCGAGGCAAGCGCGCGAGAGATCACCGACCGCCTCGACGCGGTGGGCAACACCACCAAGGCGCTCACCAAGGGCTACGCCATCGCGTCCGCCAGCCTGGCGGCCTTCCTTTTGTTCAGCGCCTACATCACCAAGGTCAACCACATCCAGGAGGGCCGCGGCGGGGAGTTGCTCCAGTCCGTCAACCTGGCCGACGTGGGCGTCTTCGTGGCCGCCCTGCTCGGCGCCATGCTCGTCTACTTCTTCAGCTCGCTGGCCATCCGGGCGGTGGGCAAGACCGCGCAGTCGATCATCGTCGAGGTCCGGCGCCAGTTCCGCGAGATGCCCGGCATCATGGACTACACCCAGCGCCCGGACTACGCACGGGTCGTGGACATCACCACCCGCGCCGCCCTGCGCGAGATGATCTGGCCCGGCCTGGTGGCGGTGGGCACGCCCATCGTCGTCGGCCTGCTGCTCGGCTACCAGGCGGTGGCCGGCCTGCTGATGGTCGGCACCATTGCCGGCGTGCTGCTGGCGACGGTGCTGAACAATGGCGGCGGCGCCTGGGACAACGCCAAGAAGTACATCGAGTCCGGCCACCTGCTCGATGACAAGGGCGAGGTGATCGGCAAGGGCACGCCGGCGCACGCAGCGGCCGTCGTGGGCGACACGGTGGGTGACCCCTTCAAGGACACTGCCGGTCCCTCGCTGCACGTGCTGGTGAAGCTGCTGGCGACGATCACGCTGGTACTCGCCCCGCTCTTCATCCGCTAGCCGCTGCGAGCTGAAGTTCTCACATGGAGCAACTAACGGAGAAGGAACGGGCCGTCGTCCACCGATACCGTGGTGGGGGTCACCGAAACCGTGGTTTTCGGTCGCGGCGCCGGCGGAATTCGTGGCTCGGGAAAGCTTGGCGAGCCGTGGTTGGTCGTTAGTTGCGTGGGGTGAGAATTGGCGACTTCCGCTAGCTGATGGACGTCGTCGTCCAGGCGATCCTCATCGGCCTGATCCAGGGGTTGACGGAGTTCATCCCCATCAGCTCCAGCGCGCATCTCGAGCTGGCGCCATGGATCTTTGGCTGGGACTCGAGCCCGCTGCTGAGCAGCCTGGCGTTCGACGTCTTCCTGCACCTGGGCACGCTCGTCGCGCTGCTCGCCTACTTCTGGCGGGATTGGATCCGCCTGATCGGGGCGGTGGTGGGCAGCATCGGGCAGCGCCGGATCGGCAACGATCCGGATCGGCGGTTGGGGTGGCTGCTCATCCTGGCCACCATCCCGGCAGCGATCATCGGCTTCGTGGGCGAGGACTTCGTGAACGACGTGCTGCACGGCGGCTCGGACGCGGTGCGGCTGGCGATTGCCGGCTTCCTGGTGGTCGGGGCGATCGCCCTGTGGCTGGCCGACCGGCTCGGGTCCCAGCAGCGGGAGCTCGACGAGCTGACCGTGCCGAGCGCGCTGGCCATCGGCTTCAGCCAGGCGCTGGCGCTGCTGCCGGGCATCAGCCGCTCGGGCGCCACCATCACGACCGGGCTGGCGCTCGGCCTGACCCGAGAGTCGGCCGCGCGCTTCAGCTTCCTGCTGGCCACGCCGATCACCCTTGGCGCCGGGCTGTACGGCTCGCGGCACCTGCTGGACGAGGCACATACCGGTACGGAATGGCTGGCGCTGGCCGCGGGGCTGGCGGCTGCCACGATCGCCGGTCTGGCCGCCATCGGCTTCCTGCTGGCCTGGCTGCGCAGCCGCTCGGTGACGATCTTCAGCGTGTATCGCATCGCCTTGGCGGCGCTCGTCGTGGTTCTGGTCCTCGGCGGGCGCTAGGCGCCGCCATCGGCTTTGACACCCCTATCGGCCGCGCCTACAATGCCGCGGCGTTGGGTCACCCGGGAGCCCCGAGTGAGCCGGCCGGCCGAGGCGACTACCTAATCGGCCAGCTTCAGGAACGTACGGCGACGCAGCCGGCGGGATCTGGAGCGTTTTTTGTTAGTGAGGTCGGTCCAGGGCCGTTCTCGTCACCCCGCGAGACGACCCGGCGGCGCCGGCGACGGCATCGCATCGACAGCAGGAGGAAGGGGCGGAACCGATGAACAACAAGCCTGTCTACCTGACGGCCGAGGGCCTCGCCAAGCTGAAGGCGGAGCTCAACGACCTGATCACCGTCGAGCGGCCGCGTGTCGCCCAGCGCATTCACGATGCGAAGCTGGATGGCGACATCACCGAGAACGCCGAGTACGAGGACGCCAAGCAGGAGCAGTCGTTCCTGGAGGGCCGGATCGCTACGCTCGAGGCGCAGCTGAAGCACGCCGAGGTGATCGAGAAGGGCAACGGGGACAAGGTCGGCATCGGCTCCAAGGTGGTCATCAAGGGCTCGGACGGGGAGGAGACGTTCACCATCGTCGGCTCCGCCGAGGCCGCGCCCCGGGAAGGCCGGATCAGCAACGAATCGCCGGTCGGCCAGGCGCTGATGGGCCACAAGAAGGGCGACAAGGTCGTCGTCCAGGCACCGGCCGGCCCGGTCACCTACACCGTCGTCTCGGTCGGCTAGCCGGCGCTTCGCCCATGTTCTGGGCCGATGAGCTGGCCGCCCGCTGCTCCGGACCCCAGGTCCTCAACGACTCGAAGACGCCGTCGGGCACCGTCCACGTCGGCAGCCTGCGCGGGCCGGTCATCAATGACGTGATCGTCCGCGCGCTGCGCGCGGCCGGGTTGCCGACCACCTTCCTGTACGGGATCGACGACCTCGATCCCATGGACGCGCAGGCGCTGCTCACGCCCGACGCGGTGGCCACCGAGATGGGCCGCCCGCTGGCCCACGTGCCGGATCCGGTGGGCGACGGCCACGACTCGTATGCGCGGCACTTCGCCGGGCAGTTCATCGACACCTTCGCCGGGCTGGGCATCCATCCGGACCGCTACTACTGGATGAGCGAGGTCTACGCCTCCGGCGAGATGGACCGATACATCCGCGTCGCCCTCGACCGCGCCGCCGTCGTGCGCGACATCTACCGCCGGGTGGCCAACGTCCGACATCCCGACGAGTGGCATCCGCTGTCGGTGATCTGCGAGAACTGCGGCCGGGTGGGCACGACCATCGTGACCGCCTGGGACGGCGAGCGGGTGCACTACGAGTGCCGCCCCGACCTGGTGTCCTGGGCACAGGGCTGCGGCTTCGCCGGCGACGTCTCGCCGTTCGGTGGCCACGCCAAACTCCCCTTCAACGTCGACTGGGCCGCGAAGTGGAGCCTCTTCGGCGTCACCATCGAGCCGAACGGCAAGGACCTGGGCACCAGGGGCGGCGCCCGTGACCGCTCGGAGGCAATCGCCCGCGAGGTCTTCGACCGCGAGCCGCCGATGAACGTGGTCTACGAGTTCCTGAACATCGGCGGCCGGAAGATGTCGACCTCCAAGGGGCGTGGCGCCGCCGCGCACGAGATCGCCGACGTGATGCCGCCCGAGCAGCTGCGACTCCTGTTCCTGCGGCCGCGCTACAACCAGGCCATCGACTTCGACCCGGACGGGACAGATGCCATTCCGCGCGTGTTCGACGAGTCCGACCGGATCGCGGCCGCCGTCGCCGGACGCGAGGTGAAGGGGGAGCTGCCGGCAGACGCGGAGCGGCTGTTCGCCGCCTCCCAGGTCGACCCCGATGCCGACCTGGCGACGGAAGC
>DASSNX010000110.1:0-4617 GCA_035701185.1 Candidatus Limnocylindria bacterium
GCCGAGGCGCTCGTCCGCCCGGCCCACACCCTGAAGTCGTCGAGCGCGACGCTGGGGGCGATGCGGCTGTCCGCGCTGGCCCGCGAGCTCGAGATGGCCGGCCGCTCCGGCTCGCTCGCCGCGGATGCCGGCGAGCTGCTGCAGGCGGCCGTCGACACGTGGGCGGCCACATCGGAAGGGCTCGAAGTCTGGTTCTCGGGGCACGACGCGTGATGGCCTCGGGCCGGGCACTGGTCGTCGACGACAGCAGCGTCAACCGTCGCCTGCTGGTGCGCCGGCTCGAGTCGCTGGGCCTCGACGTGATCGAGGCCGAGAACGGCCGGGAGGCCCTCGACCGCCTGGCCGATGGCGACAGCAACGTCGACGTCGTGTTGCTCGACGTGTTGATGCCCGAGTTGGACGGCTATCAGACCCTGGCGGCCATGAAGAACGACGAGCGGCTGCGGCACATCCCGGTGCTGATCGTGTCCGGCGTCGAGGAGCAGGACAGCGTCGTCCGCTGCATCGAGCTGGGCGCGACCGACTACCTGACCAAGCCCATCAACCCGTCGATCCTGGCGGCGCGGATCAACGCGTCACTGGCGGCCAAGCGGCTGCACGACCTGGAGCAGGAGTCATACGAGCGCCAGACGGCGTTGAACCGGACGATCCAGCGCCAGAAGGAGGAGCTGAGCCGATTCCTCTCGCCGCAGGTCGCCGCCCTGGTCTCCTCGACCGAGGGCGAGCAGCTGCTGGCCGGGCATCGGCGCGAGATCACCGTCGCCTTCTGCGACCTGCGTGGCTTCACCTCGTTCGCGGAGAAGGCCGATCCCGAAGAGCTGATGGCACTCCTGCATGAATACCACCTGATGATGGGCGAGGCGATCACCGCCCACGACGGCACGCTCGAGCACTTCGCCGGCGACGGGGTGATGGTCTTCTTCAATGACCCGATCTCGCAGCAGGACCACGTCGAGCGGGCGGTGCGGATGGCGGTCGACATGCGCGAGCGGTTCTCCGCCCTGGCCGATGCCTGGCGGCAGCGCGGGTACGAGCTCGGCTTCGGGGTGGGGATCGCGGTGGGCCATGCCACCCTCGGGCGCATCGGCTTCGAGGGCCGCCACGACTACGGCGCCATCGGCAACGTCACGATCCTGGCCTCGCGCCTCTCGAGCCAGGCCCAGGCCGGGCAGATCCTGCTTGGACCGCGGATCGACGCGATTCTCGGTGGGAGCGTGGAGCTGGAGTCGGTCGGCGAGCTGCAGCTCAAGGGCCTGAGCCGGCCAGTGGAGGCCTGGAACGTCGTGGCGCTGCGTCCGGACGCTACAGCCGCCGAGCTGGTGCCGGAGACCGCCTGAGCCCGCGGGCTCGACACCGGTCAGCCCTTCGGCTGCACCACGGCGAGGACGTTGCCGCTCGGATCGACGAACCAGGCCGCCCATGAGTGGCCCATGTCGGCCACGCCATCGGTGGTGACCGGGTCCGGCGCCACGTATTCCTCGACGCGGACGCCGCGCGACCGCAGGTCCGATACCGCGGCCCGGATGTCGGGCACGCGCCACGCCATCTGGGTCTGGCTGTCGGAGGTGCCGATGGTGCTCAGCGTCACGACCAGCTGCGTGCCACCGCCGCAGCGGAAGACGATGCGGTCGTCGGGGTCCTCGCGCACGACCTCCAGGCCCAGCCGGTCGCGGTAGAAGGCTCGTGCCGCGTCCAGGTCGGTCGCAAGCAGGATCGGGAACACCGGAGCATCGCTCAGCACGTCAGGTCTCCAAATCGCGGTGGCGGGACCGGCAACAGCGGCTGCGCCGGCAATCATGCGCTGCGCCGGTCGATGAGCTGCAGGAGATCGTGCGCCGCCAGCTCGATGGCCTTGTGGCGGAACTCCGCGGCGCGGTAGTGACACGCGATGATGCCGCTGCGGTGGATGCGTCGAAAGTCGCCGAACGCGAAGGCGTAGCGGGCCTTCGTCTCGTCGGGAGCGCCGTCGGTCAGGCCCAGGTGCCACTCGGCGTATTCCTCCCAGTCGTGGGCTGACAGGAAGCGGTTCTCGTCCTCGGCCCGTGGCTGGCTCTCGCCCCAGTCGCTGTCCAGCACGTACTGCCGCGCTTCGATCAGCCGCCTGGCGCGTCGCACGGCACGCTGGTTGACGGTGTACGAGGCCATGCCGGCGTTCGTGCAGGCAGCGTGCCTGCGAGGCTGGCGCGCTATGCCGCCGGATCGTCCTCCACGACCTGGCCGTCGCGCAGCTCCACGACCTGGTCCGCCAGCGCGATCAGGGTGCGGTCGTGGGTGGCCACCACCGCGGTCAGCGCCTCGGTCCGCACCAGGCGCTGCAGCAGGCCCATGATCGAGCGTCCCGTCTGGGAGTCCAGCTGTCCGGTCGGCTCGTCGGCCAGCAGCAGGTCCGGCCGGTTGGCCAGCGCCCGGGCGATCGACACGCGCTGCTGCTCCCCGCCCGAAAGCTCGTGCGGTCGGTGATCGGCCCGGTCGGCCAGGCCCACCATCTCGAGCACCTCGCGGATCCGCGCGTCGCGCTCGCGCGGCGGCGTGCGGACCAGGCGCAGCGGCACCTCCACGTTCTCAGCGGCCGACAGGATGGGCAGCAGGCCGAAGGTCTGGAAGATGAAGCCGATCTTCTGGCGACGGAAGCCGACGAGCTTCGATTCGGGCAGCTCGGAGACCCTGATCCCGTCCACGGCGACGTGGCCGTGGGTCGGACGGTCCAGCGCCCCGATCATCGACAGCAGCGTGGTCTTGCCGGAGCCGGAGCGGCCACGCACCGCCACCAGCTGGCCGCGTGGCACTCGCAGCGTCACGTCGCGCACGGCGTGCACCACGCCGCCGGCGGTCGGGTAGTCACGTGAGAGCTCGACCGTCTCGATCATCGGCGTGCCCGTTGCCTGGAGCGTCATGATCGGCCGTTCCCGTTCGCATCGGCTCCGCGATCGCGGTCGGGCCAGACGCTGATGTGATCCTCCTCGAGGGCCAGCCGCACCCGCCGCTCCAGGCCCAGCGCCTCGACGTGGGCGCGGGGCAGCTGCAGGCGGCCGACGCGGTCGAGCACGGCGTACTCCTCGGTGATGACGTGGTGGTCGCCGTCCTCCGACACTGCGCGCTGCCGCAGCGTCTCGGTGCTGGTCCGCCCGTCGCGGATGGCAATGGTGCGGCTCACCTGCTCGCTGACCAGCGGATCGTGGGTGACCACCACGATCGTCAGGCCCAGCTCGCGGTTCATGGTGCGCATCAGGTCGAAGACCTCGTGCGCGGTCGTCGTGTCGAGCTCGCCGGTGGGCTCATCGGCGAACAGGACTTCGGGCTCGTTGGCCAGCGCCACGGCGATGGCGACCCGCTGCTGCTCGCCGCCGGAGAGCTGCTCCGGCCGGGCGTCGTGGCGCTCCTGCAGGCCGACCTGGGTGAGCAGTCGCATGGCCCGCTCCTGGCGCTGGCGCCGCGAGAGGCCGGTCAGCAGCATCGGCAGCTCCACGTTCTGCCGCGCCGTCAGGTAGGAAAGGAGGTTGCGGGCAGCCTGCTGCCACACGAAGCCGATCACCTGGCGGCGGTACACCGTTCGCTCGCGCGAGTCCATGTCGCCCAGGTCGTGTCCCGCCACCACGGCGCTGCCAGCCGACGGCGTGTCGAGCCCGCCCAGGATGTTCATCAGCGTGCTCTTGCCGCTGCCCGAGGCGCCGATGAGGGCCATGAACTCGCCGCGCTCGACCACGAGGTCCAGTCCCTGGAGGGCGACGACCTCGAGGTTGGCGACCTTGTAGATCTTCACCAGGTTGTCGCAGACGATCAGCGGGGACTCGGCCATGGCGCTCAATCCTCACCCACCCGCAGGGCGTTCATCATTCGTGCGCGGCCCGAGAGCCAGGTGCCCGCGATGATGGCCACCGCCACCACGCCGATCAGGACGGCCGTCAGCACCCCCAGCGCCGCCCAGTCCACGAAGGGCGGCACGTCGCTGGAGCCGATGAACGTCCCGAGGCCCAGGCTGGGCTCCAGGAGGAGGCCGACGCCGATACCGAGCGCAATGCCGGGCAGGATAGCCAGCAGGACGGCCGGCGCGTGCTCCATCACCGTCAGGCCGATCGCCTGGCCGCCGGTCACGCCGAGCGTGCGCAGGTAGGCCAGGTCGCGCGTGCGACGGGCCGATGACAGCACCAGCGCGCCGATGACCGTCAGCGCCAGGTAGATCTCCGCCACCAGGACCGCAAGGGCGAACCCGGAGGCGATGGCGTTGCCGAACGGGGTGTCGCGCAGCCCGTTCAGGACGTCGTAGCGCACGGTGGTCCGGCTGGTCCCCGCCACCTGCTTCTGGACCTCGGCGGCGAGCGGCGCCGCGGCACTCTCCGAGCCACGCACCCAGAGGATCGAGGGGTAGAGGGTGGTGTCGGGATTCACGTGCTGCAGCCAGGTATAGGGAGCGACCACGAAGGACGCCGGCGAACCGATGCCCGGCACCTGCCCCCAGCGGGCGACCACCTGGAACGTCACGGCCTGGCCCGCGACCACCATCTGGAACGTGTCACCCGTGCCCAGGTTGGCGCTGCCGTTCGGCAAGCCCCACGACAGGATGGCAGGCACCGGATGCTCCGGCGTGCCGTACTCGCCGCTCGGCGGCTTGGCCAGGAA
>DASSNX010000111.1:0-12372 GCA_035701185.1 Candidatus Limnocylindria bacterium
CCGTTGCCGGGCCGATGCGCCCCGCCTAGAATGGGCAGCCGCTCTCCGGGCGACTGCCCGATCGATTGAGCGCGTCAGCCACGCCATCGGTTCATTCATCCTGATGTTCGAATCCCTGTCCGCGCGTCTCCAGGCGGTCACCGCCCGTCTGCGAGGCAAGGCCAAGATCACCGAGGCCGACCTCGACGTCGCCCTGCGCGAGATTCGTCTCGCGCTGCTCGAGGCGGATGTCAACTTCAAGGTTGTCAAGGAGTTCGTGGCTCGCGTGCGTGAGCGCGCGCTGGGGGCCGACGTGCTGAACGGCGTCCAGCCGGGCCAGCAGATCGTGAAGATCGTGCACGACCAGCTGGTCGAGGTCCTCGGTGGGGAGCGGCACCAGCTCAACCTGGGCAGCCGGCCGGCGGTGGTCATGCTCGTCGGCCTGCAGGGTTCCGGCAAGACCACCACCGCCGCGAAGCTGGCGGTGCGGCTCCGCAAGGACGGGCGCAAGCCGCTGCTGGTGGCGGCCGACGTCTACCGCCCGGCTGCGGTCGACCAGCTGGTGCAGCTGGGCGACCAGGTCGGAATCGAGGTCCACACCCGATCGGTGGGCACGCCGGCGCTCGAGGTGGCGCGCTCCGGCCTGGAGGCCGCCCGGCAGCGCGGCAAGGACCTCGTCCTGATCGACACTGCCGGCCGGCTGCACGTCGACGAGCCGATGATGGACGAGCTGGTGCGCATCGCCGGCGCCGTGACACCGTCGGAGACGCTGCTGGTCGTCGACGCCATGACGGGCCAGGAGTCGGTGAAGGTGGCGGAGGCCTTTCACCAGCGGCTGCCGGTGAGCGGCCTGGTACTGACGAAGATGGACGGTGACGCGCGCGGTGGCGCCGCCCTGTCGATTCGGAGCGTGACCGGGCTGCCGATCAGCTTCATCGGCACCGGGGAGCGGACCGACGGCCTCGAGCCGTTCCACCCGGACCGCCTGGCGCAGCGCATCCTGGGCATGGGCGACATCCTGAGCCTGGTCGAGCGCGCCCAGGAGACCATCGACCAGGAGGAGGCCGAGCGGGTCGCGCAGCGCATGATGGAGGCGCGCTTCACGCTCGAGGACTTCCGCAGCCAGCTGGCACAGGTCAAGAAGATGGGACCCATCGGCCAGGTGCTGCAGATGATTCCCGGTGCCGGCCAGATGGCCGGAGCAGCACAACAGGCGGTGGACGACGGGCAGCTGAAGCGGATCGAGGCCATCATCGACTCCATGACGCCGGCGGAGCGGCGTCAGCCGGAGATCATCAAGGCCAGCCGCCGGCGGCGGATCGCGCTGGGTAGCGGGACGACCACGGCCGAGGTGAACCGGGTGCTGAAGCAGTTCGGCGAGATGCAGCGCCTGGTCAAGCAGCTGAGCGGCGGGCGCCTGCCGAACCTGCCCGGGCTGCGCGGCATCATGGGCCGCTAGCGGGTGCTCCGCCGGCTCGTCATCGCCCTCACCACGCTGCTCACCCTTACCGGCGTGGTCGTCGTGGCCGGTTACCTGCTCATCTTCGCGGCGGGCACGGACCGTGCGGCCGCGGCCGTCCCGGCCGACGCTGATGCCTATGCCACCGTCTACCTCCAGCCCACCACCGGCCAGCAGCTGAACCTGGCTGCCATGCTCGGCCAGGTGCCGGGCTTCGAGGACGCCGCCGGCCTGGAGCAGAAGCTGCACGAGATCAGCGCCCGCTTCCTGGGCATGGCGGGCATCGACTACGAGGCCGACGTGCGGCCGTGGCTCGGGAACCAGCTGTCGGCAGCGGCCTTCACCGGGGCCACGCTCGACGATGCGCCACACCTGCTGCTCGTCATCGCGGTCAAGGACCGTGCCCGCGCGGATGCCGGGCTTCGCCGCCTGGCTGCCGCGCGCGGGCTCTCGCCGGTGGCGGCGACCTACCAGGGGACGCCGATCAGCGTCGATCCGACCGCCGCCTGGGCGCTGCTCGACGACCAGCTGCTGGTTGCTGGCGATCGCGCCACGCTGGAGGCGGCAGTAGACGCGGCCGCCAATCGTCGCCCGTCCCTGGCCGATGACGCGGCCTTCAATGCCGCCATGCGCCGCCTGCCACCGGACCACCTGGCATCGGCGTACCTGAACCTCGCCGCCGCGTCAGCGACGACCGGCACCTCGGCAGCGACGTCGGGCTATTCCACGCTGGCCGTTGCCCTCATCGCCGAACCCCAGGGTCTGCGCCTCGAAGGAAGCGCCCCGTTCAACCGGGACGCGGCGTCGGAGTCCGCGCGCCAGGCCCATGCGCTCGGGTCGCAGGTCGCGACGGTCACCGACTGGATGCCGGCCGATACCCAGGCCGCCGGCGTCGTCTTTGGCCTGCACGGCCTCCTGGCCGAAGCGGAACGGGGCCTCGCCAGCCAGCCGGCGGCGGCGGACATCGTCTCGGCCCTGAACCAGCTGCGCGCGCTGGCCGGCTTCGGCCTCGGCATCAATCTCGACCAGGACGTGTTGCCGCTGCTCGACGGCGAAACCGGCCTGAGCGTGACTGGGCTGGCGACGGCCTCGCCACACGGCCAGCTCCTGGTGCAGCCCGCCGATCCGGCGGCTGCCGCCGTCACGCTGCAGCGCATTCGCGATGGCCTGCAGCGCCTGGGCGCATCCGTCAGCGAGCGCGCGGCAGGGTCGGTGAACGTCGTGAGCGTCACGGTCCCGCAGGTCGGTTCGGCGGCGTGGGCGCTGACCGACGGCACCATCATCATCGGCCTCACCGATGCCGATGTGGCATCAGCCATCCAGGCGCACGAGGGCGGACAGTCGCTGGCCGATGCTGCCGGCTACCCGGCGTTGTGGGACCTTGCCGGCGACCGGGGAGGGAACGAGCTGTTCGTCGACATCGGCTCGATCGTCGACGCGTCGCCCGACGCGCTCGGCATGACGGGCGACGCACGCGATATCCTGCTGTCCATCAACGCGCTGGGGCTGACCGTCCCGGCGCGTGACGACACGAGCCAGCTACGGGCGGCGCTCACCGTGCGCTGACGCATCGGCGCCGCGTAACGATCCAGCACATCAGGAAGAAGGGAACACTTGGCAGTACGCATCCGGCTCACCCGCGTGGGAGCCACGAAACGACCGAGCTACCGCGTGGTCGCCATCGACAGCCGCAAGTCGCGCGACGGGCGGTCGCTGGAGATCCTCGGCTACTACGACCCGCTGACCGAGCCGGCCACCGTCCAGATCGACGCCGATCGGCTGAACGCCTGGATCGCGAAGGGCGCCCAGCCGTCGGAAACCGTCGGCCGCCTGATGCGCCAGGCCGGCATCGGCGCCGATGCCTCCGCCACCCCGAAGGCGGCGGCCCCGGCGAAGGCGGCCGCTCCGACGAAGGCGGCGGCAAAGACGACCCGCACCCGAAAGGCGCCGGCCAAGGCCGCCGCGACGGCCGAGGAGTGAAAGAGTTCCTCGAGTACGTCGCGCGTTCCCTGGTCGACAACCCCGACCAGGTCCGAGTCGAGATGGAGGAGGACGGTGACGAGGTCTCGCTCCTGCTGCACGTCGAGCAGGCGGACATGGGCCGCGTCATCGGCCGTGACGGCCGCATCGCGAACGCCATCCGCAGCCTGCTGCGGGTGATGGGCACCCGCGACGGCCGCCATGTCGAGCTGGAGATCGAGACCGACGAGTGAGCGCCTGGCGGTGGCCCGCGTCCTCGGGGCGAAGGGCCTCGCCGGCGGGTTGCGGCTGGAGGTCCTCACCGACCGCTCCGATCGGCTGATCGCCGGTTCGACGCTGTTTCTGGACGGCGAGGACGAGTCCCGTCGCGTCCTGGACGTCGAATCCGGCGGCCGCGTCCCGGTCGTCCGTCTCGAGGGCGTGTCCTCGCGTGACGAGGCTGCCGCCCTGGTCGGCCGCTACCTGGAGGTCGAGGCGGAGCCGCTGGGCGAGGGCCAGCTGTACTGGCACCAGATCGTCGGCCTGGCAGTGCGCGACGAGGAGGGGCATTTGCTCGGCAGCGTGGTCGAGGTCTTCCGCGCCGGCGAGAACGAGGTGTATCGCGTGGAAGCGCCCGGCCAGCCCGACCTGCTGCTTCCCGCGCTGCGGGATGTCATCCGCGCCATCGACCTCGAGCAGGGGACCATGACGGTCCGCTACGAGGCGGAGGAGGTCCGCTGAGCCGATGCGGATCGACGTCGTCACCCTCTTTCCCGAGCTGTTCGACCTGCCATTGCGCACCTCGGTCATTGGCCGCGCGGTAGAGCGTGGCCTGCTGGAGTTCGCGACTCACGATTTGCGCGAGCACGGGCTGGGACCGCACCGCTCGGTCGACGACTACCCGTATGGCGGAGGAGCGGGGATGGTGCTGCGGCCGGAGCCGCTGGCGGCGGCGATCACCCCGCTGCGCCAGGACGGCGCCCACGTCGTCCTGCTCGACCCGGCCGGCGAGCGGCTGACCGACGCGCTGGCCCGCGAGCTGGCCGGGCTGCCGCACCTCGCCCTGGTCTGCGGCCGCTACGAGGGCATCGATGAGCGCGGCCGGGCCCTGGCCGATCGCGAGGTGAGCATCGGCGATTACGTGCTGACCGGCGGTGAGCTGCCGGCGCTGGTGCTGGTCGACGCCGTGACGCGGCTGCTGCCCGGCGTGATCGAGGACGAGTCGAGCGCCGGCGACTCGTTCGCGGCCGGCCTGCTGGAGCATCCGCAGTACACCCGGCCCGAGGTGTTCGAGGGCCAGGCGGTGCCCGCGGTGCTGCGATCCGGGCATCACGGCGAGGTGGAGCGCTGGCGCCGACGCGAGTCGCTGCGACGCACGCTGCAACGCCGACCGGACCTGCTCGAGAGCGCGCCACTGACCGAATCGGATCGCCGCATCCTGGACGAGCTGCGCGACGAAGCAGCCGGGGAGAGTTGAAGGCCGGCGGTACGCCGCCTATACTCCGCCGGTCGCGGCCGAGCCATCGGTCGCGTTCTTCACGCCCGCCGGACCACCGGCGCACGCCTGCCCGATAAGCCGCGGCAAAGGCCGCGATAATGAGGTCGCCTCATCATGGACGCCATCAAGGAGCTCGAGCGCGAGCAGCTCCGCACCGACGTTCCCGAGATCGCCGTCGGCGACACGGTTCGCGTGTCGGTGAAGGTGGTGGAGGGCAACCGCGAGCGGGTGCAGGTCTTCGAGGGCACCGTCATGCGCATGCGTGGCGGCGGCCTGAACCGCCAGATCACCGTGCGCCGCATCGCCAGCGGCGTCGGCGTAGAGCGGACCTTCATGGTCCACGCCCCGCGAGTCGAGAAGATCGAGGTGGTTCGCCACGGTGTCGCGCGTCGCGCCCAGCTCTATTTCCTGCGCGGCCGCGTCGGCAAGTCCGCGACGCTTCGCGAGCGCCGCTGACCCCATGGCCGGTCTCTTCCAGGGATCGGTCGCCCGGCGGTCAGCTCGCCGCCGCAAGCCTCGCAAGCCGCGCGACGCCCACATGCGCCACGAGCGGGAGCTGCGGCTGGCCGGGTTCCAACGCATCGCCGGCATCGACGAGGTGGGGCGCGGCTCGCTGGCGGGACCGGTGGTCGCGGCCGCCGTCGTGCTCCCGGAGCGCCATCGGATCAAGGGCCTGCGCGACAGCAAGGTGCTGGCGCGGTCACGCCGCGAGGCGCTCTACGAGCAGATCCTGGATCGCGCCGAATCGGTCGGGGTCGGCTGCGTCGAGGTCGAGGTCATCGACCGCATCAACATCCTGCAGGCCACCAAGCTGGCCATGGCAGAAGCGCTGCGGCGCATGCCGGAGCAGCCCGACCACCTCGTCATCGATGCGCTGAGCCTGCGTGACGTGGACCTTCCGCAGCGACCAATCATCGACGGCGATGCGATCAGCGCCTCGATCGCGGCGGCCAGCATCGTGGCCAAGGTCACCCGCGACCGGATCTGCGCGGAGTTCGACGCCCGCTACCCGGCCTACGGCTTCGCCCGCAACAAGGGCTACGGGACCCGCTATCACGTCGAGGCGCTGCTCAACGAGGGGCCCTGCGAGTGGCACCGCCGCTCGTTCGCGCCGCTGAAGACGCTGCTGGCCGGTGAGCAGCTGAGCCTGGACCTGCTGCTCGATGAGGCGCTGCTGACCGAGGAGGATCTCGAGCCGGAGGACCAGGAGGAGCTCACGCTCCAGGATTGACCGATGCGCCCGCCACGGCGGGCGCTCGCCGCGCTGCTCGCCTCCTGGGAGCACCGCCCATGACCGATCCGCGGCACCAGCTCGGCCTGCGGGCCGAGGCAGCCGCCGCGCGGTGGCTGGAGGCCTCGGGCTGGGAGATCCTGGAACGGCGCTGGCGCACGCCGCAGGGCGAGCTGGACGTGGTCAGCGTTGATCCCGCAGGTGCGCTGGTCGCGATCGAGGTCAAGCTGCGCCGCTCGGCGCGGGCAGGCAGTGCGGTCGAGGCCGTGGACCAACGCCGGCTGCGACGGCTGCGGGCGGCCCTCGCCGCCTACGCGGGGACATCGGCTCGAGCCTGGCCTGCGCTGCGAGTGGACCTCGTCACCGTTGAGCCGATCGATGGCAACTGGCGCCTGCGGCGGCACGCGGCCATCGACGCCTGGTGAGGCAAGATCAGCGGCGGAACATCGCCTCGAGGATGAGGATCGAGTCGATGTACGGCTCGGACACCGGGTAGACGCCGTAGCGATCGGTTCCCGCCTGGCCCTGGTAGTAAGCCGCCAGCGCCAGCCGTCGGCTCCCCGCGTAATGGTGCAGGTAATGGCGCAGCAGGGCGACGCCGGCGCGGACGTTGCTCGAGGTGCTCCACAGGTTCACGCGCTCACCGAGCATCGTGGCGCCCACCCAGTCAGCGGTGGCCGGCAGCAGCTGCATGACGCCGATGGCCCCGGCAGACGAGACGAGGCCCGGCTGCCAGCCCGACTCCTGCCATGCAACCGCCCTGGCGAGCGCCGGAGGGACGCCCTGTCGTTGCGCCTCGTGCCGGATGAGGCGGCCGACCGCCGAGCGGTGGCGCACCAGCGCGGCCATCTCGACGGGCATCCGCCACCTCGGCGCATCGTGCGCCGCGTGGCGGCGCTGGTTGTGGCGCGCGCGGTGGTGGCGCGGGTGGTGGCGGTGGTGGCGGTGCCGATGGTGCGGGACGCGGAGCTGCTGGCCGACGCGAATGAGCGATGGGTTGGGGATGTCGTTCGCCGCCGCGATTGCGCCGACGCTGACGCGGTAATGAAGCGCGATCCCGCTCAGCGTCTCGGCAAAGCGCACGATGTGGGTCACGAAGGACCCGTGGCTGGCGGCGATGCGCCGCGCGTGGCGCGGATGGGCCGGCACGGCCCGGATGCGGAGGACCTGGCCGACGTAGATGCGGGAGGCATCGGCCAGGTGGTTCCGTCGCACCAACTGGTCGACGTTCACGTGGTACCGCAGGCCGATGCCGCTGAGGGTCTCGCCGAAGGCCACGCGATGCCAGGTGACGCGCCACGCGGTCGAGCTGCGCGCGGACCGGTGATGATGATGCGCCGCCGGCCGCAGGCGCAGCCGCTGGCCCGGGTAGATGCGGTTCGGGTCGGCGAGGTGGTTCAGGCGCATCAGGCGCTCGACCGTCGTCCCGTGAGCAGCCGCGATCCCGCTCAGCGTCTGTCCGGTGCGCACCACGGTGAAGCGGTCGTCGGCGGCGACGGCCGCGACGCCAAGGACGCTGCTGACCAGCACCACCACGAGCAGGCTGGCCACGACGATCAGCTTGGGGCGGATCGGCATACGGTTCCTCCGGTCAGGCGGGCCGATCCTAGGAGCCGAGCCTGATCGGTCAAGGTACCTGCGGGTGGGCTTGGGGTACTTCGGTACCGTTCCGTCGCAGCAGGCACCAGTGAAGAGGGGAGTGAACGGCTGTGCTATACTGGCGCTGCTCCCGGGCCGGCCGTGGCCGCGTCGCAGGGAGCGTGTCTTCTCATCTCACACGCTCGCAGATCCACGGTCCACGGTGCCCCGCGCAGGCGGGGTGGACGCGGGAGCTGAAGCGAGCGGAGGAACGAACCGGAGGTTCCCGCTTGTCCGCCACATCCATGAAGCAGCTGCTGGAGGCTGGAGTCCACTTCGGGCACCAGACCCGGCGCTGGAATCCCAAGATGCGCCCGTTCATCTTCGCGGAGCGCAACGGGATCCACATCATCGATCTCGCCCAGACCGTGACGCGGCTCGACGCCGCCCTGGCCTTCGTGGCCGATACGGTCCGCCGCGGTGACAGCATTCTCTTCGTCGGCACCAAGAAGCAGGCGCAGGAGGCCATCGCCGCCGAAGCGGAGCGCTGTGGCCAGCACTACGTCAACAACCGCTGGCTGGGCGGCATGCTCACCAACTTCACGACCATCAAGCGCCGCATCCAGCGCCTCGAGGCACTCGAGGCACGACGCGATGCCGGCGAGTTCGAGCGCCTCACCAAGAAGGAGGCGAGCAAGCTCAGCGAGGAGATCGACAAGCTGAACCACGCCCTGGGCGGGATCCGGCGCATGCGCCGCCTGCCCGGTGCGCTGTTCGTGGTCGACCCGCACCGGGAGTCGATTGCCGTGGCCGAGGCGCGACGGCTCGAGATCCCGATCGTGGCCATGACCGACACGAACTGCGACCCCGACCTCATCGACTGGGTGATCCCGGCCAACGACGACGCCATCCGCTCCGTGCGGCTCATCTGCGCGCAGGTGGCCGATGCGGTGCTGGGCGCGCAGCAGGAGCGCCAGGCCCAGCTCGACGAGGAGTTCGAGCAGGCGGAGGCGATGCCGCCGGTCGACGAGTCACAGCTGGGCAGCGAGGCCGACTACTCGGCGGTCCTGGCCGCCGGCGAGGCGCTCGTCTTCGAGCCGGAGCCGGAAGAGGACGAGGAAGAGGAGCGCCGCTCCCGCGCACGACGCGCGGCCGAGGCGGCGGAGGATGACACTGACACCGAAAGCGACGCGGAATAGGCCGATGGGCCCCGCGATCGAGGAAGGCAAGACCACGCAATGACCCAGACCACCAGCATCAAGCCCCAGGACGTCAAGGAGCTGCGCGAGCAGACCGGCGCCGGGATCATGGACTGCAAGCGCGCCCTGGAGGAGTCCGGCGGCGATGTCGAGAAGGCGATTGCCTGGCTGCGCGCCAAGGGCCTGTCGACGGCTGCCAAGAAGGCGGGCCGCGAGGCGCGCGAGGGCATCATCACCAGCTACATCCATCACGGGGCGCGGCTCGGCGTGCTGCTCGAGCTGAACTGCGAGACGGATTTCGTCGCGCGCACCGATGACTTCCAGCAGCTCGGCCGCGAGCTGGCGATGCAGGTCGCCGGCCTCGGTCCGCTGTACGTCAGTCGGGATGACGTCCCCGCAACCGTCCTCGAGGCGAAGCGGCGCACCTTCGCGGCCGAGGCAGAGGCCGAGGGGCGCCCGGCGGATCGCATTCCGACCATCGTCGACGGGAAGCTGAACAAGTGGCTCGAGTCGGTCGTGCTGCTCGAGCAGCCCTACCGCGACACCGATCAGAAGGTCGGCGACCTCATCACCGAGAAGATCGCGCTGCTCGGTGAGAACATCCGCGTGGCGCGCTTCGCGCGGATGGCGGTCGGCGAAACGGCAGAGGACGAGTCCGGGGACGAGGAGGCCGCCTAGGTGACCGACGCGGGGCCGGCGCCGCGCTACCAGAGGGTCCTGCTGAAGCTGTCCGGCGAAGCCCTGATGGGCGAACGGCAGTACGGCATCGACCCCGAGGTGGCGCGCAACATCGCGGCCCAGGTGGCGGAGGCGCGCTCGGCGGTCCCGGAGATCGCCATCGTGGTTGGGGGCGGGAACATCTTCCGCGGCCTCTCCGCCGCGGCCACCGGGATGGACCGCTCCACGGCCGACTACATGGGCATGCTGGCGACGGTCATGAACGGCCTCGCCATCCAGGACGCCCTGGAGCAGGCCGGTTGCCCGACGCGCGTGCTGTCGGCCATCGCCATGCCCGAGATCTGTGAGCCGTACATCCGGCGGCGCGCGGTCCGCCACCTCGAGAAGGGGCGGGCCGTCGTCCTCGTCGCCGGCACCGGCAACCCGTATTTCACGACGGACACCGCCGCCACCCTGCGGGCGGTCGAGATCGGCGCCGAGGTCATCCTCAAGGCCACCCGCGTCGACGGCGTGTACGATGCCGATCCGGAGAAGGACCCATCGGCCAGCCGCTACACCCGCATCAGCTATACCGACCTCATCTCGAACCGGCTCGAGGCGCTCGACGCCACCGCGGTGAGCCTGGCCATGGACAACGAGATGCCGATCGTCGTCTTTGACATGACGCGGGCGGGCAACATCGCGCGCGCCGTGCGCGGCGAGCCGATCGGCACCCTGATCGCCGGGGAGGTGACGTCATGACCCACGAGGCGCTGTCGGCCGCCGAGCCGAAGATGGCCCGCGCGCTGGAGGCCATGGAGCGCGACTTCGCCGGGATCCGCACCGGCCGGGCGTCGACGGCCCTGGTGGAGCGGATCATGGTCGATTACTACGGCACCCCCACGCCGCTGCAGCAGATCGCCGGCATCAGCACCCCGGACCCGCACCTGATCGTCATCCAGCCCTGGGACCGATCGGTGCTGTCGGCCATCGACAAGGCCATCACCCGCAGCGACA
The DNA here is from genome assembly GCA_035701185.1 of Candidatus Limnocylindria bacterium. Lineage (GTDB taxonomy): Bacteria > Chloroflexota > Limnocylindria > QHBO01 > QHBO01 > DASSCW01. Next base: position 10,578 of record DASSNX010000111.1, read on the forward strand.
TCGGCCTGGTGCCGAACGTCGACGGCACGGTGGTGCGCCTCAACGTGCCACCCCTGACCGAGGAGCGGCGCAAGGAGATGGTCAAGCAGGTGCGCCGCCGCGCCGAGGAAGCGCGGGTGGAGATCCGCAACCATCGCCGCGAGGCGGCCGATCACCTGAAGAAAGCGCTGCGCGACGGGGATCTGTCCGAGGACGAGGAGCGCCGCGAGCTCGACAACCTGCAGCGGCTGACCGATCGCCACGTCGAGGCCGTCGACACCCGGGCCGAGCGCAAAGAAGCGGAAGTGATGGAGGTCTGAGGCGCCCCTTGCGCGAGCGCCCGCGACACGTCGCGATCATCATGGATGGCAACCGCCGGTGGGCGGCTGCCCGGGGCCTGCCGAGCATCGCGGGCCACGTCCAGGGCGTCGAGGCCATCCGGCCGATCGTCAAGGCCGCCCCGGACCGCGATATCGAGGTCCTCTCGCTGTACGTCTTCAGCCAGGAGAACTGGCGCCGGACCGACGAGGAGGTTGCGGGCCTGTTCGGCCTGATTGACGGGGCGGTGCGGCAGTACACCGACGAGCTGGTGGACGAGGGTGTCCGGGTGCGTGTCATCGGCCGCCTGCACGAGGCGCCGACCGACATCCAGCGCTCGATCCGCGCGGCCGAGGAGAAGACGCGCGGCGGCAAGCGGATGGCGCTCAACATCGCCTTCAACTACTCCGGCCGCAGCGAGATCGTGGACGCCGTCCGCGCCCTGATCGCCGCCGGCGTGGAGCCCAGGGTCGTGGACGAGGAGCGCCTGGCCGAGCACCTGTACACCGCCGGCCAGCCCGATCCTGACCTCATCATCCGAACCGGCGGCGAGCAGCGGACGAGCAACTTCCTGCTGTGGCAGAGCGCCTACGCGGAGCTGGTCTTCTGCCCAACGCTGTGGCCGGATTTCCGCGAGGCCGATCTCGACGCCGCCATCGCCGAGTTCACCCTTCGCCAGCGGCGCTACGGCGCCTGATCGCCGATGCTGCGCACCCGGCTGCTGACCGCTGCCCTGCTGGCGCCGATCGTCGTCATCGTCGCCTGGCTGGGGGAGCCATGGCTGTCCCTGCTGGTCGGGCTGGTCATCTTCCTGGCGCTGGTCGAGGTCATCGGCCTGCTGGACGCCGCCGGCTTCGAGCCGCCCCAGGTCGTCATGCTGGCGGCGGGCATCGCCGTCGCGGGCGCGGCCATCATCGCCGCCAATCAGGGCTTCGTCGGCGCGCTGCTGTCGTCGCTGCTTGCCGCGACCACCATCCCCGGCCTGCCGGTGGTGGCCTTCGTGGCGGCCGTGCTGGTGCTCGGCATCGCCAGCTTCACGCGCCTCGATCCGCGGTCGGGCTTCCTGACCTGGGCTACGTCCAGCTTCGGCGTGGCGTACGTCTCGCTGCTCGCTCCGTTCATCGTTCTGGTGGCACACCTGGGCCCGTCCGACGGCGGCCCGGGAACGGCGGTCGGTGCCATCGGCCTGCGGGCCGGATCGGCCTGGGTGCTGATGTTGCTGCTGGTGGTGTGGGGCTACGACACCGGTGCGTATGCCGCGGGCCGCTGGCTCGGCAAGCGCCAGCTCATCCCGCACATCAGCCCATCGAAGACGATCGAGGGCGTGGGCGGCGGGATCGTCGCTGCCACGCTGGCGGCGGCCATCGGCGCCTGGCTGGCCGGCATCCCGCTCTGGCACGGCCTCCTCATCGGCCCCATCGTCGGGCTCGCCGCCCAGGCGGGTGACCTGGCGGAGTCGCTGCTGAAACGCGCGGCCGGACGCAAGGAGTCCGGCTAC
>DASSNX010000112.1:0-62826 GCA_035701185.1 Candidatus Limnocylindria bacterium
GGCGCGCAATGCGGCATCTGCACGCCCGGGATGCTGATGGCCGGGGAGGCATTCCTGGCGAGCGGCGTTGAGCCGGGCGAGGAGACGATTCGCGAGGCGATCGCCGGCAACCTGTGCCGCTGCACCGGCTACACCAAGATCGTGGAGGCCATCGCGCTCGCCGCCGAGCGTTCGGCCGGCCGCGCCTGAGCCGATGCCCGTCGAGCCGCCCGTCATCAGCCCGCGCAGCCTGGACGACGCATTCGCCGCCCTGGCCGAGGCACCACATCGGCCGGTGGCAGGCGGCACCGACCTGCTGGTGCAGATCACCGGCGAGCTGGGCGAGCTGCCGGAGCGGGTGATCGACCTCTGGGGCTTGGATGAGCTGCGCGGCATTGCCCTGGACGGCGACGCCCTGGTGGTCGGCGCGCTGACGACCTACACCGACATTCGCCGCTCGGCGGACGTGCAACGCGCCCTGCCCGTCCTGGCGGAAGCGGCAGCGACGATCGGCGCAGCCCAGATTCAGAACCGTGGGACGCTGGGCGGCAACGCGGCCAACGCCTCGCCGGCTGGCGACACGCTGCCGATCCTGCTCGCCACCGACGCCGAGCTGACCGTCGGTGGACCGCGGGGCGAGCGCACGGTGCCTGCCGCCGAGTTCTGGCCGTCGTACCGCCGCACCGCGCTCGCCGGCGACGAGCTGATCCTGCGCATTCGCTTCCCGCTGGTCGACGGCCGCCAGGTCCGCTTCCGCAAGGTTGGCACCCGGCGCGCCCAGGCGATCTCCAAGGTCGTCATGGCGCTTGCCTGGCAACCGGACGGCGGCGACACGTGGCGCAACGTCCGCCTGGCCCTGGGCTCGATGGCGGCGACGCCGGTGCGTGCCACGGCGACCGAGGCGGTGCTCGAGGGGAGGTCGCCGACGGCGGAGGTCGCCGATGTCGCGGTGGCGACCCTGGCCGAGGAGCTGTCCCCCATCGACGACGTGCGCTCCACGGCCGATTACCGCCGCGCGGTGGCCGGCCGGGTGCTCCATCGGCTCATTCGCGACGAGGGCGGCTGGTAGGCGGTGCCCATCACCCGACCGTCGCGTGACGAGGTGCAGGTCTTTCCCGACGCCGCTGCCTTCCGTGATTGGCTGGACCGCCACCACGACTCGGCCGATGCGCTGTTCATCGGCTACTACAAGAAAAGCGTGCGGAAGACGGCCATGACCTACCCGCAGGCCGTCGACGAGGCGCTCTGCTACGGCTGGATCGACGGCATCACGTACCGCATCGATGACGAGCTGAGCGCCACCCGCTTCACCCCACGGCGCCGGACCAGCAGCTGGAGCGCGATCAACATCGCCAAGATCGCCGACCTCAAGGCGGCCGGCCGCATGCATGCCGCCGGCCTGCGTGCCTTCGAAGAGCGCGACCGCCGCAAGGACGCGCGCTACTCGTACGAGCAACCGCCCGCCGAGCTCGAGCCTGCCATGCTGGCCCGGCTGGAGGCCGATGGCGCCGCTGCATCACGCTGGCTGGCCGAGACTCCCTCGTTTCGCCGCGGCGCGGCACACTGGGTGACCGCGGCGAAGCGCCCGGATACCCGTGAGCGGCGCTTCGCCGAGCTGCTGGCCGCGCTCCACGCCGGCACGCGGCCGCGGCCGTTCCTGGTCGGGGTCACGGAGCGCAAACGCTAGGTCGGCAGGCGACGTTCGTCTGGGAGAATCAGGTGCATGGTCCTGATGCGCTTCGGCCAGTGACGCTCCCCGTGATCGCCACCGGCGAGGCCACGGTGCGCACGCAGCGGCTGCTCCTGCGGCCCTGGCGGGATGAGGATCGCGAGCCGTTTGCCGTCATGAATGCCGATCCCCAGGTGATGGAGCATTTCCCCGGGGTCATGTCGCGCGACGCGTCCGACGCGCTGGTGGACCGCATCCAGGAGCACTGGGCGGAGCTGGGTTGGGGCCTGTGGGCGGTCGAGGTGCCGGAGGTGGCGCCGTTCATCGGCTTCGTGGGCATCGCGAGGCAGGACGCGCCGGGCTGGCCGGTGGTCGAGGTCGGTTGGCGCCTGGCCCGACCGTTCTGGGGCCGCGGCTACGCGACCGAGGGTGCCGAGCAGGCGCTCGCCTTCGGCTTCGGAACCCTGGACCTCGGTGAGATCTTCTCGTTCACGGTGCCGCAGAACACGCGCTCGCGGGCGGTGATGGAGCGCATCGGCCTGCACCACGATTCCGCGGACGATTTCGACCATCCCCGCGTCGATGCGGCGCATTACCCGCAGCTGGTGCGGCACGTGCTGTACCGGCTCACGCAGCCCGAATGGCGGGCCCGTGCAGGCAGGAGGATGAATCGTGGTGGCTGACGCTCCCGGCGTGCTGGTGTCGGCGTCGGCGGATCATGCCGATGAGGTGCTGACGACAGAGGCGCTCGATTTCGTGGCGCAGCTCCATCGGTCCTTCAACCAGCGCCGCCTGCGGCTGCTCGGCGACCGGCGGGAGCGCCAGGCGCGCTTCGATGCCGGCGAGCTGCCGGACTTCCTGCCGAACACGCTCCACGTCCGCGAGGATCCTGACTGGCAGGTCGCTCCGGCGCCGGCCGACCTGGACGATCGACGGGTCGAGATCACCGGTCCGGCCGAGCCGAAGATGATGATCAACGCCCTCAACTCGGGCGCGCGTGTCTTCATGGCGGATTTTGAAGACGCTTTATCCCCCACCTGGCAGAACGTGGTCACCGGCCAGTGGGCCATGCGGGGAGCCGTGCGCCGCACCCTGACCCATGTCACCGACGAGAAGACCTATGAGCTCGGGACGGGGCGGCTGGCAACCCTGGTCGTTCGTCCGCGCGGCTGGCACCTGGAGGAGGCGCACGTCCTGGTGGACGGCTCCCCCATCGCGGCCAGCCTCTTCGATTTCGGGCTGACCTTCTTCCACAACGCCCGCGAGCAGCTGAAGCGCGGCTCCGGCCCCTACTTCTACCTGCCGAAGCTCGAGTCGCACCTCGAGGCGGAGCTGTGGAACGACGTCTTCGTGGCAGCGCAGGAGGCGCTGGACGTCCCCCGGGGCAGCGTCCGTGCCACGGTCCTGATCGAGACCATCCTGGCCGCCTTCGAGATGGAGGAGATCCTGTACGAGCTGCGGCACCATGCGGCCGGACTCAATGCCGGGCGCTGGGATTACATCTTCAGCCTGATCAAGAAGCTGCGCAGCCGGCCGGATCGGGTCCTGCCGGATCGCGCCCAGGTGACGATGGCCGTTCCATTCATGCGCGCCTACCAGCAGCTGCTGGTGACGACCTGCCATCGGCGGGGAGCGCATGCGATCGGCGGAATGAGCGCCTTCATTCCGAACCGGCGCCAGCCCGAGGTCACCGAGCGCGCACTGGCCGCCGTGCGTGAGGACAAGCGCCGCGAGGCCGGCGACGGGTCGGATGGCACCTGGGTGGCGCACCCGGACCTCGTGCCGGTGGCGGGCGAGATCTTCGACGAGGCCCTCGGCGACCGGCCGAACCAGAAGGATCGTTCCCCGAACGTTGCGCCGTCCGCAGCGGCGCTCCTGGACGTGACAGTGCCCGGCGGTGTGGTGACCGAGAACGGCGTGCATACCAATGTCTCGGTGGCCCTCCAGTACCTGGCCGCGTGGCTCGACGGCAACGGGGCGGCCGGCATCAATAACCTGATGGAGGACGCGGCGACCGCCGAGATCAGCCGCTCGCAGCTATGGCAGTGGCGCGTTCACCAGGCCGTCATGGATGACGGAAGGCCGATGTCGGCCGAGCGCTACACCACCGTTCGCGACGAGGAGCTGGGGCAGTTGCAGGCGTCGGCCCCGGATTACCGCTGGGCCGATGCGGCAGCGCTGCTCGACGAGCTGGTGCTGTCCGACGACTTTGCCGAGTTCCTGACGCTGAGGGCCTACCCGCTACTCGGCTGAGCTGGTGGTGCGCTGCGGCGTGAGCGCCGCTAGGACCTGGTCGATCTGGTGCCGGTAGCGCAGCCCCGACGAGTGGCGGCGCAGCCACTCCAGGTAGCCCGGCTCGATGCGGGCGATCTCGCGCAGCGACATCCCGGCGTACCGCCCGAAATCCAACGTCGCAGCCGTCGAGCCGGTGCCATCTCGGGCGGCCGCCGCCGCGGCGGCCTCTGCGACGCGCTGGCTGAGGCTGGTGCTGGCCACGGCAGGCTGCGGTGCTGCCGGCTCGTGCGGCTCGACCGGGATGGCCACCTTGGTCTTGTCATACGCCGCCCGCAGGGCGGGCTCACGCAGCGTGGCGTAGGCCCAGTTCAGATCGGACATGGCGGCGTCGGCGTCCGGCGCATCGCTGTGGTCCGGATGATGGAGCCGCGCCAGCGTGCGATAGGCCGCCTCGACGAGCTCCGGCACGGCCGACGGATGCAGCTGCAGGATGGCGTACGGGTCTCGTGTTTCCGGCACGCTGGAGACCGTAGCGCGCAGTACGGTCCTGTTCGCAACCGGCCCAATAGGGCCACTCGGCGCTACCTGGCGGCATCGGCCGATGCTGGCGATCGGCCTTGACGCCTCCCGCTGGACGACCGCAGAGTGCGCCGATGGAGGCCAGCTACAGCCGGATCGCCGCGCGCGGGCTCGAGCGGATCGGCGCCCTGTCCGACGGCGTGTTCGCGATTGCCATGACGCTGATCGTGCTCGAGATCCACGTTCCGCAGCTGCCGCCCGGGGCAACCGACGGCGACCTGTGGTCCGCGCTGTGGATGCAGGGCCACAGCTTCGTGACCTTCGCGCTCAGCTTCCTGACGCTCGGGATCTTCTGGTCGGGCCAGCAGACGCAGCTCAACCACATGGCCCGCGCCGACCGGGACCTGAGCTGGATCTACATCGGCTTCCTGGCCTTCGTCTCGATCATGCCCTTCACCACGTCGCTGCTGTCCGAGCACCTCGAGCTGCGCCTGGCGCTGCTCATCTACTGGGCGAACATCGCCGTGCTGGGCAGCATCCTGTTCGGCGCCTGGATCTACGCGCAGCACGCCGGGCTGCTGAAGGACGAGGCGGGCCCGGCGGTGGACCGCGCCATCCGGCGCCGGATCGTGGCGGCGGAGATCCTCTATGGCTTCGGCGCTCTGCTGTGCGTGGTCAGCACGGCGTGGAGCATCGCCTGGATCGTGCTGGTGCAGCTGAACTTCGCCACTGGCCCCCGGCTGCCGGGCATGCGCCACCTCTGAGGCCGATCGCGGTCAGCAGTCTCCCTCGGCGGGTGCACCGACCTCCATGGACCGCTGCAGCTTCACGGTTTCGTGTCGCGTCAGGAGGCCGATCCGAGCGGTGAACGAGGCCTGGTCGACGATCATGCTGCTCCCGGGCAGCCAGTGGCCGGCGACCGTGGCACACTCGGCGACCTTGCCGACGAGCACCAGCGCGGCCTCCTGGCCGGGATCGATGGTGATCGGGGCGAATGGGCGCGAACCCTCCACGCCGATGATGTTCGGATCCGCTGGCAGGCGCGGCTCGAGCGTCATCAGGGCCAGCGGCACATCGGTGCCGAATGGGTCGACCGCTTCGACCGTGATCGGGATCGGCCCGCCGTTGCGCACCGAGAAGGCGATGCCGATCTCATGTCCGGGCTCGAAGGGAACGAAGGTGCAATCGAGGCGCGCGCCGCCGTCGCAGCCCCCGACATCACTGCCCAGGCTCGCCCCGAACGAGCCCTGGCTGACGGGGTACCAGCCCAGGAGCGCGACCTGGCCGGCGATGAGGACGCCGATCAGCAGCAGCACCGCCAATGCGAGGCGACCCCAGCGTGGCGTTCGGGCGGACGGCTGCGGGGATACGGCTGACGCGCTCTGGACGGTCATGCTCCCTCCGTGCGAGTCACATTCTCATGCCACCGCGCCGTTGTGCAAGACCCGCGAGCGCTCCAGGAAGCGTCCGGCGCCGCGGCGACCCACGAACTGCCCGTCACGGATGACCGGCTGTCCCCGCAGAAGCACGGTCCGCACCGCGCCACGCACCGCCACGCCTTCGTAGGGCGTGAAGTCGCTGGTGTGATGGAGGTCCGCCTGGCGCAACGTGCGGGAGGCGTTCGGGTCGAACAGGACGAGGTCAGCATCGCGGTCGACCTCCACCGCTCCCTTGGTCGGCATGCCGAACAGCCGCGCCGGGGTGGTAGCCAGGACATCCACCAGCCGCTCGAGGGACAGGCGGCCGGCGGCAACGCCCGCCGAGTACGCCAGGGTCAGCAGGGTCTCGATCCCCGGCGCCCCGTTGCTGATCTGCGGAAACGGCGGCGCGGGGACAGCCTTCTCGACCGCCAGCCGGTCGGGGACGTGGTCGGTGGCCACCAGGTCCAGGCCGCCGCGCGCGAGGCCCAGCCACAGCGCCTGGCGGTCCGATTCGGCGCGCAGCGGCGGCGAGATGACCGACTTGATGACCTCGGCCTCGTCATCGGCCTCGTACGCGGCGTCCGTGCGGGTGAGGTAGTGCGGGCAGGTCTCGGCGTAGACAGGCCAGCCGCGCGCCTTGGCGGCAACCACCTCCGCCAGCGCATCGGCGCACGACAGGTGCACGACGTAGACCGATGCCTCCGCCGCCTGGGCCAGCGCGATCGCCCGGTGGGTCGCCTCCGCCTCGGCATAGGTCGGGCGGCACGCGGCGTGGTGCCGGCACTCGGTGTGTCCGGCGTCCAGGGCGCCGGACACCAGGGCGTCGATGATCGTGGCGTTCTCGCAGTGAACCTGCAGCATCCCGCCGTGGCGGCCCATCACCTGGAGCGCCGCGAAGAGGCGCTCATCGGGGAGGCGGAAGTCGTAGACCATGAAGGCCTTGGCCGTCGGCACCCCGCGCTCGATCAGCGCCGGCAGCTCGGCGATGGGATCCGGTTGCTGGCCGGAGATGACGGCCGAGAGTCCAAAATCCACGGCTGACTCGCCCTCGGTTCGCTGCCGGAACTCTGCGAGGCCAGCCAGCAGGGAGGCGCTGCCCTGTTCGCTGATGCCAGTGCCCGGATTGTTGAAGGCAAGAAAGGTGGTGGTGCCGCCGAACGCGGCGGCCACCGAGTCCTTGAAGAAGCGGTCCGGCTCCTCCTCGGTCGGGATGCGGGTGTGGGTGTGGACGTCGATGCAGCCGGGGAGCACCAGCAATCCGCGCGCGTCGATCGTCGCGGCCTCGGGGTCCTGGCGGCCGATGCCCTCCCCCACCTCGGTGATCCGGCCGTCGCTGATCGCCACGTCAGCTCGGACTGAGCGCTCGGCGGTGACCACGGTGCCGCCGCGCACGACGAGATCGGTCATGGACGCGGAGCCTAGCGCGTGGCACCTCCCTCGCGCGGCGGCGCCAGAAATGACAACGCCCGGATTCCGGTTGCCGGGCGCGCGACCCACGCCCGCATGCCACGGCCGTCGGCCGGAAACGCCGACCGCAGGACCGTGCGATGGGCGGCCAACCGCCGTCGATTTGTGGCCGTCTCGCTGACGAGCACCCAGACGCTGACCCGGCTCGCCTTCCACCCCAAGTCGGCGGCGACCTTTGGCCCCAATCGCGCGTAGCGGTCCACGGTGCCGATGAGCGCCTGGATGTCGACCAGGGCTGTCTTCAGCTCGATCACGAGCAGCGTGCCCGTCCCCTGGTGAAACGCCAGAAGGTCGATGGTTCCGCGCTCGCCGTAGATCGAAAATGAGACCTCCGGTCGGAACTGCCAGCCGGCACGTCCCGACAGCCATGTGGCCACCTGCTCGTGCATGGCGGAGTGTCCCGCGTTCAGCAGCCGGTCGAGCGCCGCGCCGCGCCAGCGTGGAACGACGTCGATCCGCACGTCGAGCGCATCGGCGATCCGCTCGAGTGTGCGCAGACGCATCCGGCCGACTGCCGGCGTCTCAGCGCGGGACACGGTGCTCGCAGACAGCTTTGCCCGCCGCGCGACATCGACTTGTCGCCACCCTCGCTGCCTTCGGACGGCGCGAAACGTGGCATTCAACCTCCTCAGCTCCATAGCCGAGCTGATGGTGGCTGCAATTCGTTACCGCGGGCTTATCGGCCCCTGGGTGGCGCGGATTTCGGCCGACTTGTTGATCATTCGTGCCCGCGGTGGAAGCGAGCCTGTCTTTGCGGCCCACTTCTCTTACAGATGCCATCAGCGTGGGCCTGCGACAGAGTTGCCAGCGGCCGGCCGAGCGTGAGGCATTCAGCGGACCATCGCGATAGCCACGCTGACTTCCACCCCGGGAATTTGTGATCGAGAATCAGTGCGAGAGTGGACCGACGGGGTGCTCGATCAGCCAGACTCGCTGATCGAGATCGCCTGGGCGCCCTCCCACAGGACCCGGCGGCCGACCTCGCGCAGGCGGTCGCGCCAGCCTTCATCGGGCACCAGGGTGGCGAAGTGGTTGCCGGCCAGCTGCCCAACTTTGGACGAAAAGCTGCAGGCGCCGTACGGGAAGAGGATCTCGCATTCGGACAGGTCGCCGACGTAGATCAGCAGGTCGCCTGGCGCCGGGTGCGAGGTCGCGTTCTCATAGCCCACCGCGGGGCGGGAGTCACCGAACGGAATCCAGGTGGACTCGCCGCTCCAGCGGCAGTGGATCAGCTGCGAGGAAACGGGCAGCCAGGCCCGCAGCGCGTCGCGCGTGCGAGGGGCGTCCGGGTGCCAGTCGGCGCTAAAGTTCAGGTCGCCGACGCTGATGCGAAGGTCACCCATGCCGCGGAGGATAGCAAGTGGCCGGAGCGCCCACCATCAGCACGCACGTCCTCGACCTTGGCACCGGCGAGCCCGCGTCCGGTGTCCCGGTGGCCATCTTCCGGCTCGAGCCGGATGGCCGGCCAGAGCTCCTGGCCGAGCTGGAGACCGATGACGACGGCCGTATCGGCTCCATGCTCAGCGGCCCGCTCGAGGCGGGGAGCTACCAGCTGGTCTTCGACGTCGCCGAGTACCTGGGTGAGGATGCCGAGTTCTTCGAGAACGTGGCCATCGGCTTCCGCGTGGATGATGTCGAGCGCAGCTACCACGTGCCGCTGCTGCTCTCGCCGTTCAGCCTCGCCACCTATCGCGGCAGCTGACTCACCCGAAGCCGATGCACCCCAGCACGCCCATCCCCGGCACCGCCGAGCAACTGGCGTGGATGACCGGCCGATGGGTCGGTGAGCACGACGCCGATCGGATCGAGGAGGTCTGGAGCGACGCCCAGCCCGGGATGATGCTCGGCATGTTCCGCTGGCATCGCGACGGCCAGCCGCGCTTCTACGAGCTGCTGACGCTGGAGCCGGAGGGAGATCGGCTCATCTTTCGGATCAAACATTTCGGGCCTGGCCTGGTCGGCTGGGAGGAGAAGGACGAGGCGGTGACCCTGGACCTCGTGTCGCTGCGCGCGGGTGAGGCGATCTTTCTCAAGCGCGGCGAGGAGCGGTGGATGGTCTACCAGGCGCAGCCGGACTCCGGGGAGCTGTGGGCCTGGTTCGACATGACCGGCGAGCCACATCAGCCTGGCGATGAGTTCCGTTACACGCGCCGCTGACGTCGCGGTCCGTGACCTGGCGCCGGCCGACCTCGAGTGGGCCCGGGCACTCGTCGCGCGGCACCAGGGCGGCACGCACCTGGTCGCGCGCCTGGGCGAGCTCCTGGATCCGACGACGATGGAGGGCCTGGTGGCCGAGGCCGATGGTCGACCGGTTGGCCTGGCCAGCGTGCTGGAGACGGCGGATCTCGGCCTGGAGGTCGCGCTGCTCGTCGCCGAGCCACGTGGCGCCGGCGTGGGCTCTGCGCTGCTCGAGACAGCGCGACAGGTGGCGGTGGCCAGCGGGCACCATCGGCTCTGGCTGGTGACCACCAATGACAATCTCGAGGCCATTCACTTCTACCTGCGGCGCGGCATGCGGGTTGCCGCCGTCCACGACGGCGCGGTGACGGTCGATCGCCTGCTGAAGCCGGAGATTCCGGAGCGCAACGCCGATAACGGCCTGCTGGTCGAGGACCTGGTGGAGTTCGAGCTCCGTGACAAGGCCCTGCAGCAGCCGATGAGCCGCCACGAATTCCCGCTGGCCGAGGACCTCGACCGGTTGCCGGCCGAGGCGTTCGTCGCCGAGCTGATGCCGCTTTTCGAGGGTGGCGGCCGCTTCCTGGCCAGGCTGGCCGGCGCACGCCCGTTCGGCACGGACGAGGGCCTGCTGGCCGCGGCCTTCGAGGCCGCCCGCGGGGCGAGCGAGGAGGAGCGGATCGAGCTGATCGAGGCGCATCCGCGGATCGGCGCCGATCCCGAGACAGTGTCGGCGCTGTCCTACGCCGAGCAGGGCTATGCCGCGGAGCGCGGCCATGCCGCCGAGCGGGGTCACGCCGCGGACGTCGCGACCATGGACGGCGAGGAGGAGAGCCTGCTCTCGGACGCGGAGCTGGCCGAGGAGGCCGCGGCGCGGCGTCGGAACGAGCTGGCCCGGGCCTACGAGGAGCTGCAGATGCTCAACCAGCTGTACGAGCAGCGGTTCGGGTTCCGGTACGTGGTCTTCGTGGCGGGACGGCCGAAGACGGAGATCGTCCCGCTGCTCGAGCGTGCGCTGCACGAAGACCGGGACGCGGAGCTGCGGCGAGCCGTCGACGACGCGATCTACATCGCCGGGGATCGGCTGCGAAAGCTGCGCGGCCTCGGCACGGAGGAGTGATGGACTACGAGATCCACTACGGCAAGGCCGACGTCAAGGTCTACCGCACCTATGGGACCCCGCTGACCGGCGTGACGCCGATCCCCGAGTCGCCGTTCACGGGCCGCGACAACACCCTGATGGCCGCCCAGATCGAGGTGGTGGTGCGCGGCGAGGTGTTCCTGGACGCGTACACCAAGGGCGACAACCGGCTGGTGGTCGCGACCGACACGATGAAGAACTTCATCCACGCTGCCTCCCTCGACTGCCCGGCCTCGACGCTCGAAGGATGGCTGCACCACGTCGGCAGCCGCTTCCTGGAGACGTATCCGCACATGGAGCGGCTGACCATGCTCGGTCACGCCCTGCCGTTCCCGGCCGCCATCGTGCCTGCCGACGACGGTGACGGCTTTGCCGCCTCGGATCGCCTCTTCGCCCGCGACCGCAACGACCAGTCCACTGCCCGCCTGGAGCTGGAGCGCGACGGCGGTGGCGGCATCGTGGTGACCGGCCATGCCTGCGGCCGCACCGGCATCCAGCTGATCAAGATCACGGGCAGCGCCTTCGCCGACTTCGCGCGCGACGAGCACACCACCCTCCCCGAGCGCCGGGACCGTCCGCTCTACATCTGGACCGACATCGGCTGGCGCTATGCCGATGACGCCGACGCACTCGGCGCCGATCCCTCCCGCTACGTGGACGGCGACCAGGTGGCCGACCTGGCCGCATCGGTCTTCCATTCGTTCGTGAGCCTCTCGATCCAGCACCTGGTCAACGAGATCGGCACCCGCATGCTGGAGCGCTGGCCGCAGCTGGCCGAGGTCAGCTTCGAGGCGACGAACCGGCTGTGGGACACCGGCGCGACCAGCGCCGACGACGAGCGGGTCAGGACCTACGCCGACCCGCGACCGCCGTTCGGACGGATCGGCCTCGTCATGCGGCGATCCTGAGGCTCCCGTGGCGACAGTCCCCCTGTCGGCCGACGAGGAGCAGGCCTTCCGCTTCTCGGCCATCGCCCACGGCGAGATGGCGATCTGGAACCCGCTGTCCGGCTCCACCCTGAACGAAGCGATCGAGGAGCTGCGGCTGGCGGCCGGGGCGCGGGTGCTGGACCTGGGCTGCGGTCGTGGCGAAGCCCTGCGTCGCGTGGTGGAGCGCTACGACGCGCACGGCGTGGGCGTCGACCTCTCGCCATTCGCGCTGGCCCAGGCGCGCGCGGCCTCGATGGAGCTCAAGCACGGCACGCTCGAGCTGGTGGAGGCCGATGCCCTGGCCTACGTTCCTGACGCGGCCTTCGACGCGGTGCTGGCCCTTGGCCCCGGCTGGGAGCGCGCCTCGTTCCAGGCGCTGATCCAGCAGCTGTACGGCCTGGTCGCGCCGGGCGGCTTGCTGCTGGTGGCCGATGGCTACTGGCGCACCGAGCCGACCGAGGCGTACCTCGCCCTCCTGGGCGCGGCGCGGCAGGAGATGGGCACCCATGCGGAGCACATCCGCCAGGCGATCGAGCTGGGCCTGACACCGCTGTGGGCGGCCACCGCCACCACCCGCGACTGGGATCGCTACGAGTGGCGCTACCTGGGCAGCGTCGAGCGCTGGGCTGCCGCGCATCCCGCCGACCCACAGCACGACGAGTTCCTGCGCCGGGCGCGAGCGGGACGCGACCGCTATCTCGCCGGCGGCCGGGAGCAGCTCGGATTCGGGATCTACCTCTTCCGGATTGCCGGCTAGCGGGGCGGCGGAAGGGTCAGCCGCATGCGCGGCAACGTTCGGCCTTCCACGGCAGCCGACGGCGAGCGGCCGATCTCCTCGCCACCCATGGCGCGATAGAAGCCCTCGGCGTAGGGGTCGGCGTCCCATTCGAGGCGCGTGGCTCCGTGCGCGCGGGCGATCCCCACGGCGTGCTCGAACAGCACGCGGCCCATCCCGGTCCCGATCCAGGCGGGTTCCAGCCACAGGTCCTCAAGCTCGGCCCGTGGGCCGTGCAGGGTGACCCGGTGCCAGCCGATCGGCTGATCGTCGGCCTCCAGCACCCAGACGTCGGACGCCTCGATGTCCCGGGCGTCGAGCTCAAGGAGCGGTCGCACGGCGTCCAGGAAGGCCTGGTCATAGGGCCAGTGCGCCTTCGACCGATGAGCCAGGGCCCGCAGCGCATCGGCCTCCTCTGGGCGGGCGCGGCGGATGTGCCGGGTCACGCCTCGAGCAGCGCGGGCAGGTCGATCGCCGGGCAGCGGTCCATCACCACCAGCAGCCCGGCGGCAGCCGCTCGCTCGGCGGCGGCCTCGTCCCACACGCCGAGCTGCAGCCAGACGGCCTTGGCGCCAATGGCAATCGCCTCGTCGACGTGGGCGCCGGCGCGGTGCGAGGCACGGAAGATGTCGACCACCTCGATGGGCGTGTCGGGCGGCCGCTGGGCCGCGGCGGTGGCGACGTCGGGCACCGTCCGGATGCCGTGGATCTCGGTGTCGCGCGGGTAGATGGGGATCATCTCGTAGCCGTAACGCATCAGCGTCCGCGAGACGCCGTGGCTGGCGCGCATCGGGTCCGGTGAGCAGCCCACGACCGCCCACACGCGGAACTCCTCCAGGATGCGGCGCGCGACGTCCGGGTTGGACCAGCGGTCCCGTTGCTCGAGCATCGCCTAGCGGGACCTCGCCAGCTCCTGGAGCGCGGCCTTGATGCGCGCGTCCAGCCCGCCGTCCGCACCGGCCACGCTGCCCGCCGCGCGCCGCGCCTCGGTGGCGGTGTAGCCCAGCGACTCGAGCGCCGCCACCACATCGGAGTCGCTCGTGTCGCCCGGCCCGACCGCCACGCCGGCCGCGTGCATCTTCTCCCTGAGCTCGAGTGCGATGCGCTGCGCGGTCTTGCGTCCGACGCCACTGACCGATGTCAGCAGGTCCAGGTCGCCGGTGACGATGGCCAGCTGGAGCCGCGTGACGGCGTGCGCGCCGACGATCGCCAACGCCAGCCGCGGCCCGACGCCACTGACCGTCATCAACAGCTCGAAGAAGGCCAGCTCCTCCGGCGAGTCGAAGCCGAACAGTGCCTGCTGGTCCTCACGCACCAGGTGGTGGACGAAGAAGTGCGCCTCGCGCTCCGGCCGGAGGCGGGCCATGATCTTCGGCGCGACGGTGACCCGATATCCCACGCCGCCCAGCTCGACGATCGCGTAGTCGGGACCGAGATGGGTCACCGGGCCGCGCAGCGAACCGATCACGTGGCGGCTGCCAGCCGGGTTGCCACCGCAGCGCGGTAGGCGGAGCCGATGGCCACCGCCAGCGCGTCGGTGGCGTCGTCCGGCACGCCATCCAGCGAAACCGCCAGCAGCCGGGCCACCATGGTCGCCACCTGCTGCTTGTCCGCGGCGCCGTTGCCGCAGACCGCCTGCTTGACCTCGTTCGGGGTGGGCTCGTCGACGGGCAGCTGAGCCTCGGCCGCGACCAGCAGGGCGACGCCGCGCGCCTGGCCCACGGCCATCGCGGTCTGCACGTTGCGCTGGAAGAAGAGGCGCTCGACGCCTACCCGCTCCGGCCGGTGCTCGGCGATCAGGGCAGCCAGGGCGACATGCAGCTGCCGCAGGCGGGAGGCATCGGTCTCGTCGACCGGCGTGCGGATGACGCCGGCGTCAACCAGCTGCAGCCTGCCGTCAACCAGGGAGATGACGCCAAAGCCACAGGTCGCGGTGCCCGGATCGATGCCCAGCGCGATCACGCGCGCATGGTAGGCCGCCGCCACCGGCCGCGAGGGCCGTCAGGCGACGGTCGCCTCGAGCTGCTCCATCAGGGCGTCGGGGATGTCGAAGTTGGCGAACACGTTCTGGACGTCATCCAGGTCCTCCAGGCGCTCCATGAAGGTCAGCACCCCGCGCGCGCCCTTCTCGTCGCTGATCTCCACCCGCGTGGTCGGCTCCATCGACAGCTCCGCAGAGTCGGCCTCGTAGCCGGCATCGGCGAGGGCAGCCCGCACCCGCTCGAGGTCCGCCGGGTCGGTGGTGACCAGGATGGCGCCGCCCTCCGGTGAGCCGACGTCCACCGCCCCGGCATCAATGGCCGCCAGGGTGACCTCGTCCGGGTCCTGCCCGTTCAGCGGCACGCTGATGACGCCGCGCTGTTCGAACTGCCAGGCCACCGGCGTCAACGAGCCGCCGGACTTGGTGAAGATCGAGCGGATCTCCGACGCGGTGCGGTTGCGGTTGTCGGTCATGGTCGCCACGATCACCGCCACGTTCGACGGGCCGAGGCCCTCGTAGGTGATCTCCTCGTACTGCTCGGCGTCGGCGCCGGCGCCGGTGGCCCGCTCGATCGCCCGTTTGATGTTCTCCTGCGGCATCGAGCTGGCCCGTGCCTTGTCGACCGCCATGCGCAGGCGGTAGTTGCCATCCACGTCTCCCCCACCCTGCCGCGCGGCGGTGATGATCTCGCGCGTCAGCTTCGTGAACAGCGCTCCGCGCTTGGCGTCATTGGCGCCCTTCTGTCGCTTGATCTGCGACCACTTGCTGTGGCCGGACATCGGTCCTCCTTCACCTTGCCAGACCGATGCGACCGATGGGCGCAGCCGGACGGCGTCGTGCAACCGCTGGAACGGCTGAGATTCTACCAATCAGCCGGTGGCGACCTCCAGCTGAGCCCCCTCCTGTCCGGGCACGACCTGGACCGATGGTGCCCGCTCGCCGAGGTCGGCCGTCATCGCGTCCAGCTGCGCATCGCCATGCCCCGGGTCGTGATGGAACGGCATCAGCTGCCGGACCTCGGCCAGCGTCGCGAGAGCGGCGAGCTGGCCCACGCCCGTGTGCCCCCAGCCGATGTGCTCGGGGTATTCCTCGTCGGTGTACTGGGCATCGTGGATCAGCAGGTCGGCGTGGCGGATCAGGGCGTAGCCCGACGTCCATTCCCCTGAGCCCGGGAAATGCCGATGACCGAGTGCCGGCTCGTGGTCGGGCAGGTACGCCAGGCACGAGCCGTTGGGGTCGGTGACGCGGTAGCCGACCGTGGCCCCGGGATGGCAGATCCGGTCGGCCCGCACCCGCAGGCTGCCGATGCGGAAGTAGTGCCGCGCGTCGTGCAGCTCGGGCAGGCGCGGCATGTCGCGCAGCCGGACCGGGAAGAGCGGCGGTGAGAGGTATCGGCTCACGCGGGAGTGCAGCGACATCGTCGTGGACGGCGGGCCCCAGATGTGGATCTCGATGTCGTCGCGGAAGATCGGCCCGAAGAAGCCGAGCCCCTGCAGATGATCCATGTGCAGGTGGGTCACCAGGATGTCGAGCCGCTTCAGGTCGGGGGGCAGCGTCAGGCCCAGCGGCCGAATGCCGGTGCCGGCGTCCAGGATGACGTACTCGCCCTCCGAGCCGGTCACCAGCACCGACGAGGTGTTGCCGCCGTAACGCAGCGTGTCGGTGCCGGGGGCCGCCAGCGAGCCGCGCGTCCCCCACACCTGGACCTTCACCGCGTGCCGTCTTCCCAGAAGATGGCGACCGCGCCGAGAAGCTCCCCGCCACCGCCGATGAGCGGGATGCTGGTCACCACGATCGGCAGCTTTGCGCCGTCCGGCCGCTGGTAGACGAGCGACGTGTGGTGGGGGCGGCTCTCGCGGAGTGCGGTCACCACCGGGAACTCCTCGGCGGGCAACCGCTCACCGGTGGTCGCGTTGAAGAGCTGATAGGTGGTGGCCCACTCGTCGAGCGGGATCTCCAGCGCCTCGTCGAAGCGGTAGCCGAGCAGCGCCTCGGCGGGCTCGTTGTAGAAGAGCAGCTCCCCCTCGGGACCGACCAGGAACATGGGGGTGACGAGGTAGCTGGCCAGCTGTCGCGTCAGGATGAGCTCGATCGGTTGCTGCGCCATCGGCCTCCTCCGAGTGCTGCAACGCCGTCGGGTCCGATGATGCACACCAAACGGTCGCTTGGCGATACCCCGCGGACGATTTGTCCTTGCCGGACGCCCACCGGGGACTACCTATAATGGCCACCCACCCTGGCCAATCGACGTCCGCCGAGCCGGCCATCGGCTCTGGCGCATGCGCATCCGCATGACCTGCTGAGGAGCCCCGATGAAGCCCACCTCCCCTGACAAGATCCGGAACGTCGCCCTCATCTCCCACGGTGGCGCCGGCAAGACCAGCCTCGCCGAGGCGATGCTCTTCGACGCCGGCGCGATCCAGCGACTCGGCAGCGTGGACGCCGGCACGTCCACCCTCGACCACGACCCGGACGAGCAGAAGCGGAAGCAGAGCATCAACCTGGCGATCGGCACACTCGAGGCCGATGGCTCCCGCATCACCCTGGTCGACACTCCCGGCTACGCCGATTTCCAGGCCGATGTGGTCGAGGCGCTGTCCGCCGTCGATGCGGCAGTTGTGGTGGTCGATGCCAGTGCGGGCGTCGAGGTCGGTACCGAGGCGGTCTGGCGGATGGCCGAGCAGCGCGGGCTGCCGCGCTTCGTGTTCGTCAACAAGATGGACCGTGAGAACGCGAACTACGACGCGGTGCTCGACCAGCTGAAGGCGCGGTTCGGGCCCAAGATCGCGCCGGTCTACCTGCCCATCGGCTCGGCCGATTCGTTCCGTGGCTACATCGACGTCATCGAGGAGCACGCCAACGTCTACGAGGGCGGCACGCCGAAGGAGGTGCCGATCCCCGACGATCTGCAGGGTATCGAGCACTCCCGCCGCGATGCGCTGGTCGAGGCCGCGGCCGAGGCGAGCGACGAGCTGATGATGAAATACCTCGACGGCGAGGAGATCACGGACGAGGAGATCGGCGCCGCCATGCACAAGGGCACCCGTGAGGGCAGCGTGGTCCCGGTCTTCGTCGGCAGTGCGCTGAAGAACATCGGGGTCCGCGAGCTGACGAACATGATCGCCAAGCACGTGCCGTCGGCGGCCGAGGTCGGTGGCCGCACCACCGTGGACGGCAAGGAGTTGACGCCCGATCCGACCGCCCCGTTCGTGGCGCAGGTCTTCAAGGTCACCGCCGACCCGTTCGTCGGCCGGCTCACCTTCTTCCGCGTCATCTCCGGCACGCTGCGGCCACAGGATCATGTCTGGAACGCCACGCGCCGGGAGGAGGAGCGCATCGGCAACATCCTGGGCCTGATGGGCAAGGATCAGGAGAACCTGCCGAGCGCCGGCCCGGGCGATATCGCGGCGGTCGCCAAGCTCACCAGCACCCAGATCGGCGACACGCTGGTCTCTGATCGCGCCCATGCCGTGGAGCTGCCGAAGCCGACGTTCACCGCGCCAACGCTGCAGGTCAGCATCGAGCCGGAGTCGAAGGCGGACCTCGACAAGCTGGGCCAGGCGCTGCAGCGCATGCTGGAGGAGGAGCCGGGCATGCGGGTCACTCGCGAGGAGGCGACCGGCGAGACGATCCTCACCGCCATGGGCGACGCGCACGTCGACGTCATCATCGAGCGCCTGAAGCGCAAGTTCGGCGCGGCGGTCAAGACCGGCACCCCAACGGTTCCGTATCGGGAGACCATCCGCAAGCCGACGAAGATCGACAACCGCTTCAAGCGCCAGACCGGCGGCCACGGCCAGTTCGGGCACGTGGTGATCGAGTTCGAGCCGCTCGAATCAGGCTCCGGCTTCGAGTTCGGCGACCGGATCGTGGGCGGCGTGGTGCCGAAGCAGTACATCCCCGCCGTGGAGAAGGGCCTGCGCGAGGCCATGGCGGAGGGGGTGCTTGCGGGGTTCCCGGTGGTCGACATGAAGGCCACCCTGGTCGACGGCAGCTACCACACCGTGGACTCCTCGGAGATGGCGTTCAAGGTTGCCGCGTCGCAGGCGTTGAAGCGGGCGTTCCCCGAGGCGAATCCGGTCCTGCTGGAGCCGGTGCTGGAGGTCGAGGTCACCGTCCCCGATGAGTACATGGGCGACGTGATGGGGCAGATCACTGCGAAGCGCGGCCACGTGCTGGGGATGGACCAGAACGACGGCAAGCAGCAGCTCCGCGCGCAGGTGCCGCAGGCCGAAATGTTCCACTACGCCACCGAGCTGCGCTCGATCACCCAGGGGCGCGGGACCTTCAGCTGGAAGCTGGACCACTACGCCGAGGTGCCGCACAACGTGGCTGAGAAGGTGATCGCCGAGCACGCTGCCAAGGTCGGCGCCGGGGAGAAGCACTAGCCGGGGACGGGATGGCGGTGCCAGCCGTCATTCCGTGGGCCGCTGCACCTGTGCCAACTCGACCAAAGCCACGTTCCGCTTGCCGCGACGCAGGACCAGCCAGCGGCCGTGGAGCAGCTGCTCGCCCGCCGGCACCTGGTCCGCCTCGGTGACCCGGACGTTGTTCAGGTAGGCACCGCCCTCGCCCACGATTCGCCGTGCATCGGAGCGGCTGCGCGCCAGGCCGGCCTGGACGAGCAGCTCGACGATCGGCGGCAGCGTGCCGTCCAGCGTCACGTGCGGCAGCGCGGTGGCGGCGCTCTCGAGCGCGGCCTCGTCCAGCTCGCGCAGCTCGCCGTGGCCGAAGATCGCCTGGCTGGCAGCCACCGCCCGTCGCGCCTCCTCGTCGCCGTGGAGCAGCGCGGTCAGCTCCGACGCGAGCACCTGCTGCGCCTGCCGCTGCTCGGGTTGCTCGACGGTGGCACGCTCCAGCGCCTCGATCTCCTCGCGTGAGCGGAAGCTGAAGGTGCGCAACAGGGTGCCGACGTCCGCATCGGCCTGGTTCAGGAAGTACTGGTAGAAGGCGTAGGGCGAGGTCATGGCCGGGTCCAGCCAGAGTGCCCCGGCCTCGGTCTTGCCGTATTTCGTGCCATCCGCTCGGGTGATGAGCGGGGTGGCCAGGGCATGGACCGATGCGCCCTCCGCCCGACGGATGAGATCCACGCCGGCCGTCAGGTTGCCCCACTGGTCGGAGCCCCCGGTCTGCAGGATCGTCCCGTAGCGGCGGTAGAGCTCCAGGTAGTCGAAGGCCTGCAGGATCTGATAGCTGAACTCGGTGTAGCTGATCCCCTCGTCGTTGAGGCGGGCGCTGACCGCCTCCTTGGCCAGCATGCGGGCCACGCTGAAGTGCTTGCCGATGTCGCGCAGGAAGGTGATGGCGCTGACGTCCCGTGTCCAATCGAGGTTGTTCACGACGCGCGCCGGGTTGTCCCCCTCCATCGGCAGCAGATTGGTGACCTGGGCGCGAATGCGCTCCACCCAGTCGGCGACGACATCGACCTCGTTGAGGACGCGTTCAGCCGACTTGCCGCTGGGATCCCCGATCAACCCCGTCGAGCCGCCGACGACGCAGATCGCGTGGTGCCCGGCGTCCTGCAGCCGCCGCATGGTGACGAGCTGGACGAGGTTGCCGAAATGGAGCGACGGGGCCGATGGATCGAAGCCGCAGTAGAAGGTGATCGGCCCGGCCGCCAGGGCGGCCTCCAGGGCCGCCTCGTCGGTGGTGAGGGCCAGCTGGCCGCGCCAGCGCAGGTCGTCCAGGATGGTGCCGCTCATGGGCCTGCGAGTATAGGGGCCGGCACCGTCCGTGCTATCGTCCCCAGCCGATGTCCCAGCCGCGGCCGATGCGCGCCTCCCCCAGCCGATCTCCCTCCCGCCGTCCGCCGCGCGGCGCCTCGCGCCTTCCCGCGCGCCCCGGCGGCATCGCCCTCCTGCCCGCCGTGATCCTGGGTGCCTTCACCGCGGTGGCTGCCGCGCTTTTCATCGGCATGTTGGGCGTCTACGCGGCCTACACCACGGACCTGCCATCGGTGAAGGACCTGGCCAACTTCCAGCTGGACCAGGGCTCGCGCGTCTACTCCGCCGATGGCGTGGAGCTGGCGAGCTTTGCCGCCGAGCAGCGCGAGGTGGTCCGGTACGAGGACATCCCGCAGCTGCTGGTCGATGCCCAGGTGGCGGCCGAGGACCGGACCTTCTGGACGAACCCCTGCATCGACTTCCGCGGCATCCTGCGCGCCGCGTACCAGAACGTCACGGCGGGCGACGTCGTGTCCGGCGCCTCGACGATCTGCCAGCAGCTCGTCCGCATCCGCCTCTTCGACGCGGACCTGATGGCCGATCCGGACCGGATCCTGGAGCGCAAGATCAAGGAGGCGATCCTGGCCCTGCGGGTCGGCGACGAGTACCCGGGCGAGCAGGGCAAGCAGCAGATCCTGGCGATGTACATGAACCAGGTCTACTACGGCAACAACGCCTACGGCATCAAGGCCGCCGCACGGGCCTACTTCGGCAAGGACATCACCTCCGACAAGCCCGAGGACAAGCTGACCGTCGGCGAAGCGGCGATGCTGGTCGGCCTGGTGCGAAGCCCATCGGCCCTGGATCCCACCAAGGAGGCGGTGGAGCGCAAGGACGACCGCGGCCGCACGATCCTGGTCGTGCCGAACAGCGCCGGCGCCAAGCGCGTGCAGGGCTTCGTGCTCGACCGGATGCTGGAGGACGGCTACATCACCAAGGACGAAGCCGATGCCGCCGCCGCCGAGCGGATCGTGCTCGCGCCGCAGCGGGCGCGCCGCTATCGGGCGCCGCACTTCGTGTACGCCGTGCGACGCGCGGCCTCCGACCTGCTCGGCAACGAGGACCTGCTCGATCGCGGCGGCCTGCGGATCGACACGACGCTGCAGTACCGCCAGTACCAGGTCCCGGCCGAGAAGTGGGCCGGCGTGGCATACGACCTCGATCGGCTCAGCGACGACCGCCTGGTGGCGAAGTACGGCCAGGCGGCGCTGAGCTGGATCAAGCAGCTGCAGGGCCGCAACATCAACAACGACGCGCTGGTCAGCCTCAACTACCGGACCGGGGCGGTGATCGCCTATGTCGGCTCGTCGAACTACTACGGCCGCGCCACCGACGCCCATCAGCCGGCCTTCGACGTCGTGGGCCAGGCCTATCGTCAGTCGGGGTCCGCCTTCAAGCCGATCACCTACGCCACGGGCTTCGAGACCGGGGCGATCACCCCCGCCACGATGCTGATGGACGTCAAGGGCGACATCGTCGGCGGCTACTCGGTGCCGAATGCCGACGGCCGCGAACGCGGGCCCGTCCGTATCCGCGACGCGCTGAAGTACTCGATGAACATCCCCGCCGCCAAGGCCCAGCAGATCATCGGCACCCACGAGGTGGCGGAGATGGCCAAGCGCCTGGGCCTGCGCTGGGACCCGCAGCAGGAGTCCCAGCCGGGCGGCGTGGAGGTGCCGTCGCTGACGCTCGGCACGATCGGCATCCACCAGCTGGATCTCGCCGGCGCGTACGGCGCCCTGGCCAACGGCGGCGTGCTGGAACCGACCTATTTGATCGAGAAGATCACCGACGCCAACGGGACCGTGATCTACGACCACAGCCAGGACGCGCCAGAGCCGCGGCGCGTGCTCTCGGCGCAGGCTGCCTACCTGGTGACGGACATCCTGGCGGACAACACCGACCCGGCCCAGAACTCGATCTGGGGCCAGCGCTTCCAGCTCCAGACCGCGCAGGGGCGGCGCCCGGCAACGCTCAAGACGGGTACCACCAACGACTTCCGTGATCTGCAGGCCTTCGGCTACCTGGCGCCCGACAAGGATCCGAAGAACCCCGACGGCGCCATCGTCACCGGCGTCTGGGTCGGCAACAGCGACTTCTCCCGCATCGCCGATGTCTTCGCCGCCGATGGCCCCACCTTCATCTGGCATGACTACATGGCCGAGGTCTCGGACGCCGCCAAGCTGCCGGTCCGCGACTTCCCGCGGCCGGACGGCATCGTCGAACGGCAGGTCGATGCCGTGACCGGCATGCTGCCGGGCCCCTACACCTCGCAGACGGTCAACGAGGTCTTCAGCGCCGGCAACGTCCCCGACCAGGAGGACGACCTGCATCAGCGCCTGCGGATCGAGACCGCCACCGGCAAGATCTGGCAGGAGGGCTGCGGCGACTCGAGCAGCAGCGCCCAGGGCCGCATCTACCTCCAGCTCGACGGCTATGAGAAGGATCACCCGACCTGGAACCGCGCCAACGAGCGCTGGATCGAGAAGTGGCGGGGGCACGAGCGGGAGCTGGTCCGCAGCCCGGCGCCGCCGCTGGGCTACGCCCTGGCGCCGACCGAGAAGTGCACGCCCGGCGAGGTGCCCACCTCCACGCCGTCGCCCTCCCCGACGCCGATCCCCTCGCCCACACCGACGCCGGCGGCCACGCCAGAGGGCACGCCGACGCCAGAGCCGTCCCCGACGCCGACCGCCACCCCCTAGAGCTCGGCGACGGTGGCGCCGTCGCCACCCTCGTCGCGGCGGCCGCTCCGCATCGTGCGAACGCGGGGATGGTCCGCCAGGTACTCGCGGATCGCGCGGCGCAGCGCGCCCGTCCCGGCGCCGTGGATGATGACCGCCTGGTCCAACCCGGCCAGCAGCGCTTCGTCCAGGTAGGCGGCCAGCCGCTCGAGGGCCGCCTCCACCCGCTCACCGCGCAGGTCGAGCCGTGGCGCGATGCGGCTCGCCGCCCGGCGGCGCAGCTCCTCGGCCTCCAGGTCGCGTGGCGCCGGGCCAGACACCGGCTCGGGAATGACCTCCACGTCGTCGGCGGGGACGACCACCCGCGCCTCATCGGTCTCCAGGGTCACGCGGCCGGTCCGGCCGCTGACCTCCACGATCCGGCCGGCGCTCCCCAGCGTGCGGCTGCGGCCGTACAGGCCGACCCGTGGCTGTTCGGTGGCGGTCGTCGCCTCGTCGAGCGCCGGCGCGGCCCGCTGCGTCGCCTGGCGCGCCGCGGCGGTACGGGTGGCAAGCTGGTCGAGTGCGGCAGTCCCCGCGCCTCGTTCCGCCGCCCGCCGGCCGCCCTGGACATTCCGCTGGCGCGTCAGCTCCCGCCGCACCTCCGCCACCTCGCGCTCGGCACGGGCCAGCAGCTCGTCGGCGGCTCGCCGGGCATCGCCCAGGATGGCGGCTGCCTCGCGGCGGGCCCGTTCGACGCCGGTGCGCGCCAGGTCCCGCTCCTGGGTGGCCGCGCTGCGGGCTGCCTCGGCTTCCGCCAGCTCGCTCTCGCGCGCCTCCTGGGCGCGCGAGATGGCCGCCAGCGCCGCCTCCATGGTGAGGTGCTCGGCCGCCAGCCGGGAGCGGGCATCGGCCAGGATCGGCTCCGGCAGCCCCAGGCGCTGTGCAATGGCGAAGGCCTGCGACTTGCCGGGCAGGCCGATCTCCAGGCGGTACGCCGGCCGCAGCGTCTTCACGTCGAAGGCGACCGACGCGTTGCTGACCAGCGGATGCTCCTCGGCGAAGGTCTTGAGCTCGGCATAGTGCGTCGTGGCCGCCAGGGTCGCGCCCGCGGCGAGCAGCGCGTCAACCACCGCCATGGCGAGCGCGGACCCTTCGGTCGGGTCGGTGCCGGCACCGATCTCGTCGAGCAGAACGAGCGTGCCCGGACCAGCAGCGGCCATGAAGCGCACGACGTTGCGCAGGTGGCTCGAGAAGGTCGACAGCGACTGCGCGATGCTCTGCTCATCGCCGATGTCGGCCATGACGCGGGCGAACACCGGCAGGCGCGCGCCCTCGGCTGCCGGCACGCGCAGGCCGGCCTGGTGCATCAGGGCCAGCAGGCCGATGGTCTTGAGCGACACCGTCTTGCCGCCGGTGTTCGGCCCGGTCACCACCAGGGCCCGATAGCCGAACCGCTCCCCCAGCCGCAGGTCGATGGGCACGGCCGCGCTGCCGAGCAGCGGGTGGCGGGCGCTCAGGAGCTCCAGGGCGTCATCGGCGACCGCGGGCCGCACGCCATCCTGCTGCATGCCGAGCCGCGCCCGCGCCAGCCAGAGGTCGGCGCGCGCCAGCGCCTGCAGCGAGGCGAGCAGGCTTTCGCCGCGTGCCTCCACGGCGCGTGACAGCTCGTCGAGGATGCGCTCCTCCTCGCGCGCGGCGTCGAGCGTCGCCTGCGTCCAGGTATTGTTCAGCTCCACCACGCCCATGGGCTCGATGAACAGGGTCGCGCCAGAGGCGCTCTGGTCGTGGACGATGCCCTTCACCCGACCCTTGGCCTCGGCGCGCACCGGGATCACGTAGCGCCCGGCGCGGACCGTCACGATCGGCTCGCCGATGACGCCGGCCAGGTCGGCCGAGTGCAACATCGCGTTCAGCCGCTCCCGCACCCGATCCTGTGCTGTGCGAAGCCGCTTGCGGATCGCCGCCAGCTCGGCCGACGCCGTGTCCAGCACCTCTCCACTCTCATCGACGCTGCGCCCGATGCGCTGGCGGAGATCCGGCGCGGCATCCAGCGCGTCGCGCACCGCGGCGAGCTGTGGTCCTTCCCAGTCCGCCAGGCGCTCGGCGAAGAGGCCCGCCGCCCGCGCCGTCTCGGCCACGTCCAGCAGCTCCAGCGCGGTGAGCCGCCCGCCACGCCTGGCGCGTCCCAGCGCCTCGCGGATGTCGCGTGCCCCACCAATTCCCGCCTGCGCCTGCTCGTGGATGAGCCGCGTCGCCTCGTCGGTCTGGTCCTGCAGCAGGGCCACGTGCGCGGCATTGGCGACCGGAAGCGTGGCACTGGCGAGCTCGCGCGACGGGCCGAAGGCCGTCAGCTCGGCGATCTGCTCGACGACCGCCGCGAACTCGAGGGCGCCCAGCGTGCCGGCATCGGCGGCGGCTCCCGGCGCCAGGTCGGTGGCGGGGTCAGGGGCGGGAGCGGTGCGGGTCATCGCGAATCGAGAAACGGAGGGGAGCTGCCGCCCAGTCGCCGGCGTAGGCCACGCCGACCCGTGGCGATCGTTCGATTTCGAATGCGGCGGAGCCATCGGCGCCGTGCGCCAGCCAGACCGGCCCGCTCAGCAGGTCCAGGCCGTTGTGCCTGCGGTTCAGGGCGAATGCCGCGCTCAGGTTGCCCGGACCGGCGGCCAGGCGCTCCGCCGGCACCGCACCGCGGTCCTCGCGTGCCAGCGCCTCGCCCTCGACGATCTCCGCGGCGCGCAGGAGCACGGCCTCGGGCTTCGCGCCGGGGCCACACACCACGTTGGCGCAGTGATGCAGGCCGTACACGAGGTAGACGTACAGGTGGCCCGGCGCGCCGAACATCACCGCGTTGCGCTCCGTCCGGCCACGCGATGAATGGGCGGCGAGGTCCTCCGGGCCCTGGTAGGCCTCCACCTCGACGATGCGGCCCACGATTCGCCCCTCCGGCCGCTCGTGGACGAGGAACGCGCCGAGCAGGTCCGGCGCCACCGCGGCAGAGGGCCGGTCGAACCAGGCGCGGTCCGTGATCCGCCGCAGCTCGACGGCTGGCTCGCCGGCCGCGACCGCGGTCATTTCGGTTCCAGGAGCTTGGCGATGTCGCTCGGCACGAACGGCTTGGCCAGGAAGCCGAAGGTCGGGATCAGCGTGGAGCGGAAGAACTCGACCAGCACCGAGCCATCCATGGCCCGATAGAAGCCCTCCAGCAGGCCGGTGCCCGCGACGTCGGCGTCGCTCGCGAACTTGTAGAAGCTATCCAGCACGAGCAGCAGGAACATGATCGTGACGGCGGCGAACACGAGCCCCACGACCGCCCCACCCAGCTCGTCGAGCTGCTTGACGATCGGCAGCCGGGTGCGCCGATACAGGGCGCGGACGATGAACCAGCCGCCCACCACCAGGCCGATGAAGAGCACCAGGAAGATGATCAGCAGCCGGATATCGGGCGTGAACGCCTCCCAGAAGCTGAGCAGGTCGAAGACCGGGTCCCGCAGCTGCGAGGCGAGGACGAAGGCGATGACCACCACCAGCGCGTTCAGCACCTGGCGGATGAGCCCCTGCGTGAAGCCGGCGAACACGCCGCCGGCGAGGCAGGCGACGATGAACAGGTCGATCGGGCTCAGCCTCGACAGGAACTCCACGCCGCATCCTCCTCATCGCGCTCGGGATTGCCCGCCGGCAGCCCGGCGCGGGCGGGCGAAGGGTAGCAGTCCGCCAAACGCCGGCACAAGGTGAGCGGCGGGGGCCGAATCGGTCAGCGGATGACGGCGCCCAGATGGTGCTGCAGCGTGCCGCGCAGCCGCTTCATGGCGCGCTCCACGCCCTTCTCGTCGCCAGCAGTCTCCGGCTGGAAGCGGAGCGCGATGGCGTACGAGACCCGTCCCTCCCCGACCTGGGTGCCGCGGTACTCGTCGAAGACGCGGGCCTCGACCAGCGTCGGCCCTCCGCTGGCGCGCAGGATGCGCAGGACCTCGCCCAGCGGCGTCGCCTCGTCCACCGACAGCGCCAGGTCGCGGTCGATCGGCTGCGCAGCGGGGATCGGCACCGCCAGTTGCTCGGCGGGCACCTGTTCCAGCAGCTGCCCGAGGTTGAGGGCCGCGAGCACCGGCCGTCCCGGCAGGCCCCACGCGTCGGCGACCGTCGGATGCACCTCGCCCACGCTGCCGTAGGCGCTGCCGCCGGCGTCCGTCACGAGCGCCGCGCGTCCCGGATGCAGGTGCGGATGACGCCGGTCCGGTGGCTCGGCGAGGTAGGCCGGCGGATGCGCACCAAGTGCGGCGTGCAGGGCCTCGATCAGCCCCTTGAGCGTCGCGACGTCGGCCGGCGGGACCTCGCCGTCCGGCGTGCGCGGCAGCTCGGGTCCCAGCAGCGCAATCCCGACGTGCCACGCCTCCCAGCGTCCGGTGCCGGCCGTCTCTGCGCCGGGCGGCCCCTTCCGCGGCGACATCCAGTACGTCTTCCCCACCTCGAACAGCCACGGATCGTTGCGCCGCTGCCGAACGTTCTCCGCCAGCGCGGCGAGGAGGGAGGGGTACATGGAAGGGCGCATGATGGAGTGCTGCTCCGACAGCGGATTGGCCAGCCGGACAAGGTCCACGTCGGTGGCGTCGTAGCCGCTGCGCGCCAGGTCATCGGGGCCGATCAGCGCGTGGCTCACCACCTCGTCCAGCCCCAGCCCGGCCAGGATGCGCCGGACCCGGTGCCGCGGCTCGGACGGGTCGGGGCGATAGGCCGGCAGCGCCGGGGCCGGCAGGCGTCCCGGGATGCGGTCATAGCCGTGGGCGCGGGCGATCTCCTCTGCCACGTCCTCCGGTGCCACCACGTCCAGCCGCTGGCCGGGCACGACCACCTCCAGCGGCCCGTCGCCGCGCACCTCGAAGCCCAGCGGCGCGAGCAGTTGTCGCACCGCATCGGCCTTCAGGCTGATCCCCAGCAGGCGCTCGGTGCGCGCCAGGTCGAGGGCCACGATGCGCGGCGGCCGCGGTGCCGGGTCGTTGTCCACGATCCCCGACCCCACGCTCGCACCGGTGATCTCGGCGATCAGCCGCGCCGCGCGATCCGCGGCGTAGCGCGGCAGGTCGTGGCCGATGCCCTTCTCGTGGCGCATGCTCGCCTCCGAGCGCAGGGCGAGCCGGCGGGCCGTGTTGCGGATGGTCGGGCCGTGGAAGATGGCCGACTCCAGGATCACCCGCTCCGTCGCCTCGGTCACCTCGGTGCCGGCGCCGCCCATGATCCCGGCCAATCCAATCGGCTTCGTCTCGTCGGCGATCACCAGCATCCGCTCGTCGAGCTGCCGCGTCTCGTGGTCGATCGTCTCGAGGGTCTCGCCGGCTCGTCCCCGCCGCACCACGATCGTGCCGTGCGGGATGGTATCGGCGTCATACGCGTGCATCGGCTGCCCCAGCTCGTGCATCACGTAGTTCGTCACGTCCACCACCGCCGAGATCGGCCGCATCCCGGCCGCCAGCAGACGCTGCTGCATCCAGGGCGGTGACGCCCCGTTGCGCACGCCGTCGAACCAGCGGGCGGTGAATCGCGGGCACGCCTCGTCCTCGATCCGGACGCTGACGTGGTCCGCCGTCGCGAGCTCGCCATCCTCGTGGACCGATGCGTCCGGCAGGCGCAGCTCCCCGCCGGTAATCGCCGCCACCTCGCGGGCCAGGCCGACCATGGAGAGGGCGTCGCCGCGGTTGGGCTTCACGTCGACGTCCAGCACCACCTCGCCCACGATTGGGCCCAGGTCCGCGCCCAGCGGCAGCTCGTCGTCTGCACCACCCAGCAGGTGAATCCCCTCGGCGTCGTCGCCCAGCCCGAGCTCGATGGCCGAGCACAGCATCCCCTGCGATTCGACGCCGCGGATCTTCGAGCGCTCGATGCGCCGATCCCCCGGCAGCACGGCACCGACCAGCGCCACCGGCACGAGCTGGCCGGGCGCGATGTTGTTGGCGCCGCACACGATCTGGAGCGGTTCACCGCCCGCGCCCACGTCCACTGTCGTCAGCCACAGCTTGTCCGCGTTCGGATGGCGCTCGACGGTGAGCAGCCGGCCGACGACGACATCGGTCCAGTCCGCCCCGGTCACGCTGATGCCCTGCACCTCCATGCCGCGCAGGGTGAGCTGCTCCGCCAGGCGCTCAGGTGCCAGGTCGACGTCGACGTACTCGCGCAGCCAGGAGAGCGGGACGAGCATCTAACGGCCCCCCGCGAACTGGCGGATGAAGCGCAGGTCGGCACCCATCAGCTGACGCATGTTGGTGATGCCGTGCCGGTTCATGGCCACGCGGTCGAGGCCGAAGCCGATGGCGTAGCCCTGGTATTCGTCGGGATCCAGCCCGCCGTTGCGGATCACGGTCGGATGCACCATCCCGGCGCCCAGGATCGTGACCCAGCCCTTGCGCTGGCAGACCGGGCAGCCAACGCCGCCGCACACCTGGCAGCTGATGTCGAATGCCACGCTCGGCTCGGTGAACGGGTAGTAGCCCGGCCGGAAACGCGTGCGGGTCTCACTGCCGTACAGGGCGCGGGCGAACTCCTCCAGCATGCCCTTCAGGTCGGCCAGGCTGGTGTCGCGGTCGATGACCAGGCCTTCGATCTGGAAGAACTCGAAGTTGCGGTCGGCCGCCACGTTCTCGTAGCGGAAGCAGCGGCCCGGCATGATCACCCGGATGGGCGGCGTCAGCGCCTTCATCGCCCGGATCTGCTCCGGCGAGGTGTGGGTCCGCAGGATGGTGCCGTCCTCCGCGGGCCGCGGCGGGTCGCTGCCGGGCTCGGCGATGTACAGCGTGTCCCACAGGTCGCGGGCCGGATGATCGGGCGGAATGTTGAGCGCCTCGAAGTTCCACCACTCGGTCTCGATCTCCGGGCCCTCGAACACCTCGAAGCCGAAGGCGTGGAAGATCTCGCGGAAGTCGCGCTCGGCGGTCATGGTCGGATGGAGGTGGCCGATGCGCACCGGCCGGCCCGGGGCGCTCATGTCCAGCCGCTCGGCCTCCAGCCGGGCCTCCAAGGCGCCAGCCGATACCTCGGTCAGCCGAGCGGCGATCGCCTCTTCGAGCTGGCCGCGCACCTCGTTGGCCAGCTGCCCCAGCGCCGGTCGCTCGTCGGCTGGCGCCTGGCCCAGGCTGCGCATCAGGCCCGTCAGCTCGCCGGAGCGTCCCAGCAGCGCGTGGCGCACCTCCTCGACCGCGGCGACATCCGCCGCCGCCGCCAGGCGGGCGGTGGCATCGGTCCTGAGCTGTTCGAGCCGTTGTCGAAGATCGTTCATCGGTCCATGCGGATCATCGGCCAAAAACGAACGACCCCGCTCCGCATTCGGAGCAGGGCCGTGGTGCCGGCGTACGCGACGCCGGCTAGCTGGTAAAGGACGCCTTGGCGGTTTCGACCATGCTGGCGAAGGCCGCCGGCTCGCGGACTGCCAGGTCGGCAAGCACCTTGCGATCGACCTCGACGCCCGCCTGCTTCAGGCCGGCGATGAATCGCCCGTACGGGAGGCCGTGACTGCGCGCAGCGGCGTTGATGCGCTCGATCCAGAGCCTGCGCATGTCGCGCTTCCGTGCCTTGCGGTCGCGGTAGGCGTACACGAGGGCATGGAACAGGGCCTCGCGGGCCGGCCGGACCAGCGTGGAGCGGGTGCCCCGACGGCCCTTGGCCTGGGCCAGCAGCCGCTTGTGGCGGCGGTGGGCGGCGACGCCGCGCTTGACGCGTGCCATCGGCCGAGCCTACGCGTACGGGAGCAGCCGCTCGAGCTGCTCCTTGTGGGCCTTGGACACCACTGCCTTGCCGGCGTAGCGCCGGGTCCGGCGGCTGGACTTGATCTCGAGATGGTGGCCCCGCCACGCCTTGGGCCGAATCCACTTGCCGGATCCGGTCTTCTTGTAGCGCTTGGCGGTTCCCTTGTGGGTCTTGATCTTCGGCACGTCTATCCCTGTTCTGCCGGCTGCTGCGCGTCCTGCGGGGCCGGCGGCTCGACCGTGGCGGTCGGGGCCTGACCCTTGGCGGCGAGCGCGTCGCCGATGGTCTCGCCCCCGTTCGCCGGGGCCGCGGCCTGGGCGGCCGGCGCCTCGGCCGGACTGCCCTCGCTCTTCGGTTGCTTCTCCGGACGCTTCTCGATGGGCGCCATGACGATGTACATGTTCCGGCCCTCGAGGAGCGGTGGCCGCTCGACGGTGCCGTGCTCGGCCAGCATCTCTGCCGCCCGATCGAGCAGGTCACGTCCCAGGTTCGCGTGGCTCATCTCGCGGCCACGGAACTGGACGGTCACCTTGACGCGATCGCCCTCATCCAGGAACTGGCCCGCCCGGCGGAGTTTGGTGCGCAGGTCGTTCGTGTCGATCTTCACCCGCAGGCGGATCTCCTTGAACGTCTGTGACTTCTGCTTCTTCTTGGCCTCGCGGTCGCGCTTCTGGATCTCGTACTTGTACTGCCCGTAGTCCAGGATGCGGCACACCGGCGGGACCGCGGTGGGCGCCACCTCGACGAGGTCGAGCCCCTTCTCCTGCGCCAGGGCGAGAGCCTTGAAGGTGGGCATGACGCCCAGCTGCTGGTTCTCGTCGTCGATGACCCGCACCTCGCGGATTCGGATCATCTCGTTAACTCGCAGGTCCCTTGCTGCTATGCCGCGACTCCTTCAACAAACAGGCCACCAGCCGATACCGACGGGTGGCCGACATCCATGCGAAACGCCGACGGATTCTACCCGGATCGGCGGATGGGGTCAACGAATGCCCGAGGGCCGCGGGCGGTCAGTCCGGGTAGGCGAAGAAGACGGCGACCTGGCGGCCCTCCGGATCGGCGAGGCGGAACGAGCGCGTCCCCTCCCAGCGATCGCCGGAGGGCGGCGCCACCAGCGCGAAGCCGCGCTGGGCGAGCTCCTGGGCCCAAGCGTCCACCTCGCCGGCGGTCTCGAGGCGGAAGCCGATCTGGAGCCCTTCGCGGTTGGGCCGCTCCGCCCGCCGGAAGCTGAGCTCAAAACCGCCCAGCTCCAGGTCCACACCGGTGTCGTCGGCGGCGCGGCGCACGAAGCCGAAGGCAGCTTCGTAGAACTCGGCCGCGCGCTGTGGATCGGCCGATGCCAGGGCCAGCTGCCCCACCCCCCGCATCTTCCTCATGCGCCGGCGGGACCCTCCGCTGCCGGCCCATCGGCATACGGCCACAGCTCGCGGCGGTCAGCGCGGGCCGCGAGGTCAGCCACGAACTCGTCCAGCGGCACGCCCTGCGACGACTCGCCGGTGCGCAGGCGCGGTGAGACGGCCCCGGCTTCCTGGTCCCGATCCCCCACCACCAGCATCACCGGGATCTTCTGCTCCTGCGCGTCACGTACCTTGGCCTGCATCCGCTCGGAGCGGTCATCGATCTCCGAGCGCAGCCCCGCCGCGGTCAGGGCAGCCCGCACCCGCGACGCGTAGTCGACGTGCCGGTCGGCGATGGGAATGATCATGGCCTGCACCGGCGCCAGCCAGAGGGGGAAGGCCCCGGCGAAGTGCTCGGTGATGACCGCCAGGAAGCGTTCGAACGACCCATAGATGGCGTAGTGGATGATTGCCGGCCGTTCGAAACCGCCATCCGCGGCGCGGTACTCGAGGTCGAAGCGCTGGGGCAGCTGGTAGTCCAGCTGAACCGTGGCGTTCTGCCATTCCCGGCCCAGCGCGTCCTCGAAGAAGATGTCGATCTTCGGCGCGTAGAAGGCTGCGCCGCCCGGATCCAGGGTGTACGGCGTGCCGGATTCCTCGAGCGCCGTCTTCAGCTTGCCCTCCGCCATGTCCCAGAACTCGTCGGACCCGAGCCGCTTCTCCGGCCGCGTCGCCAGCTTGAAGGTCGGGGTGATGCCGAACGGCTCGAATTGCCGCCGGACGAGATCGAGCGCCAGGTTGATCTCGTCGATGACCTGGTCGTCGCGACAGAAGACGTGGGAGTCGTCCTGGACCAGCTGCCGCACTCGGAACATGCCGGACAGCGCGCCAGTCAGCTCCTTGCGGAACAGGACGGAGTAGTCGGCGAAGCGCAGCGGCAGCTCGCGGTACGAGTGCGACCGCGTCTTGTAGATCAGGATCTCCTGCGGACAGTTCATCGGCTTCAGGCCCGACAGATGCCCGTAGTCATCCAGGACGAACATGTTGTCCTGGTACAGCTCCCAGTGGCCTGACGTCTCCCACAGCTCCTTGCGGACCAGGCTTGGGGTGCGGACCTCCACGAAGCCGCCCGACCGCCTGACCTCGCGTGACCAGTCCTCCAGCGCGCGCCAGACGGCCATGCCGCGCGGGTGGAAGAACGGCGCCGCCGGCGACTCCGGGTGGAACGTGAACAGGTCAAGGTCGCGGCCGAGCTTGCGGTGGTCGCGCTTCTTGGCCTCTTCGAGCCGCCACAGGTACCGATCCAGGTCCGCCTGGGCCTCCCAGACAGTGCCGTAGATGCGCTGCAGCATCGGCCGCTTCTCGTCGCCGCGCCAGTAGGCGCCGGCGGAGTTCAGCAGCTTGAACGGGCCCAGCTCGCCGGTGGTCTGCAGGTGCGGCCCGCGGCACAGGTCATTGAACCCGCCATGACGATAGAAGCTGATGACGTCGCCCTCGGGCAGCTCGCGGACGATCTCGACCTTGTAGTCCTGCGCCTCGTTCTCCAGCTGGTTCAGGGCCGTGGCCCGATCCAGCTCGCTGCGCTCGAAGGGCAGGTTGGCGCCGACCTGGGCGCGCATCCGCTCCTCGACCGCCTCGAGGTCGGCGGGCGTCAGCGCACGCGGCAGGTCGAAGTCGTAGTAGAAGCCGTCCTTGATGGCCGGGCCGATGCCCAGCTTGGCCTCCGGAAACAGCTCGAGCACCGCCGCCGCCATGATGTGCGCGGCCGAGTGGCGCATGGTGTCGAGCCGGTCGTGCGCACCGGCATCGAGCAGCTCATCGGCGCCCGAACGGACCTCATCGAAGTCGATCGCCATGCGGCGAAGGGTAGCGCCTTCAGACGGCCTTGAACTGCTCGAACGGCTGGTGGCAGGCCTCGCAATGGTGGATGGCACGGCACAGGGTCGGGCCGAAGGGGTTGTCCAGGGTCGTATTGCGAGAGCCGCAGTACGGGCAGGTGGCCTGCGCGATGTGCAGCTGCAGCTCCGCGCCGTCGAAGGCGGAGCCGATGAGCAGCGGCGGTGCGAAGCCGCTGGCCCGCAGCTTCTCGCGGCCCTCGGGCGTGATCCGGTCGCTGGTCCACGGCGGCGTGAACCGCAGCGGCACCACGACCTCGTCGACGATCTCCAGTGCCGACAGCCGCTCCCCGATCTGCTGCCGCATGACGTCGATGGCCGGACACCCGACGAAGGTGGGCAGCAGCTCCACGCTGAGGCGCTCGCCGCCATCGGCTCGGGGTTCGAAGGCCACCTGGCCGATGACGCCCAGCTCGACGACGCTGATGGCCGGGATCTCCGGATCGGCCACCTCCTCGAGCGCCGCCCAGACAGCCAGCGCGCGAGGGTCGTGCCGCGGCGCTCGGGCTACCACGTGGCACCCACTTCGGAGCGGGCGACCATGGTGAACTGGCCGTGCAGCCAGGCGAAGTCATCGGTCCGTCGCGTGCGCCCGTCGTCGGAAGGCGCCACCTCGGCGAGGGCCGGCAGGCCGACGGCCGCCAGGCCGGCGCGGACCCGCTCCTGCCACGTGCCGCGCAGCTCCGCCAGCGGCGCCGGCAGGATGCCGGCCGCCAGCAGTGCTTCCTCGCCGACGAGTGGCTGGAAGATGGACTGCGCGTCGGGCCACAGCCGCTCCACGGCGGACAGGAGCCGCGCCCGGGCGTCCTCCCCGGCCTCGGCCAGCCGTCGCAGCCAGACATCGAAATGCATGAGGTGGTACGTCTCCTCGCGCCGCATCTTGGCGGCCAGCTCGGCGATCGGCACGTACGACGAGCGCACCAGCGCCTCCAGTCGGACGGCATCGGCCTGCTCGTAGAGGTAACGGCGTGCCACCGTGAAGGCCCAGTCGGTGCGCGCGTGGTTCAGGAACGCCGCGTGCCGGTATTCGTCCGCGGCGCGCCCGAAGGCCAGCCGGTCAGCGTCGTCATCGGTCAGGTTGGCCAGCAGCTCGTACCACGCCCGGGCATGCCCGATCTCGTCCTGGCTGATGCTGCTCATGGCCACGTCCTCCTCGAGCATCGGCGCGATGCCGGTCCACTCGGAGTCCCAGAAGCCGATGACGAACTCGTCGTCGGCGAGCGTCAGCAGCAGCTCGGCCGCGGCGTCGCGGGTCGCGGGCGCCAGCGTCTCGGCGGTCACCCGTCTTCCCCGCTTTGCGTGGCGCGGGCCTTGGCCGCCTCCAGCTTGTGCTTGATGATGTAGCCCCCCGGGCGCTTGTAGGACCGATCGAACGGCGGCTGCAGCAGGTCGGGGTCGTCCAGCTCGACGATCGCGTCTCGCGGCACCACCCATAGCCGATGGCTCTCCTGGCGTCGCCCGTAGAACTCGCGTGCGTAGTGCAGCGCCAGCTCCTCGTCGGGTGCGCGCACGTTCCCGCCGTGCACCATCGGATCGCCCTCCGACTCCTGCCGGAAGACCTCCCAGACCCGATCCACTGGCCCGCTCACGCTCCGAAGCGTACCCCCGGCCCTGGCCTTGCGCCACGGCCCGCCTGCTGTCAGGCCTCCTGGAGGTGCGGGGTGCGAATGGACGCAGCGTTACGTCGGTCCGGCGGGCTGTGTGGAGAGAGGACCGGCAGAGGCTGAGTACGACTTCGCGTCGCCGGGCCGTTATGTGCGGCCACCGACCACCATTGCGCTACGGGGATGCGCATGGCGCACCTGGGAACGAATTTCCCCACGGAAGGTCGGTCGTGGGCGACATCTCGATGCTCGCGGCGCTGCCGGAGCTTCACGCGACGGCGGTGGCGGGACCCAGGATCGCGTCACGCACCCACTGCGTGGCGTCGCGGGCGTCGCGGCGGAACTGCAGGCGCTCCTGTGACTTCGGCCCGTGGCCGGTCACCACCGAGCGCAGCTCGTTCCAGTCCGGCTCGGTGTAGTGCCAGCGACCCTCGGCCTCGTCGTAGCGCAGCTCCGGATCGGGCACCGTCAGACCAAGCTCCCAGATCCGTGGGACGTAGATCGACAGGAACTCCTGGCGCAGCTGCTCGTTCCCCTTGGCCTTGATCTTCCAGATCAGGTCCCGGTCGGTGGCCGGGTCGGTGGGCGGGCCGTGCATCTGCATCAGGGGGCCCCACCAGCGGTTCAGCGCGTCCTGCACCAGCACGCGCTGCGCATCGGTCCCGTTCATCATCGTCAGGACGACGTCACGTCCGTGCATGATGTGCACGGACTCCTCCCAGCAGATCTTCTTCATCGTGCGGGCGTACGGCGCGTACGACGAGTCGCGCAGCGCCTGCTGGCTGACGATCGCTGCCGCATCCACCAGCCAGGCGATGATGCCGACGTCCGCCCACGATTCGGTCGGGTAGTGGAAGACGTTATGAAACTTCGTCTTGCCGGCCAGCAGATCGGCCAGCATCTGCTCCCGCGGCTTACCGAGGTCCTCGGCCACGCGGTACAGCAGCTGGGCGTGCCCCACCTCGTCCTGGACCTTGCTGGTGAGCGCCAGCTTGCGGCGCAGCGTCGGCGCGCGGAGGATCCATTCCCGCTCGGGCAGCACGCCCATCAGCTCGCTGTTGGCGTGCATCTCCACGAACTTGAGGACCGCGGCCCGATAGTCGTCGGGCATCCAGTCATCGGCCTCCACCTTGCCGCCACCCATCACGTGGGCGTAGAAGGCATCGGCCTGGGCTGAATCCATCCCCTGTTCCATGCCAAGAGGGTACCGCATCACCGATGCCACCGAGCCTCTGGCGGCGGCTCAGCCCGACGGCGTGTAACGCGCGACCTGCTCGGCAGTCGGCTCGGGAATCGGGTGGAGCTCCAGCGTGGTCGGCAGGTTCATGTCCTCCAGCATGCCGTCCAGGTCGGTGGCGCCGGCGTACTTCGTCATGAGCGCCTTCGAGCAGGCCTCCACCCGCTCGGGGTCGGTGGCCGCCTCCAGCGCGAACTCCAGCCGCTGCCCGTCGACCAGCAGCGCCACCGAGGGCGCGGCCGTTGCCTCGCGGAACCAGCGGCTGCCCGGGCCGCGGAAGGCACGAATGAACGCCCGATCCTGGGGGTCGACGACGACCCAGATCGTGGTCCGGTGCGGCGGCACGTCTGGCGCGGGCCGCGTCTCGATGTCGACCTCGCGCGTCTCGCGCAGCAGGCCCAACACGTCGCCGGGGAGGCCCTGGTCAGTCATGCGGCGCTCGCTTCAGGGGCCGGTGCCAGGCCGTGTAGGCATCGCGCGCGGACAGCTGGACCGTCGGGGTGCCGGACTCGTCCAGGGTGACCTCGCTGCGCGGCACGTAGAGATCGACGGGCAGGAGGCCGGTGGTGCGCACCAGCAGGTAGTCCGCGAAGACGGCGTCCACGGTGCCGATGCGCCGCCGTCCAGGGCCGCGCAGCGCCTGGCCGCGGCGGATGGTTGGGGCGTCGCTGCTCATCGGCTACACCCTAGTCGACGGCGGCAACCTGCAGCGCCGCCGGCCTGACGCGGATCTCGACCGGCAGCTCGCCCAGCGGCTCGCCATCCAGGTGTACCCGTGTCTGCGGTGGCCCGTCGATCCGCAGCTCCAGCACCCGCGCGATCTCCACCAGCCGATGGTTGACGTGCGCGCCCCGATAGATCCCGGGCAGCTCCTTCACCGCGCCCAGCCGCGAGATGTCGCCCACCAGGCAGACGTCCAGCAACCCGTCGCGGTTCGACGCTTCCGGCGAGATCTTCATGCCGCCGCCGTAGTACGGGCCGTTGGCGAAGGCGATGAACAGGAAGCGCCCCTCGAGATGGCGGGCGCCGTCCGGCGTGGCCAGCCGCACGCTCAGCTCGCGGTTGCGGTAGCGCCACAGCTCGGTGAGCGTGGTGACGAAGTAGCCCGCCCGGCCGCGCTGCCAGCCGCGCCGCTTGCCGGCCATGGCGAAGGCGACCTGCGCGTCGAAGCCAGTGCCGCCAGCAGCGTGGAAGTGGCGGACCTGGCCGTCGCAGGTGGCCACGCCGAGGTCGAGCGGCCGCGTCCGTTCGCCAAGCGCCAGCGGCAGGGCGTCCAGTGGGGCGAGCGGCAAACCGAGGCTCCGCGCCAGGTCGTTGCCACTCCCCGCCGGGACGACGCCGAGCACGGGCGGCGGGACGCCAGGCGCGACGCCATCCATCAACCCGTTGATGATCTCGTTCACCGTCCCGTCGCCGCCCACCGCGATGACCCGGTCGTGGCCGAGATCCGCCGCTGCCGCCGCCAGTCGCTCCCCGTGGCCCGGTTCGCGGGTCTCGAGCACCGTGGCCTGGATGTCGGTCCCGCGCAGCGCGGCGCGGATCCGTGGCTCCAGCTCGTGGGCGCGGCCCATCCCCGCCGCGGGGTTGACGATGACCAGCGGAGCTCGGGGAGAAGCCACGTGCGCGATTCTGCGCGACGCGTCAACCGCTCAGCCGACCGAAACCTCGATCGTGTGGTGGCCCCGCGCTCCGTCGGGCGCCGGCTTCGTGATCTGGTCCGTCTGAACGGCCCCGGTGCCATCGGTGGCGCGCACCGCCAGCGTGTGGTTGCCCGGCGTGGCGTCCCAGCGATAGAGCCACTGAACCCACGTTGCGTCGGAGATCGGCGCGGAGAGCTCGGCGGCGTTCCAGGCGCCGCCGTCGACCTGCACCTCGACCCGCTGGATGCCGCGGTCCGGCGCCCAGGCGACGCCCGCTACCGGCTGCATGCCGGTGCCCAGGTTGGCCCCGGAACGCGGGACGTCGATCCGCGACTGGGTGAGGATCGGCGCCTCCTTGGCCCAGCCCAGCGGCACCCAGTAGGCATCGAAGGCTTCGAGCGTGGTGAGGCGGATGTGGGTCAGCCACTTGGTGGCCGATACGTAGCCGTACAGGCCGGGCACGATCAGCCGCGCCGGAAACCCGTGCTCTGGCGGCAGCGGCTGGCCGTTCATGGCCACCGCAACCATCGCCTGCCGATCGGGCGCGTCCAGCCAGGCGGTCGGGAAGCCAGCGGTCCAGCCGTCGAATGACTCCCCCACCACCTGCGTCGCTCCCGGCTGCACGCCGGCGCGGTCGAGCAGCTTGCGCAGGTGCACGCCGCGCCACAGGGCATTGCCGACCAGATTGCCGCCGACCTCGTTGCTCACGCAGGCGATGGTCACGTACTGCTCGAACATGGGCATCGCCAGCAGCTGCGTGTAGTTGAGCGTGAAGGGCCGGTCGACCATCCCCTCCACTGACAGTGTCCAGCTGCCGGCATCCAGGCGCGGCACGAGCAGGCTGGTGTCGATCCGGTAGAAGTCGTCGTTCGGCACCACCAGCGGCGTGATGCCGTCCACGTTCAGCTCGGCGCCCTTGGGCAGTGGCGCCGCGGTCTCGACCGGCTTCGGCAGCGGCGGGACGTCGGCGGCGGCCGTCGCGCGCCGTTCGAGCAGCACCCGACCGATGGCGCCTGAGGTGGCTGCCGCTCCGGCCAGCGCGACCGTGGTCCCCAGGAAGCGGCGGCGGTCGAAGTCGAGCATGCGCGGCGACCGCTGCTCGCGCGGGGCAGCCAGCCGCAGGAGTAACGGCAGCAGCCAGACCGAAAGGGCGGTGGCCAGCACCGCGGCCACGACCGCCAGCAGCGGGTCGAACAGCGCGTCGCGGATGGCGGCAAACAAGGTCAGCGCGCCGAGCGCCACGAAGCCGGCCCGCCCCCAGCCGGGGCGCGCCCGTTCCAGCAGCCCCAGCAGTGCCGACAGCACCAGCGCGCCAATGGCGACGGCCACGCTCAACACGACCTTGTCGCTGGTGTTGAACAGGTCGACCACGAACTGCTTGGCGCCAGGTGGCTGCAGGCTGATCAGCAGGGCGCCGATGGACAGCACTGGCGAGGGTGCCCCCGGGATGACGCCGGCCAGCAGCTCGGCGACGCCCAGGCCGAGGCCACCGGCCACCAGCCCGGCGGCCGCGGCGGCCAGGCGGGAGGGCGATCTGGGATTCATCGGCTCCATAGTCAACGAGGATTGTGTGACGGCCGTGTGTCCGTCGTACGAAGCGTGGCGCACGGCGTACGCTTCGGCCGTGTCCGCCCCGCTCGTGCTCCTGGCGCCCGGCGCCTCGGGCAATCCGGCCAGCGTCAAGCCGTACGTCGCCGCGCTTGCCGCGGATTCGTTGGAGGCGCGAGTCATCGCCCTGCCGAAGGGCAAGGCCGAAACCGCCGTGGCGACGTACCGCGCCGAGCTCGGTGAAGCGCGGACCGCGATCATCGGCGGGCAGTCGTTCGGCGGGCGGGTGGCATCGCTGCTGGCCGCGGAGGAGCCACGGGTCGCCGGCCTGATCCTGCTGTGCTACCCACTGCACCCGCCGGGGCGTGCCGAGCGGTGGCGGGAGCGCACCGCGCACTGGCCACGGATCACCTGCCCCGTCCTGCTCCTATCGGGGGACCGCGACCCGTTCGCCCGCATCGGCCTGCTGCAGGAGGCCGTGAAGCTGCTGCCCCACGCGGAGCTGCACGTTTACCCCGGCGTTGGGCACGGCCTGCGACCCGTCCTGGCGGACGCGTTGGAGCGGGTGCGCAGGCATGTGCAGGCGCTCGCTCAGCCCGTAGACTCTGGGCAGTGACCACGGCGGTTGGCGCGTGCCCGGCGTGCGGCACGGAGATCGGGTCTGGCCAGCGGTTCTGCCGGCAGTGCGGAACCGCGCTGTCGAGTGACGCCCCCACCGAGTTCTCGCGCACCGCCACCATCGTCACCTCTGACCTGCAGGGCTCCACCGCCCTCGGCGAGCGCCTCGACCCCGAATCGCTGCGCGAGGTGATGACGACCTACATCGACGAGATGCGCGCCGTCTTCGAGCGGCATGGCGGCACGATC
Source organism: Candidatus Limnocylindria bacterium (assembly GCA_035701185.1). GTDB lineage: Bacteria > Chloroflexota > Limnocylindria > QHBO01 > QHBO01 > DASSCW01. Next base: position 40,534 of record DASSNX010000112.1, read on the forward strand.
GAGAAGATCATCGGCGACGCGATCGTCGCCGTCTTCGGCCTGCCTACCCCGTCGGATGACGACGCCATCCGGGCCGTCGAGGCGGCCGCCGAGTCACAACGGGCGCTGACGAGCCTAAACGAGCAGCTCGAGGGCCGGTGGGGCGTGCGCCTGGTGGTGCGCACCGGCGTCGCCACCGGCGAGGTCATCGTGGGCGAGGCGAGCGCCGGCCAGCACGTCCTGACCGGGCCGACCCTGACGGTGGCGACAGCCATGGAGCAGAACTCGCCGGCCCACGAGGTCCTGCTGGCGGAGTCGACCTACGACGCCGTACGCGACGTGGTGGAGGCGGAGCCGATGGCCCCCGTCACGCCGAAGGGCACCACGCTCTCCATTCCGTCCTATCGCCTCGTCGCGGTTGCGGAGCGCGACACCGCCGAGGCGAGTGCCGACGCACCGGGTCGCGTCTGCCCGACCTGTGGCTCCGACAACGCCGAGGGCGACCGCTTCTGCGTCAACTGCGGAACGGAGCAGCGCGAGCGGCGCGCCCACCGCGAGACGCGCAAGACGGTCACGGTCATCTTCGCCGACCCCAAGCCCTCGACCGCTGACGGCTCCCCGCTGGACCCTGCCGCCCTGCGCGACGTCATGTCGCGCTACTTCGCCGGCATGCAGCGCGCCCTGGAGGGCCACGGGGCGACCGTCGAGAAGTTCATCGGCGACGCGGTGATGGCGGTCTTCGGCCTGCCGATTCGACACGAGGATGATGCCCTGCGCGCCGTCCGCGCCGCGCGCGATATGCAGGAGGCGCTGCCGGCCCTGAATGCCGCATTCGAGGCGGAGCACGGCATCACGCTGGCGAACCACATCGGCGTCAACACCGGGGAGGTGGTGGCCGGTGACGCGAGCCTGGGCCAGCGGCTGGTGACGGGCGACACGGTGAACGTTGCCGCCCGGCTGGAGCAGGCGGCCGGCTCGCGGGAGATCCTGCTCGGCCCGCTGACCTATCGGCTGGTGCGCGAGGCGGTCGAGGTGGACGCGGTAGAGCCGCTCACCCTGAAGGGCAAGGCCGAGCCCGTGCCGGCCTACCGGCTCATCTCGGTCAGGGCCACCACCGCCGCGGTTCAGCGACGCGCCGAGACACCGATGGTTGGCCGCGAGCGGGAGATGGACGGGCTGCGCGGGATGCTGGCCCGCGCCGTCGGTGCCCGGGCTTGCCGGCTGGCGACGGTGGTCGGCGATGCGGGCGTCGGCAAGACGCGGTTGGTCAGCGAGTTCACTTCGGTCAGCGCCGATGAGGCGCGGGTGATCCGGGGCCGATGCCTCCCGTATGGCGACGGCATCACCTTCTGGCCGATCCGCGAGCTCGTCCGTGACGCCTGCGGCGCCCTGCCCGATGATCCCGCCGACGTCGTCGACACCAAGCTGCGCGCCACGATCGCCGATGCGGACGTGGCCGACCGCCTGGCGTCGATCATCGGCGTCTCTGATGCTGCCTACCCCGTCCCGGAGCTGTTCTGGGGCACCCGCCGCTTTTTGGAGCTGATGGGCGGCGATCAGCCGATCCTGGCGATCATCGACGACATCCACTGGGGCGAGTCGACGTTCCTTGACCTCATCGACCACCTGGTGCAGAACATCGCCGACGCGCCGGTCCTGCTGCTGTGCACCAGCCGCCGCGAGCTCGTCGATCGGCTGCCGGACTGGGGTGTCTCGGAGAACGCGATTCGGCTGCTGCTGGAGCCGCTGAGCGACGAGGACGCGGGGCGCGTCGTGGAAAGCCTGCTCGGCGGCACCGGCCTGGACGCCGCGGTCAAGGGACGGATCCTGCAGGCCGCGGCCGGCAACCCGCTGTTCGTCGAGCAGCTGCTGTCGATGCTCATCGACGAGGGCACGCTGCGCAGGGATGGCGACCGCTGGGTCCAGGTCGCCGGCGCCCAGGCCCTCAACGTGCCACCCACCATCCAGGCGCTGCTCGCCGCCCGTCTCGACCTGCTGGATGCCGATGAGCGCGACGTGATCGAGCCAGCCTCGGTCATCGGCCAGAACTTCGCCGTGGCGGCGGTGACCGAGCTGGTGGCCGACACGCTGCAGCCGGCGGTCCCGCAGCACCTGGGGACCATGACCAGCAAGCAGCTGGTTCAGCCGAACGCGAACACCACCGAGGACGAGGCCGGCTACCGCTTCCACCACCTCCTCGTCCGCGACGCCGCGTACGGCGGCCTGCTCAAGCGAGAGCGCGCCGTCCTCCACGAGCGGTTCGTCGGCTGGGCCGAGGCCTTCAACGCCAGCCATGGCGTCGACAACCGCGACTTCGAGGAGATCCATGGCTATCACCTCGAGCAGGCGTACCGCTACCTCAGCGAGCTGGGAACGGTGGATGCTCATGCACTGGCCCTGGGCGTGCGCGGCTCGGCCAAGCTGGAATCCGCCGCGCGCCGGGCGATGACCCGAGGCGATACCCCGGCCGCCGCCAGCCTCTTCCGGCGCGCGGTGGACCTCCTGCCACCGGACAGCCTGGAGCGCGGCAAGCTCCTGCCGCGCCTGGCCGAGGCGCTCACCGAGCTCGGCTCCTTCGACGACGCGCGGCAGGTGCTGGAGGAGGCACGGTTGATCGCCGAAGCGCACGAGGACCTGCGGCTGGCCTCGGATGCGAAGCTGGTCGGGCTGCTGATCGACATGCTGACCAGCGACCTGGCCGACTGGGCCGACGTGGCGAGCAAGCAGATCGAGCAGGCGATCCCGATCTTCGAGGCCGCCGACGACCACGTCGGCCTGGCCCACGCCTACCGCATGCTGACCTACCTGCACGGCACGCCGGGCCGCTATGGCCAGGCGGCCGAGGCCGCCGAGTCGGTGATCGACCATGCGCAGGCCGCCGCCGACCGCCGGCTCGAGGCCCGCGGGATCATCGGCTACGTCCAGGCCGCCGCCCTGGGCCCGACGCCGGTGGACGAGGCGATCGCGACCTGCGAGGAGCTTCTCGGCCGGACGCAGGGCGATCGACGCGCAGAGGCCCTCATCAAGCTGGCCCTGGCCCAGCTGCGGGCCATGCTCGGCGACTTCGAGGTGGCACGGAACCTGTACCGGCAGGCGCACGCCATGCTGGCCGACATCGGGCCCGGCGTCCTCACCTCCTCGACCTCGGTGGATGCCGCTCCCGTCGAGATGCTGGCCGGCGACCCGGTCGAGGCCGAGCGCCTGCTGCGGGCCGATGCCGCCGCGCTCGAAGGCATGGGCGAGCAGTACGTGCGATCCACCGTCCTGGGGCTGCTGGCGCGGGCGCTCTACGAGCAGGGTCGGACTGACGAGGCGCTGCAGGTCGCCGAGCAGGTGCGGGACCTGGCCGCCGATGATGACGTCGACGTCCAGGTCGCCTGGCGGCTGGTCCATGCCCGGTGCATCGCCGCGGCGGCGCCGGACGAGGCGCTGGCCGAGGTCGAGCAGGCCGTGGCGCTCAGCCGGGAGGCCGATAACCCGCGGCTGCGGGGCAGCGCCCAATCGGGCCTCGGCGACGTGCTGGAGGCCGTCGGCCGCCGGGAGGAGGCGGTGACGGCCTGGACGCGTGCGGCCGAGCTGTTCGAGGGGAAGGGCGACCTCGTCTCGGCGGAGCGCCTCCGGGCGAAAACGGAAGAGGCGCGGGTCCCGTAGGACGCCGCGCCCCTTCGTGAGGTCGACGGGTTGAGGCCCTAGATCCCCCGCATCGGGCCGTTTTCGTCGATGTGCAGGACGAAGGTCCGGATCCCGGTCTCCTCGTCGGTGGTGTCGCTGAAGATGCAGGGCATCGCGCCGTCCGTCTCCCCGCAGGTCTGGTCGATGATCTCGTAGTCGACGCCTTCGACGGCGCCATCGGGGTTCGGGTCATCGGTCAGCCAGTGGATGAAGTGACCCTGGGCACCCTCGGGCACGCTGGTGTAGGCCAGCGTCACGAAGAAGCCGCCCTCGACCGGATTCCCCTGCTTGACGTGCATGATCACGAAGTCGCCGAAGCAGGCGGGGGGCTCGGGCGGTTCCGTGTACTCCCAGGTTTCCTCCTCGACCGGCGGCGGAAGGCAGATGTCCGTGGGCTCCTCGGTGACCGTGGCGGCGAAGTTGTCTTCCTCGCTATCGCCGAAGTCGAGCTTCGCGCTCTGCGGGTTTGTTTCGCTGTCCAGGTCTGGGTTGTTCTGCACGACCCTGAACGACCCGAGGATGTAGCTCCCGGCGGTGTTCGACGTCGCCGAGGTGAGCGACACGCTGCCAGGCACGTTCATGGTGGCGCCGCGAATGCTGCCGTGCTTCCCGTCCGCCGTCGTGCTGAACGCGAACGTCACGCTCATCGTGTTGGCCGTCCCCGCCGGCGTCCCGTAGAACACCGCCAACGTCACGGTCTGTCGCGGTCCGAGGCCGTTGAAGTTGCAGCTCAGGTTGCCGCCGGAGGTCGTGCAGGTTCCCTTGGAGGTGGTGGCCGAGACCAGCGACGCACCCGTTGGCGTGGTGGCCTTCATGTAGAACTTGGGCAGGTTGGAGTCGGTGTTGTTCTTCCACGAGACGTCGAAGCGCACCAGGCCGGCGTGGCTCACGGCGCCCGGCGAAGCCACCGCGCTGGCGATGCTTGCCGGTGGTTTGGCGAGCGCCGTCCCGCCCGTGAGCGTGGACAGAAGGCTCACGACGACGAGGGCGGACAGCGTTCGGTGGATGGGCAGAGATTTGGGCAACGGGGATCTCATGACGCTCCTTGCCTCCGTGCCTCGGGACCGTATCTCGTACGGCTTTGGGCAGCAGGTCCCGGGTGACTCGATTCTAGCCATGGCGGCTGCAGGCCAGGACGAAGGTCCTACCAAGCCGTTGCCCGCGCGCACAACGGAAGAGGCGCGGGTCCCTTGGCGGGATCCGCGCCTCTCACTGAGCTCGCGAGGTTGGGCGGGGGCTAGATCCCGCGCATCGGCCCGTTGCCGTCCAGGATCAGGGTGAAGAAGTAGTCCCCGCCGGACGAACTGATGCTCTCGATGCAGTTCGTGCCGGTTGACGAAGACGCCGAGCACGGCTGACTGCTGAACGACGGGATGACCACGTAGTCGACGCCGGCCACCTGGCCTTCGCCATAGACGCCGTCATGGTCCGGATCGAGCAGGTGGACGAACCGGACGTTGCCCTGCGACCCGGAAATCTTGTCGTAGCCATAGGTCACGCGGAAGCTGCCGCCAGGGACAGCGCCGCCATTGTTGGCCGAGATCAGGTTCCAGTCACCGAAGCAGCTCGAGCTGACGGCCGTGGGGCAGGCATAGAGCGTGCTGCTCCCTGCCGCCTCGTCGACGGTTGCCGGGAAGCCGGCAGAGCCGCCACTGCTGAAGATCAGCTTGGAGCTCTGGGGATTCTTCTTGCTAAGGTTCTGGTCGTTCTGGGCGGTCAGGTCGTCACCGAAGACGTAGGTGCCACCATCCTTGCCGGTGCCGATGGCCACGGTGCCCGGGATGTTGACCGTGTCGCCGTGGCTGTTCCCCGGGTCGCTCCCGCTGACACCGTTGGAGCTCGCGGCGAACGTCACCGTCCACGTACCAGTCGCGTTGGATGCGACGCGGTAGAGGACGCTGAAGCTCGCCGTCGACCCGCTGCCATTCAGCGGCCCGAACGAGCAGTGCAGGTCACCGGTTGAGGTGATCATGCACGCCTTCGGGGCAGTGGTGGATGGCGTAACGGTCGCGTCGACCAAGATGGCGACCAGCTGGCCACCCGTGGCCTTGTCAGGCGTCGTCGCATCCACGAAGAAGCTCGAATAGTTCGAGTTCGAGTTGTTCGTGATGGTGTAGTCAAACCGGACCAGCGCGCCGGCGGAAACAATTCCTGGAACGGCGGTCGCGGTGCCCTTCAGGTTGATGTTTGGGTTCTTGGCCAATGCCATCCCGCTCGAGATGGTCACCAGCAGCATGGCGGCCACGAGGACACGCAGGGCACGAGTGAGGAGAACGCGTGAAGTCATCTGAACGGTTGCCTCGCTAAGCTCGGTGCCGAGACCAGGGTGGGACTCCTGCCCGGGAGGCGCAGTCTATGCGCAACTGCGGCTGCGGGCTAGCCCATCTGTCCTATTCCTGTCCCCACCTGACCACACTGCACCACTTCAATTCGACACGTGCAACGGTATCCGTCAGGTAGTGGTGCCTACAGTCAACCAGCCGACCGGCGTTCGGGAACGCGACGGACAGAGGATCCGCCGCCTACGCGACAGCTTCGCTGTCACGGCTGGCATCATCTGCGCCGATGACGACGCTCGATCGCAACCGTTTGGCCGCCCTGATGGCCGATGAGCAGCAACGATTCGCCGACGCCCATCCGCGGTCGGCAGAACTCTTCGACCGCGCGCAGCGCTCGCTGCTCTGGGGCGTGCCGATGAACTGGATGACCAAGTGGCCGGGCGCCTTTCCCCCGTTCGTGGCCGAGGCCAGCGGCGGCCACTTCAGCTGCGTCGATGAGCACGACTACGTCGACTTCTGCCTCGGCGACACCGGCGCGATGACCGGGCATGCACCGCCCGCGACAGTTGACGCCATCGCTGCCCAGGCGCGACGCGGCCTGACCCTGATGCTGCCCACCGAGGACGCGGCCTACGTGGGTGAGGAGCTGGCCCGACGCTTCGGCCTGCCATCGTGGCAGTTCGCCCTGACCGCCACCGACGCCAATCGGTTCAGCCTGCGCCTGGCGCGCGAGCTGACCGGCCGGCCGAAGGTGCTCATCTTCAACTACTGCTATCACGGCACGGTCGACGAGTCGTTCGTCACGCTGCGCGACGGTCGGGAGGTCGCCCGCACTGGGAATCTTGGCCCGCCAGTGGACCCGGCCGTCACCACGCGCGTGGTCGAGTGGAACGACATCGACGCGCTCGCCGCGGCGCTCGAGGATCGCGAGGTGGCGGCCGTCCTGGCCGAACCGGTGATGACGAACATCGGCATCGTCCACCCCGAGCCCGGCTACCACGACGCGCTGCGTCGCCTGACGCGCGAGACCGGGACGCTCCTGATCATCGACGAGACGCACACCATCTGCGCCGGACCCGGTGGCTACACCGCGGCCAACGGCCTCCAGCCGGACATGCTGGTCATCGGCAAGCCGATCGCCGGCGGCCTGCCGGCGGCAGCCTATGGCTTCACGGCCGAGGTTGCCGCCGCCATCCCGCAGCACATCGAGCTCGAGCATGCCGATCTGGGCGGCATCGGCGGCACCCTGGCGGGCAACGCCCTGTCCCTGGCCGCCATGCGAGCCACCCTGTCCTCGGTCCTGACCGACGACGCCTACGCCCGCAGCATTCCGCTGGCCGAGCGCTGGGCCGATGGCGTGGCCACGGCCATCGCGAAGCACGGCCTGCCCTGGCACGTCACCCGCCTCGGCTGTCGCGCGGAATACCTGTTCGGGCCTGATGCGCCCCGCAACGGCTCACAGGCCGCCGCCATGGACGACTTCGAGCTGCAGCGCTTCACCCATCTTTGGGCCTTGAACCGCGGTGTGCTGCTGACCCCGTTCCACAACATGGCGCTCGTTGCGCCCCAGGCGACCGAGGCGGACGTCGAGCGCCACACCGTCCTCTTCGACGCGATGGCCGCTGCGCTGACCGCCGCGTGATCCTGAGCAAGGTCCGCGACCCCAGGCTCATCACCATCCGGCGCGGAGGCACGCTGACCGATGCTGATCACCACCACCTCGCGACCTGGGCAGCGGACTGTGCGGAGCACGTGCTCCCACTCTTCGAGCGGGAACGGCCGATGGACGACCGTCCGCGTCGCGCGATCGAGCTGGCCCGGGCGTGGGCACGCGGCGAGGTGACCATGACGGAGTCCCGCACGGCGGCCGGCCACGCCAACGGCGCCGCTCGCGACCTTCGGGGCGCCGCACGCCATGCGGCGTACGCCGCGGCCCAGGCTGCGGCGGTTGCCCACGTGGCAGCCCACGAGCTTGGCGCCGCCGCCTACGCGATCAGGGCGGCCCAAGCGGCCGCGCCGGCGGCGGACGCCGAGAAGGCGCAACGCGAGGAGTGCAGCTGGCAGCGCGATCGGCTGCCGGAGGCCGTCCGCGAACTGGTGCTCGACGACCAGCGGCTCCGCAACGAGCTCTGCTGGTACGTCTTCGACTGCTGAGCTACGCCCGGTAAGCGGACGGTAAGTGGGGAGTCATCGGCCCCGAGACACCATCGGCACATTGGCTGGACGCAGGAGATCGAGTGGCGATGCCGAAGCGCATGGGCGCGAGCTGGCCCGGAAGCTGGGCACCGAGATCCGCCAGGCCCGTCTGGCCGCGGGGCTCAGCCAGCGTGCAGTGGCACGGGCGGCGCAGGTCACCCAGCCCCGAGTCAGTCATCTCGAGCGTGGTGTCGCACAAGCTCGCGCTCTTGCTGAGCTTTCTCGGGTTGCCCGAGCCGTCGGACTGAAGCTCGTCCTGACTTGCTAGCGAAGTTCCCTCGACTTTTCATGCTTGTGGCGGCATGAGCGTCGAAGGAGCATCCCCCACGGGAGAGCTCCTTCGACCTTTGATATGCCACCGGCATCAACCGGCAGAACGCTACGCGTCGACGGCGGACAGAAAGCCCCACCACGCGTCGAGGGCGGCACTGGTGGCGGCCACGGCAGCCTCCTCATCGGCCTCGGAGGTGGCCAGGGAAGCAATCATCTCCCGCTCGGCGCCCGAGTGCTCGAGGTCGAGGGTGGAGTGGACCGTGAAGAAGGAGAGTGTCCGGGCGTCGTCGACCGCGTAGTGATCACGCAGCCCATTGATCTTCTCGGTGGCCACTTCCGGAACCTGGCCCTCGTAGGCATACAGGGCAGCAACGCCGGCGGCCAGCGGAGCCTCGGTGACGGCCGACCAGTAGGTGGTCAGCAGCTGCTCGGTCCCGTCATTGCGCTCCGCCTGGCGGACCTCGGCGCGATCAACGCCGATCCCCTCACCGAAGCGCAGCCACAGCTCGGCGTGGTTCACCTCGCCGTGCTCCTCGTCCCAGAGATTGTCGAGGATCGACTGGCGGACGGCGGCGTCATCGGTCCGCGAATGCAGCGCGGAGAGCAGCCGTGGGAAGGTCGACTCGAAGGCGTAGTACTGGCGGGCGTATTCCTGCAGCGCCTCTCGGCTGAGCGTCCCCTCGCGCCACTTCGTGTAGAACGGGTGCTTGAGCAGGTGGCGCTCGGCGATCAGCGCATCGATGCGCTCGAGCAGCGTGCCTTCGCGGATGGTCATCGGATCATCGGCCTCCACGGCGTGGGCGGTTCGCGGTCGGAACCGGTGTGCGCGAAGGATAGCCCGATGCCTGCTCGCCCGCCGAGCGAGACGCGTCCCCACCGCAGTCCGGCCGCAGGCAGGCGGAGCACCATGTCCGCATGCGCCTGCACCACCATGGGCTGCCCAGCGGATCGGGGTTGTTGCTCATCCACGGGTTGTCGAGCTCGCACCGAGTGTGGCGGCACAACCTCGCGGCACTGGGAGAGCGGCATCGGCTGCTGATCGTCGAGCTCTTCGCGCGCGGCGGCGGTGCCCGCTTCCGGCTCAGCGACCAGGCCGAGCGGCTGGCGGAATCGCTGGAGGATGAGCCTGAGCCAGTGGCGGTGATGGGCCACTCGCTCGGCGGACTGGTGGCCATGGAGCTCGCCGCGCGGCGTCCCGATCTGGTGGAGCGCCTCGTGCTCGTGGACGTGCCGGCCCTGCCGCCGGCCGATCCCCTGCCAGCGCGTCTGCGCGGTCTCGCCCGACCAGCCACCGTCAGCGATGCGCGGTCGGTAGGGGTCGTGGCCCGCACGATCCTGGAGGCGAACCCGCTGCAGCTGCTGGCCGCAACCGCAGCCTCAGTGCGCAGCAACCTGGCGTCGGCCGCGACGGCGATCCCTGTTTCCACCCTGGTCGTGTGGGGCTCCGACGACGCGATCGTGCCCGTTGAGATCGCCCGCCGGCTGGTGCAGCTGATCCCCGACGCGCGGCTCGAGCTGGTGAAGGGTGCTGGTCACCAGCCCCAATGGGAAGCGCCCGATGCCTTTCACGCGGCGGTCTTGCCCTTCTTGGCCGAGAGCTAGCTCGCGACCGCGGTTCGCTCGGTGATGACGGCGTTCGCCGCCGCCAGGCTCTGACGATCGCCGGTCACCGCGCACAGGAACGCCTCGCGGCTGATGACGAAGGCGCTTCCGTCCGATTCCGCGGTGATCGAGGCTGTCCGGGGGACATCCCGGAGCAGCGCGATCTCGCCGAACCAGTCGCCCGGCGCGAACTCTCGAACTGGCCGGCCGTCCACTGATACCCGGGCGGCGCCGTCGGCAAGGATGTAGAAGCTGTCGCCGGTCGCGCCTTGCACAATTAGCAGCGAACCAGCAGCGAACCGCTCCTCCACCGCGGCATCGGCGACCTGCTCCAGGACGGTCAGCGGGAGGAGCCTGAACATCGGCACCCGCCGCAGCAGCTCGAGCTCTCGAGCCGGGATCACGGCGCGGCTATCGGCACGACGAACGCCCGGCCAGGACACAATGGCGACCGCGGGCAGCAGCAGTCCGGTTGCGACCAGCGCACCTCCCACGCCGAACGCGGCAACGAGCAGCGGAGCCAGCGCCGAGCCGGCGCCGAGGCCAAGCATCACGAGCGCCTCGAGCACCCCGAAGACCTGGCCGCGGACAGCGTTTGGCACCGTGCGCTGCAGCAGGCTGAAGCCCGAAACGTCGAGGACCGCATTGCCGGCACCCAGCACGACCAGGACGGCGACCGCAACCGCGGCGACCGGGACGAGGCCGATGACCAGGATGGGCGTGCCCCACAGGACGAGGCCGAGCGCCATGAACGGGGCGAGGCGTGGACGCGTGACCAGCGTCATCGCCGCCAGCGCGCCGATGAGCCCGCCGGCCCCGATGGCAGCGTTCAGGAGGCCCACGCCCTGTTCGGCGAGGCCGAGCAGCTGGACCGATGCCGCGACAAGCAGCACGTTGAGGATGCCGCGCACCAGGATCTGCGCGCCGAACATGGCCAGGATCAAGGCCGCGTGGCGCTGCTGGCCGAGAGCCGCCAGACCGCCCAGCAGCCGCGACCAGCCGTTGCGCCCGGCGATCGTCGTGCGCAGCCGCTGGGCCGGCCGGATCGCGACCACGGCGCCGGCGGCGGCGACGAAGATGCCGGCTGGGATGCCGAAGGTGACTGCCGGCGAGGCCACGGCGACGAGCGCGCCACCGACGGCCGGGCCGATCAGGGTCCCGATGCCCTCCATCGTCGCGCTGGCAGCGTTGCTCGCCACGAGTTCCTCGGGCGAGCGTGCCAGCGATGGCAGCAGCGCCATATAGGTCGGCCGGTGCATCACCGCCAGCAGCCCATCCACCGGAGCCAGCACGAACACGACCCACGCTGGCAGGCCGCCCGCCACGGCCGCCGCGGCCAGGCCCACGAGGGCGGCCCGACCGGCGTAGATCCCCAGCAGCACGCGGTGTCGCGGAAGCCGATCGGTCAGCGTCGACATCACGGGCGCCAGGACCGCCGCGGGAATCGTGCGGACCACGCCGATCAGCCCGACGCTCGCAACGCCACCCACGCCGAAGGCGTAGACGAAGAGCGCGACCAGCCACGCCCAGTCAGCGGCGTAGCCCAGCATCCAGGCCAGCTGGGCGCGCCGAATATCCGGATTGGCAACCACCTCGCGCAGGGCGCGGAGGGCGGAGGAGAGGCTGCGGAGCATCTTCGACCGATCGTACGACCGCCGGGCAGCGTCGGTACATGGCCATCCCTACACTGGCTGCATGGCAGCTGACCACGACCCGGGCGCGGACGCATCGGCCCAGCGGGGAGAGGCGCGGGCGGAGGCGCCGCGGCATCCGCTGCAGCTCGGTGACGCGGTCGTGCGTGTCGGGACCGCGTCGTGGACCGACCCGACCATGACCGCCCCGGGCGTGTTCTACCCGCCCGATGCCACCAACGCCGAGGCGCGGCTGCGCTACTACGCCGATCAGTTCCCGATCGTCGAAGTCGACGCGACCTACTACGCGCTGCCGACCCGGCAGATGGGCGAGCTGTGGCTCGAGCGCACCCCACCCGAGTTCACCTTCGACATCAAGGCCCATGCGCTGATGACCGGCCAGCCATCCGAGGTGAAGCGGCTGCCGAAGGAGATTCGCGAAGACGTCCCGATCGAGCTGGCCGACAAGAAGCGGATCTACGGCAAAGACCTGCCGGCCGAGCTGTACGACGCCATCTGGGACACGTTCCTGGACGCACTGAAGCCGCTCTATTCGGCGGGCAAGCTGGGCGCCGTGTTCCTGCAGTACCCACGCTGGTTCTACCCGTCGAACGAGTCGCGGGACGCGATCGTCGAGGCTCGCCGGCGCCTGGGCGAGGTGCCGATGGCGGTCGAGTTCCGCAGCGGGACGTGGTTCAACGAGAAGAACGCGGATCGGACCCTTCGCTTCCTGGAGAAGTACCAGATCCCGTTCGTGATGGTCGACGAGCCGCAGACCCGCACCGCGCTGCCACCGATCTACGCGGTCACGTCACCCGACCTGGCCGTCGTGCGCTTCCACGGCCGGCGGACCGAGACGTGGGAAGCGAAGAACATCCCGGTGGTCGAACGCTTCCGCTACCTGTACGACACCGACGAGCTGGACGAGTGGGTGCCACGGGTACGTCAGGCGGCCGAGGCCGCACGCAACGTGCACGTCCTCATGAACAACTGCTACGCCAACTACGGCACCACCAACGCGCGTGAGCTGGCCGCGCTGCTGACCGACGAGGCCGGCGCGCGACCGGCCCCGCCCGACTGATCTAGAGGCTGAGCAACCGGCTGAAGAAGGACCGATAGCGCTGGAACGCCACCCGCAGGTCCTCGGTCGACGCCTCGCCGCCCTCGTTCCACTGCCGCTCCAGGCCGTTGCGCTCGTTGGCGAACTCCTCGGCGACGCGCTTCATGACCTCCGCCACCAGCGCATCGGCCGTGGCCACCGCCGAGCGCGGGTCGTCAACGAAGTCGGCCTGCGTCTCCTGCCAGCGGGCGCGGTACTGCTCGGCGGCGTCGCCGGACATCACCGGCGTCCGCTCGACCTCCCGCTGTTCGGCTGACCGGTCACCGGTCGTCGGATGTTGCTCCGGCTGGCGTGGCTGAACGCCGACGTCATTTGCCGGAACGTCGGTTGCCGACGTCTCCGTCGAGCTGGCATCGGCTGTCGGACCGGTGGCGACTGGCGGAGCGCTGTCCGCCGCGGGCGTCGCCACCGCCGGTTGCCTGTCACGCTCTCCCGCCGTGGCGAGGTCGGCGGTCGACACGCTCGACTGTGACTCGGCCAGGTTATCGACGGCTGCTTCCTGTTCAGGTGTCATGGAATCCTCGTTCAAGAACGTGCGCCGGCGGTCGCCGGCTCTCGGGTTTCGACCTGCAGCAGGTCGTCGAAGACGGCCCGGTAATGGACCATCGCCTGGCGCAGCTCCTCGGTCGGCACTCCGCCGGCCGCGTGACGCTCGGCGATGTCATGGGCCGTCCGGTAGTCGCTGACCGCCTGCGCGTGGTGGACGGAAACGTCCGCCGCGCGCTGGTCGAAGTCGGTGTCGATGTCGAAGCCGCGGGCCCGCATGACCTCCTGGACCAGCCGATCGGCCAGGGAGATCGAACCCGACGGATCGTCCACGAAGCGGGCCTGGACGCTGCGCCACTCGGCGGCGTACCGCTCGCGTTCCTCGGGCGGCAGCGACCGAATCTCCATCCGCTCGACCCGCTCCTGCCGCGCCGCCAGCTCCTGCTCGGCTTCGCGGCGATCGCCGGTTTCCTCGACCGCGCGCCAGTACTCCGGCCCGAAGCGGCTGCTGAGCTCCTGGGTTCGCCGGCTGCGGCTCCAGGCGTAGAACGCCGCCACGACGGCGGCGACCACCACGATGGCCGCCACGATGATGACAATCGGCTCCATTGGGGAGCACTCCTCTTCGTCGGTGTGTTTGCGGGCATGGCTGAATGCAGAGGGCGTGCCACGCCGATCGTTCAGCCGAAGAGCGCCGACAGCGCTGCCCACACCAACCAGACGAAGCCGATGGCCATGGCGCCGATGACCGCGAGCAACCCGAGGAAGAACGCCCACTGGCCGGCCGTCGAGGCGCTGGGGTTGTCGGCGTAGCGACGCAGCAGCGCGACGTTGCGGGCGTTCGACTTGTACCAGAGGTCGAAGGCGTCGCCGATGATCGGCACTGAGCCGATGGCGAAGTCGAGCGCGACGTTGGCCAGCATCCGGGCCAGCACGACCGTCGGCAGGCCGCGCTGGACGGCGCGGGCGACGATGAGCAGTCCCAGGCCGCCGGCCAAAATGTCGCCGAGCCCGGGGACCAGGCCGATGACGGCGTCCAGCCCGATCCGTCGCCCGGTGCCCGGGATCGGGATGCTGTTGTCGAGCAACCAGGCGATCAGCTCGGCATCGGCCACGGACTGTCGGTCTGCGCGGGTCAGGCGTGCCATGCCCGTTCCCGACACCAAGTGGCATGCCACGCACTGGCGCGCGACTTGCTCCGTGCAGGCGCTTGCCAACTCGTAGAGGATTGCTCCGACATGACGTTCCGCCGTGGTGCGCGACTCAATCCCGGGCAGGTCCGTGACCTGCGCGGCGGTGGCGGTGGCCTGGCCGTCGGTGGCGGGCTGGGCGGGATCGTGCTGCTGGTGGCGGTCCTGCTGCTCGGCGGCAACCCGTCGGACGTGACAAACCTGCTGAACAACGTCACCGTCGGCGGTGGGCAGCAGAGCGACCTCGAACAGGAGTGCAAGACCGGCGAGGACGCCAACCAGCGCGAGGACTGCCGCATCGTCGGCTTCGTCAACTCCATCCAGGAGTTCTGGAGCGAGGGGCTCAGTGGTTATCAGCCTGCCCCGACCACGTTCTTCACGGGTGCGGTGAACACCGGCTGCGGCCAGGCCACCAGCCAGGTTGGACCGTTCTATTGCCCCAATGACAAGCAGGTGTACATCGACCTCGGCTTCTTCGACGAGCTCAAGTCGCGGTTCGGTGCCGAGGGAGGCCCGCTGGCCGAGGGCTACGTCCTCGCCCACGAATACGGCCATCACGTCCAGGACCTGCTCGGCGACCTGCGCAACAGCGGCGGGACGGGGGCGAATTCGGGATCGGTGCGCACCGAGCTCCAGGCCGATTGCTACGCCGGCGTGTGGGCCAACCACGCCGAGGAGACCATCCTGGAGCCGATCACCGAGCAGCAGGTGGCCCAGGCGCTCGATGCGGCCAGCGCCGTCGGCGACGACCGGATCCAGAAGGAGACGCAGGGTCGCATCGACCGCGAGGCCTGGACCCACGGCTCATCCGAGCAGCGACAGCAGTGGTTCACGACCGGCTGGCAGTCGGGTGACCCGAACCAGTGCGACACCTTCAACGCCGACCTCTGAGCCCATGGCGCCTGTCCCGGCACGCGACGTGCATGACGGCGCGGCATGACCGCATCATTCGTGAGTGACGTCGCCTCGATCTCGACGGTTCGCCGCCGGCACCTGGAGTCGCTCCAGCATATCCAGGCCCTGCGGAGTCACACCAGCAACGAGCAGCGACGCGCCCGCCTCGCCGCCCTTCGCGCCCGACGCACCAAGCGACCGAGCTTCCGCGCTCGCTGACCACCTACCGCGGGTGGCGCCGCGCGGGATCGCGCTCGGCGTCTACCCCGCCGGGTTCCCGGTGGATCGCGACGCCGTCGCGAGGTACGCCGAGCGGGCGGGCCGCGCGCCGGCCATCGTCCATTACTTCCGGCGCTGGACTGGCGAGCCGGTCTTCGACCCCGAAGCGGCACGTTTCGTCCACGACCTCGGCGCCGTGCCGATGGTCAGCTGGGAGCCGTGGCAGGGGCTGCAGCCGATCATCGATGGCGCATGGGATGCGCAGCTCACCGCCTACGCCCGGGCGGTCGCCGACTACGGTCAGCCGCTGTTCGTGCGCTTCGCGCACGAGATGAACCTGCCGCAGATCCCCTGGTTCGGCTCGCCCGCCACGTTCCGATCGGCCTGGGAGCACGTCCGGTCGGCGTTTGACGGCGCCGGCGCCACCAACGTGCGTTGGGTCTGGAGCCCGTACGTCAACGGACGCGGCGTCGCCGACCTGCGCGCCTATTTCCCGGGACCGCACCTCGTCGACTGGCCGGCGCTGGACGGCTACAACTGGGGCCGCCGCCGGCCGTGGCAGCGCTGGCCGAGCTTTGATCACGTCTTCGGCGCCAGCCTGGCGGCCATCAGCGAGCTGATGCCGGCGGCGCCGGTCATGCTGGCCGAGGTCGGCTGCGCCGAGCGCGGCGGCGACAAGGCGGCCTGGATGCGCGAGGCGCTCCTCCACGCGATTCCGGGACGGCATCCGGAGATCCGCGCCGTGGTGTGGTTCGACCACCATCGGCCTGAGCACGCGGACTGGCGGATCGACTCCTCCCCATCCAGCCTGACCGCCTGGCGGGAGGCTGCGGCGGACCCTCGCTACCAGTTGAGCGGCCCTGCCCTCGCTGACCTGGCCGCTCCGTAGCGGCACGCGCCTGTCGATCTGTCGTCAGCCCGGGCGTCGTGGGGATGTAGGGCGCGGAAGCGCAACCATCCACGCGGAGGAACACCGACCATGGGCAACAAGATCATTCACGTCGAGGTGACCGGCAAGGACGGCCCCGCACTGCAGAAGTTCTACAGCGACGTCTTCGGTTGGAGTCTCGACACCAACAACCCGGGCGGCTACGGCATGCTGCGTCAGGATGAGCTGTCGGCCGGCATCGGGGCGGCGCAGGACGGCGGCACGGGCCTCGTAACCTTCTATGTCGACGCCGACGATCCGCAGGCCACGCTGCAGCGGGTCGAGGCCGCCGGCGGCAAGGTCATCATGCCGCTGACGGAGGTGGCCCCGGAGACGACGATCGCGCTGTTCGCCGATCCCGAGGGGCACGTCGTCGGCCTGATGTAGCGACCCACCCAGCGACGCGGAGCCGGTCCCCGCCCGGGGGCCGGCTCTTCTTGTCGGTCTAGCGGCCGGGTACCGGTCCTTCCCGCAGGCCGATGACGTTGCCGGATGGATCCGTCATCCACGCCCCACGGGCCGGGCCGATCTGGGCGATCCCGTTCTCCGTCTTCGGCTGCTCGTACTCCTCGAACGTGACACCGCGGTCGCGGAGCGTCGCCATCTCCGCCTCGATGTCGGCGACCTCGAAGTGGCCCACGGTCTGGCCGACGTTCGGCGGCCCGCGGCGGACCGATACCTGGGCGCCGTGGCCCGCCCCGAAGCGCAGCGCGAACGGCGTTTCGTCGAGGAGCGGCAGGCCGAGCTGCTCCCCGTAGAACCGCCTCGCCTCGTCAAGGTCGTTCACCGCAATCGTGGTGACCAGCAGCGCGTCGCTCAGCATCTCTTCACCTGCATCTCGGTTGTGGGCGGTATCACGCATCATCGGCTTCTCGAGGGCGCTGCGCTACACTCGCGCCTTCCACCACTTCACCGCCCAGGAGCTCTCCGAGATGCGCACCTCGCCCCGAGCCGTGACCCTGACGACCGTATCCGCCGTGGCGGTGCTGCTCATGGCCTGTACGCCTGGGGCCAGCGTCACTCCGTCCCTGGCGCAGAGCACCGCGGCGTCAGCGTCCGCATCGGCCTCCCAGGCTGCCGCCTGCACGCCGGAGACGATGCAGACCAAGACCGCCGGCACCTTCACCGTCGGCACCGACAACCCGGCCTTCCCGCCGTACTTCGATCCGCCCAAGAAGAGCGAGTCGAAGACCGATCCGTGGGAGTTCGGCGACCCGACCAACGGTCGCGGCTTCGAGAGCGCCGTGGCGTTCGCGCTCGCCGACGAGCTGGGCTATTCGAAGGACCAGGTCACCTGGGTGCCCGTGCCGTTCAACAACGCCATTGCGCCGGGACCCAAGGACTTCGACGTCTACCTGGCGCAGGTCTCGTTCACCCAGGAGCGCACCAAGGCCGTCGACCTGAGCGAGGGCTACTGGTTCAGCAACCAGGCGCTGGTGACGAACGCCGGCTCCCCGCTTGCCAAGGCGAAGACGGTGGCCGAAGTCGCGCAGGCGCAGCTGGGCGCGGCCGGCAACACCACCAGCCTCACCTACATCACCGACAAGATCAAGCCGGCCAAGGAGCCCCGGGTCTACGACGACAACACCGCGGCCAAGGCGGCCCTCGAGGCCGGCCAGGTGGACGGCGTCCTGTTCGACCTGGCCACGGCGTTCTACATCGTCAACGTGGAGATGAAGGACGGCGTGGTGGTCGGCCAGTTCGAGTCCGACCCCGCCGACAAGGAGCACTTCAGCTTCGTCCTGGACCTGGGCAGCCCGCTGACCGACTGCGTCAACCAGGCGCTCACGACCATGGGCGAGAACGGCGAGCTCGACTCGATCGCCAACGACTGGATGAAGGATTACCTGGACGCGCCGTTCATCAAGCCGTAGGCCCGGGCGGGGCGGCGGGATGCGGCGGTGAGCGGTCCGCAGCAGGTCGTTGACGAGGTCCCCCCGCCCCCTCGCCGCGGGCGCGGAACGGGAGGTGGCCGCTCCCTGCTGATCGCGGCCGCCTCGACGGTCGTGGTCTTCACGGCGCTCGGCTTCCTGGTCGTCAACTCCCCCGGCTGGGAGCGCGTGCGCAACGCCTTCCTGGACGGCGAGAACTTCGCCGTCTCGGCTCCGGGAATCGTCGCCAAGTTCGGCACGAATATCGCGCTGTTCGTGATCGCCGAGGTGCTGATCCTGGCGCTGGCGCTGGTGATCGCCGTGCTGCGCAGCCTCCCCGGGCCCGTGTTCTTCCCGCTGCGGCTGCTGGCCACCATCTACGCCGACCTGTTCCGGGCACTGCCCGGCGTGCTGGTCATCTACGTCCTGGGCTTCGGCATCCCGGGCCTGCGCATGCCCGGCGTGCCGAACGACCCGTTCTTCTGGGGCGTGGTGGCGCTCACGCTCCTGTACTCCGCGTACGTGTCCGAGGTGTATCGCGCCGGCATCGAGTCGGTGCATCCGTCGCAGGCGGCTGCGGCCCGCTCGCTGGGCCTCAGCCAGCTGCAGGCCCTGCGCTACGTCGTCCTGCCGCAGGCCATCCGACGCGTGGTGCCCCCGCTGCTCAACGACTTCATCGGCCTCCAGAAGGACACCGTGCTGGTCTCCTTCATCGGCGTGGTGGAGATCTTCCGGCAGACCCAGATTCGCCAGCAGGCAACCTTCAACTTCACCCCGTACCTCGTCACCGCCCTCGTCTTCCTGGCCGTGACGATCCCGCTGGCGCGGCTCACCGACTGGCTGGTCGCGCGGGAACGGGATCGCCGCTACGCCGCCACGGTGCAGGCCGGTGCGCGGCGCGCGCGTCGTGGCCGGCTGCTGGGCTTCGGCCGTTGACCGATCCGATGAGGGAGCCGATGACCGGGCCGATGGGGCCGGCCAACGGGACGGCGCTGCAGGTGGAAGGCCTGTGGAAGTCATTCGGGCCGCTCCCCGTCCTGCGCGGGATCGACCTGGCCATGGCCGAGCACGAGATCGTGGCGGTCATCGGCGCATCCGGATCCGGCAAGTCCACGCTGCTGCGCTGCATCAACCTGACCGAGCCGATCGACGCCGGGCGGATCGTGGTCGAGGGGCAGGAGATCACCGCCGAGGGCGTGGACGTCGACCGCATCCGCCGCCGGATCGGCATCGTGTTCCAGGCCTTCAACCTGTTCCCGCACATGTCGGTGCTGCAGAACGTGACGCTTGCCCCGCGGAAGGTGCTGGGCCTCTCGTCGGCAGAGGCGCAGGCGCGGGCCACCGAGCTGCTGGAGCGCTTCGGCCTGGCCGACAAGCGTGACGACTACCCGGACCGCCTTTCCGGCGGGCAGCAGCAGCGCGTGGCCATCGTCCGGGCCCTGGCCATGCAGCCGGACCTGCTGCTGCTGGACGAGGTGACCTCGGCGCTCGACCCGGAGCTGGTAGCCGAGGTGCTCAACGTCATCCGGGAGCTGGCTGCCGCGGGCATGACCATGATCATCGCCACCCACGAGATGGGTTTCGCCCGCGACATCGCATCCCGGGTCCTCTTCCTCGATGGCGGCCGCATCCTGGAGCAGGGACCGCCCGACCAGATCTTTCGACATCCGAAAGAGCCGCGCACGAGGGAGTTCCTGCAGCGCATCATTGATGCAGGGAGGCTGGAGGCAACGCAATGACAGGCAGGCCTGCTCGTGCCGCGCAGGGACCGCCATGGGCCGTGATCGTGGGGGTGTCCCTGATCGCCGTGCTCGCCCTGGTCATCGTGGTCGCGCTGGTGCTCAGCAGTCCGCCCGCCGACGCGTCATCCAGCCCCACGCCATCGGCCAGTTCGAGCGCGATTCCGACGGCCTCGATCGGCGCGACGGCCACCTCGGCACCCACCGCCACCGCCGTGCCGCAGCCATCGGCTCCGGAGCTGCCAAAGGGCATGCTGCCACCGGGTGCCGTCATCAGGATCACGGTCGACTTCGTCCGGCTCCGGAGGGAGCCATCGCTGGCGGGCTCCGTGGTGGATCGCATGCACCTCAGCGACTGGGCGTATGTCGAGAACCGGATCGACTATGGCCCGGTCATGGCCGATGGCTTCGCCTGGTATCGGGTCGCCTATGCCGATGGCCGCGACGTGTGGCCGTTCCAGGACGTCTTCCCGGGCGGCTACGAGACCGGCTGGATGGCGGCCGGCGACACCGACCAGCCATACGTGGCGCTTGCCGAGGTGAGCTGTCCTGCCGGACCGATCACTCTCGACACCCTGGCCAACCACCTGACGCCGTGGGAGCGGCTGGTCTGCCTGGGCGGCAAGACCGTCACCCTCGAGGGCCGCTATGGGTGCGACGGCTGCGGCGGCGTCACTCCTGGCGCCACACCTGAATGGCTGGCGGATGCCGCGCAGCATGAGGTCATCGCGGCGCCCGGCGCCATGTACCCCGCCGTCAACTTCGCGGTCCCGCCTGACGCCGAGGTCCCGAAGGTCGGCGACCTCGTGCGGCTGAAGGTCACCGTCGACGACCCGGTGGCCGAAACGTGCGCCTTCGACCCGCCGTCAGACAGCGAGGCCGGCGCCTATGACTACGACCCGCCCGCGGTGCTGCTCTACTGCCGGGAGCTGATGGTGATGGAGTCGGTCAAGGTCACCGGTCACGACGACTTCCCGAAGTAGAGCTGCGGCCTAGTCCTCAGGCTCCTCGCGCGGCGCGTTCTGGGCCGCCGTGTGCGCCACGGCGAATGCCCTCGACTCATCGCCGTCGTACTCCTCCAGCGCGCTGTTGAACGCCTTCAGAAAGGCGTGCTTCTGGTGGGTCGAGTACTGGTCGGTCTGTTCCTTGGGCAGGTCTGAGATCGTGCTGTATGGCATGCCGACCCTTCAGCAGAACCGGTGCCGAGCGGGAACTGCCGCGACCGAGCAGACTTGATCGGTGCTCGTTCCCGAGCACCCTGGAGGATCTGCCAATGCTCACCGTCCGCCGCGACAAGGACATCCACGACATTGATGGCGGGTGGTTCCGCGCTCGCTGGCACTTCAGCTTCGACACCTACCGTGATCCCGAGAACGACTCGTTCGGCGCCATGCGCGTCTTCAACGACGATCGGCTCGTCCCGGGTGCCGTCTGGCCGCTGCACCCGCACCGCGACGTCGAGGGGCTGACGTACGTGGTCGAAGGCACGTTTGGGCACGAGGACAACGTAGGCGGACCATTCGGTCCCCTGCCCGCTGGCTCGGTGCAGCGCATGACACTCGGATCGGGCGCGCTGCACTCCGAGCGAAACGCGTCGGAGACGGAGCCCATGCGCTTCATCCAGATCTGGATCCTGCCGGATACGGCGGGCCTCGATCCGGGCGTCGAGCAGCGCATCTTCTCCAGGGAGGACCGCACGGACCGGCTGTTGCGGGTGATCGGGCCCGAGGGCGGCGAGGTGGTCCGGGTTCACCAGGACGCGTCGGTCCACGTCGCCTCGCTGCACGCCGGTGTTGAGGTCGTGCACGCGATCGGCGAGAACCGCGGCATCTACGGCTACCTGATCAGCGGCGATGCCACCTTCGGCACCGAGCAGCTGTCAACCGGCGACGCGGTCAAGGTGACCGACGAATCACTGCTGCCGATTCGGGCCAATGCCGACAGCGAGCTGATCCTCGTCGAGGTGCCGATGCGCTTCGAGCCTGTCGGCATCTGGCGCGGCCGCATCTAGCGGCCCGCGATCGACCTCTGCCGAACGCCGTGGTTGGTGCGGATTCTGCAACGCAGGGCCTCATGGCGACGCGGATCATGCTGGCAGGGCTCCTCTTCGGTCAGCTCGCCGACGCCGCAACCTTCACCTACGGCGTCGCGCGCCACGGAATCCATCTCGAGTCGAACAGCTTCGCCTTCCTCGCCTACCAGTGGCACGGGATC
>DASSNX010000113.1:0-3999 GCA_035701185.1 Candidatus Limnocylindria bacterium
GGAGCCGATGGCGCCCTCGGCGCCTACTACGCCACCGTGGCCGGCGACGCCGCGCGGCCCGTCGACGACCAGCTCTACCCGACGTTTGCCGCCTTCGTGGACGCGCACCGGCCGGAGCTCGAGGCGCTGGTCGCGAGCCACACCACCCAGACCAACGAGGCGCGGCGCACCGTCGTCACCCTCCCCGCCCTCGGCCTGGTGGGAGCCGACAGCGGCCTGCCACTGTCGCTGCTGGAGGTCGGGGCAAGCGCAGGGCTGAACCTGCTGCTCGATCGGTTCAGCTTCCGCATCGGCTCGGTGGAGGCCGGCGTGGCCGATTCGCCGGTGCGCCTGGAGTGCGAGGTGCGGGGCGACGTGTTGCCGCCGGTGCCCGCCACCGTCCCAATCGCGTGGCGGCTCGGCGTCGACCTGAGCCCGCTCGACGCGCGCGACCCCGCCACCCGGGCGTGGCTGCGGGCGCTCGTCTGGCCGGAGCACCGCGACCGGATGGCCATCCTGGACGCTGCGCTGGCGATCGCAGAGCAGGACCCGCCGCCGCTGGTCCGCGGCGACCTGACCACCGACCTGTCGGCGCTCGGCGCCGGCGCGCCCGGGGCAGCGGCCCTGGTGGTCGTCTCGACCTGGGTCCTGGCCTACGTCTCGCCGGCCCTGCGCCGAACCTTCGTCGGCCAGCTTCGACGGCTGGCTGCCGAGCGTGGTCGGAACATCTGGCTGGTGGCCGGCGAAGGCCAGTCCATCCTCGCCTCGCTTGGCCTCGACCTCACCGCTGAGCCGCCCGACGGCTATGGCCCGTCGATGCTGGCCCTGTGCCGCTTCCGCCCCGACGGCTCGGAGGACAGCCGGCTGCTGGCCGAGTGCCATGCGCACGGGCGCTGGATCCGGTGGCTGGATGCCGCCAGCGCCGTGGCGGCTGGCGGGCCCGCGTAGAATCGCCGGCGATGGATGCCGCCCGCTACCCCACCCTGCACGTCAGCCAGCACCCGCTGGTCGCCCACAAGCTGTCGATCCTGCGCGACGTGGGCACCGACACCAAGAAGTTCCGCGAGCTGGTGCGGGAGCTGACCTGGCTGCTGGGTTACGAGGCCATGGCCGACCTCGCCACGCGTCCGATCTCGGTGCAGACGCCGCTCGAAACGATGGAGGGCGCGCAGGTGGAGCCCAGGGTCGGGCTGGTGCCGGTGCTCCGTGCGGGGCTGGGCATGGTCGACGCCATGCTCGAGCTGATCCCGACCGCCCAGGTGTGGCACATCGGCCTCTACCGGGACGAGCGCACGCTGAAGCCGGTCGAGTACTACAACAAGCTGCCGGACGCGGCCACCGTGCAGGTCTGCCTGATCCTGGACCCGATGCTGGCCACCGGCGGGTCCTCATCGGCCACCGTCGACATCCTGAAGGCCTGGGGCGCGCAGAACATCAAGCAGGTGAGCCTCATCGCCGCGCCGGAGGGCGTGGCCACGCTGTCGGCCGCGCACCCGGACGTGGACATCCATGTGGCTGCCGTCGACCGCGAGCTGAACGAGCGTGGCTACATCGTGCCCGGGCTCGGAGACGCCGGCGATCGCCAGTTCGGGACGTTCGCCGGGCCGGCCTCGGAGCCGGGCCACGAGCCGACCGACGAGACGGCCGAAGTGGTGCGGCGCCTGCAGCGCGACCTGGCCGGCTCCTGACCAGGCGCGCAGCCGCGCGCAAAGAAATGTCCCGGAGGAACTGCCCCCGGCCCGTTGATGCAATCTCCGGAACCGTTGGCCGCCCCTTCGGGACGACCACAGGATAGGCGCCGCGGCGCACGCGGCACAACCCCGGTTATCCCCGACTTTCGCGGCCGATCCGCGACTTATCCACGACGTATCCCCGATTCAGCCGGCGCCGCTATTCCCGTTGCCCGAGCTGCCATTGCCACCGACCCAGGGCCGCGGGGTGGCCAGCGACGGCTCCACCTCCAGCGGAGCCTGCTCCGGCTCGGGGACCTCCGGCGCCTTCGCGCCCGCCTTCGGCGCCAGCGGGGTGGCTGCCGCGGCATCGGCCTCGGCGTGGATCACGTGCATCACCGCGTTGATCAGGGCCAGGTGGGTGAAGGCCTGCGGGAAGTTGCCAAGATGACGGCCGCTGCGCGGGTCGATCTCCTCGCCGAACAGCCCCAGCGGGCTGGCGAAGGACAGCATTCGTTCGCACAGCTCGCGTGCCTGGTCGAGCTTCCCGATCTCGACCAGTGCCGAGACCAGCCAGAACGAGCAGATCGAGAAGGTTCCTTCCCGGCCGGACAGGCCGTCGTCGGTCTCCTCGGTCTTGTAGCGCAGGACGAGGCCATCCACCGTCAGCTCGTCGGCGATGGCCTGGACGGTGCGGCGAATCCGCTCGTCCTCCGGGGGCAGGAAGCGCAACAGCGGCAGCAGCAGCAGCGAGGCATCCAGCGCGTCAGTGTCGTAGTGCTGGGTGAAGACGCCGCGCTGATCGAGCCCATTGGCCAGGACGTCGGCGTGGATCTCATCGGCCGCCGCCTGCCAGCGCGTCGCCTTCTCGTCGTCCTGGCGAAGCCTGGCCAGCCGGGCGCCACGGTCGCAGGCCACCCAGCACATCACCTTGGAGCTGGTGAAATGCTTCGGCTCGCCGCGGACCTCCCACACGCCGCGGTCCGGCTCGCGCCAGTGGGCCATCGCCTTCTCGACCTGGCGCACCAGGATCGGCCAGATCGACTCATCCAGCCGATCGCGCGATTTGGTGTGGAGGTAGACCGAGTCGAGCATCGCGCCCCACACGTCGTGCTGGCGTTGCTTGTACGCGCCGTTGCCGACGCGGACCGGCCGGGCGCCCTCGTAGCCATCGAGGTGATCCAGCGTCCGCTCGGTGAGGTCGCGCTCCCCACCGACACCGTACATGACCTGCAGCTCCTCGTCGCCGGCGACATCGGCGATGAAGTAGAGGAAGTCGTTCGCCTCCCAGTCGAAGCCCAGCGTGTACAGCGCCCACAGGGCAAAGGTTGAGTCGCGGATCCAGGAGTAGCGGTAGTCCCAGTTCCGCTCGCCGCCCGGAGTCTCGGGCAGTGAGGTGGTAGGCGCAGCGACGACCGCGCCGGTCGGCGCGTAGGTCAGGCCCTTGAGCGTCAACGCCGAGCGCTCCAGGTAGGTGCGCCACGGGTGGTCCGGGAAGTGGCCGCGGGCCAGCCAATGCTGCCAGTGGTGCGCCGTCCACACCAGCCGGCGGTAGGCGTCGTCGTACGTCCGCGGCGGTGAGGGCAGGCCCCAGGAGAGCGCCACGAATCGGCTCTGGCCCTCCTTGATCAGGGTTCGGGCGATCGCGCGCGGGCCCTCGAAGCCGATGTTCAGGTCGCTGGTCAGCGTCAGCTGCTGCCCGTCGGAAGGGCAGCTGCACACCCCTTGGTGGTAGCCCGACTCGGTGTACGACCACGCGCCGAAGGTCTGGCCGTAGTCGAATCGCGGCTCGCAGTCCATGCTGAGCTGCACCTCGCCGTTCACGCAGCGGATCGTCCGCAGCAGGATGTGCTCGGCGTCGTAGTCGGTGGGAGCGCGACGCTGCGAGCGCGAGCGCTCGGTTTCGGCATGCCAGGGGCCGATGAGCAGCACGTCGCGGACGATGATCCAGCCGGTGGGCGTGCCCCAGCTCGTCTCCAGGACGGTGGTCCCCGGCAGGTAGCGCCGCGAGGCGGGCACCTGCACGTCCGACGGGCCGAGCCTGAAGCCACCGGCGTCCCGGTCCAGGATGGCTCCGAATACGCTTGGCGAGTCGATGCGGGGCACGCACAGCCACTCGACGTTCCCGGAAGGCGCCACCAGCGCCGCCGTCTCGCAGTCCGACAGGAAGCCGTATTCGGCGATCGGCGGGAACGGCGAGCCGGCGTAAACCGCTCGCCCACTGGGTCCCATGGAGATCATCGGCCCCATGCCACGGCTGTTGTGCACGCTCAACTCCCCTTGGGAACCTCCAGTCTTACCACGCCGTTGCGCTGGGCACCAGACCCCGGCTGGCATACCGACCGAGCAT
>DASSNX010000114.1:0-4506 GCA_035701185.1 Candidatus Limnocylindria bacterium
CTCTCGACCCGATCCTTGAGCGTGGCGTCGTTGGCCAGCGCGTCCCGGTCGTCGCCGACCCGCAGCGCCGCCAGTCCGCCGCCGGCGCGCCCCGCGAGAAGGCGCAGCTGGCGGTCGGTGCCACGCCACAGCCGCCGCAGCGACGCGGCGCCCTGGTCGAACAGCCGCGCCCGCCGCGTTCGGCCACGCTCCGGGTCGAAGAGGAATGCCGCGGCCGCGCCGAGCGACGCCACGAGCATGGTTCTGAACAGCCTTCGCATCGGTGCACCCCCTGGTTGACGTTCTCTGCGTCGCTCTCGCAGGACTCGTGCCGGCGGGAGGCATGGATCACGCCGTCTTCACCATGCCCGAATCGGCCCTTCACGACGCCTCCGATATACTCGCGGTGCTTCCAAGGAGGTAGCAAACAAGCACGCAATGTTCGGTGGATCGTTCTGGATCTACGTTCTGGTGGTGATGCTTCCGAGCGTCGCGCTCACCGGCTGGGCCGCGTGGCGCGTGCGATCGACCTACGCCAAGTGGTCGAAGGTCGACTCGGGCATCCGCCTTTCCGCCTTTGATTTCGCGCGGCAGCTTCTCGACCGGCAGGGGCTCCGCGACGTTCGCATCGAGCCGGTCGAGGGACAGCTGACCGACCACTACGACCCGCGCGGCAAGGTGCTGCGAGTCAGCAGCACGGTCGCCGGCCAGCCGCAGCTTGGCAACTACGACCCGCAGGCCCAGATGCTGGGCGTGCCGGTGCCGGCCAATGGGCTGTCGGTGGCCGCGGCCGCGGTCATCGCCCACGAGGTCGGACACGCGCTGCAGGACCGTGACCGCGATCCGTGGATGGCGGTGCGACAGACCATCGTGCCGGCGGTCCAGCTCGGCTCCGGCCTCGGGCCGTGGCTGATCATCGGCGGCCTGATCCTCAACCTGCTCTCGCTGGCCTACGTCGGCCTGATCTTCTTCGCTGCGGCAGTCCTGTTCACGTTCGTGACGCTGCCGGTGGAGATCGGCGCGTCCGGTAAGGCGCTGGCCTTCGTGTCGAGCCTCGGCATGGTGGGGGAGCGTCAGACCGGCGCCCGCGACGTTCTCAAGGCAGCCGCCTGGACGTACGTGGCAGCCGCGCTGACAGCCCTGCTGACCTTCCTCTACTACCTGATGCTGATCATGGGCCGCCGTGACTGAGCTGCCGCTCGCCGGTGAACGGCCGGCGATCAGCGAGGTACCGCAAGCGAAGCTCGCCGCGTGGCTCACCGCCCGCGGCGAGCCCGCATATCGGGCCGATCAGGTGCTGGCGGGCGTGCATCGGCCAGAGGCCGATGGCTTCGGCGCCATGACCGACCTGCCGTCCGCCCTGCGCGCATCGCTGGCGGATGCCTATCGCTTCTCGACCATCGCGGCCAGCCACGTGCTCGAGGCCGATGGCGGCCTGACCGCCAAGGCGGTGCACGAGCTGTCTGACGGCCAACGCGTGGAATCGGTCCTCATGCGGTACGCGGGACGGGGTGGTGCGGTGGCCCGCACCACCATCTGCATCTCCAGCCAGGCGGGCTGTGCGGTCGGCTGCCCGTTCTGCGCCACCGGCCAGGCGGGATTCGCCCGCCAGCTGACCCCCGGCGAGATCGTCGACCAGGTCCTGCACTGGCATCGGCCACCCTGGCAGGCGCTCGGTGCGGATTGGCCGTCCGGTGCGGCCCGCGGGCACTACAACATCGTGTTCATGGGCATGGGCGAGCCGCTGAATAACACCGACCGGGTCTTCGAGGCCGTGCGCCTGCTGAACGACCCGGCGCGGCTGGGGATCGGCGCGCGGCACATCACAGTCAGCACATCCGGCGTGGTTCCGGGCATGGATCGCATGGTCGACGAGCTGCCCCAGGTGAACCTGGCCATCAGCCTGCACGCCGCCGATGACGACCTGCGCGACGAGCTGGTGCCGATCAATCGCAAGTGGCCGATCGGCGAGGTGATCGCGGCCGGACAGCGATTTGCGCAGCGGAGCGGCCGCCGGGTCAGCCTGGAGTACGTGATGATCGACGGCATGAACGACTCGCTGCCGCTGGCCGAGGGCCTGGCCGAGCTGGCGCGCGGCTGGCGCAGCCACGTCAACCTCATCCCGCTCAACCCCACGCCCGGCTCGCGGTGGAGCGGCACCCCGCCCGCCCGGGTCGCGGCGTTTGCCGCGGTCCTGAAGGCGGCCGGGGTGGCGACCACGGTGCGCGACACGCGGGGCCGGGAGATCGAGGCGGCGTGCGGGCAGCTGCATGCCCAGCTGGCCGGCAAGGCGCTGCCGCAACGCGCCGCCCGGTCCGTGCCGTCGCCGGCGCTCGCTTCGCGATGAGCGATTCGCGCGCCCCGCAAATCAGCGCGAGTGTCCTGAACGCCGATTTCGCCCGGCTCGGCGACGAGGTGCGGCGCGCGGTCGACGGCGGTGTCGATTCGATCCACCTGGACGTCATGGACGGCCACTTCGTGCGCAACCTCACGATGGGTCCGGTCGTGGTCGAGGCGGTGCGGCCGTACGCCAGCGTCCCATACCACAGCCACCTGATGATCAGCCGGCCGCTCGAATACGCCGCAGCCTTCGCCGAGGCCGGCAGCGACCTCATCATCTTTCACGTCGAGGCCGATGACGACCCCGGCGCGGTGATCGACGCGATCCGGGCCAGCGGCCGCCAAGCCGGGCTCGCCCTCAATCCCGAGACGCCGGCCGAGGCCGCGCACCCCTATCTCGAGCGGCTCGGCCTCCTCCTGATCATGACCGTCCACCCCGGCTGGGGTGGCCAGCCGTTCATCGTGGACGTGCTGCCCAAGCTCCGTGCGCTGCGGGAAGAGGCCACCCGTCGCGGGCTGGAGCTGCCGATCGGGGTCGATGGTGGTGTCAACCTGGAGACGATCGGTGCCGCGCATGTCGCCGGTGCTGAGATCCTGGTGGCGGGCAAGGCGCTGTACGGGAATGCGGGCGACCTGCGCCCGGTCGTCGGCGCGCTGCGGGCGGCGGCCGGCGCCGGTGATTCCAGCGCGGCGGACGCAGCCGGCACGGCCGGCGAGTGACCGAAATCAGGCATCATGCGGCAGGCGTAATCCCAAGCTGAGACCGAGGAACCGAGCCCTGTCGCGCGTCCCATTCCGACCGATCGCTGCCCTCGTCGCGCTGGCCGTTGCGCTCGCCGCCTGCGGCTCGCCGGGCCCGGTGCCTTCGGGCGCGAGCACGCAGCCCACGCCGGGTGAGGTGCGGGAGCTGAGCGTGACGGTGGTCGAGCGGGGCAGCGGCACGCCGCTGCCGGATGCCACCGTCACGGCGGGCGATGCCTCGGCCACGACCGGGGCCAACGGCAGCGCCACGCTGATGGCGGCGCGGGGCGTCGAGCTGCAGGCCTCCGCCGCCGGCCACGACTCCGCCGCGGTCCCGGTTCCGGACGACGGTGACCTGCGCGTGGAGCTGCGCTCGAACCTCGTGCAGGGCAAAGTCACGGCGACTGGCGGCAAGCCGGTCGCCGGGGTGCGGGTCTTCGTCGACGGCCAGTCGGCGTGGGTGCGGACCGCGGACGACGGAAACTACTCCCTGGCCGGCGTGCCCGAGCAGGCGACGCTCATCTTCAAGCGGGCAGGCTATCGGCTGGGGGAGATGAAGCTGACGGGCCAGGCGAAGGCCGACTTTCGCCTGCAGCCCTTCGAGGCGCGGGCGCTGTACGCCCCGGGTGCCGTCTTCGAGGGCCCGGGCCGACTGGACGCCCTGCTACGGCTCATCGACCGCACCGAGGTCAACGCCATGGTCATCGACGTCAAGGAGACGGGCGGCTGGCTGTACTACACGACCGACCTGCCCGAGGCGAAGCAATCCGGGGCGGATCGGCATCCCATCTTCGACCTGGCCAAGCTGCTGCCGAAGCTGAAGGCGCGCGGGATCTACACCATCGCGCGCATGGTGGTCATGAAGGACAACACGGTCGGCGCCTCGCGACCGGAGCTGGCGGTGCGCAACGCCGCCACCGGCAAGCCCTGGAAGGATTACGGCGGCGGCATCTGGCTCGACCCCTTCAACCCGGGCGTGGCCGAGTACATCGCGGCCATCGCCGGTGACCTGGCCGACAAGGGCTTCGACGAGGTGCAGCTCGACTACGTCCGCTTCTTCAGCGACGGCGATTACTCGGTGGCCGATACGAACCTGCCGAACACGCAATCCTTCCGGCTGCCGGCCATCCGCCGGCTGTTCCGGGTGGTCAGCACGCGACTGGCGACGACCCACGCCTTCTTCAGCGCGGACTGCTTCCCGATCAGCTTCATCGCGCCGGACGACCAGGGCATCGGCCAGCGGCCGGAGGTGATCATGCCCTACGTCGACTACTTCAGCCCGATGGTCTACCCCAGCCACTACGGCCCGTACACCTTCGGCTACGCCAACCCCAACGAGCACCCGTACGGGATCATCAACAACACCCTCAAGCTGGTGAACAAGGAGGCAGCCGGCCTGCCGATGCGGGTCCGGCCCTGGATCCAGGACTTCGGCTACGGGCCGTT
>DASSNX010000115.1:0-7939 GCA_035701185.1 Candidatus Limnocylindria bacterium
GGGTCGTACTCCGGCGTCAGCGGACCCTCGGCCACGGCATGGTCGACCCGGACGCCGGGACCCTCGGCGGGCTGCCAGGCGGTGATCGAGCCGACCACCGGCCGGAAGCCGTCCCACGGGTCCTCGGCGTAGATGCGGGCCTCGATGGCGTGCCCGCGCGGCATCGGCTCCAGGACCGAGGCGTCCAGCTCCCGGCCCTCGGCCACCCGGATCTGCCAGGCCACCAGGTCCAGCCCGCTGACCAGCTCCGTCACGCCGTGCTCGACCTGGAGGCGAGTGTTCATCTCAAGGAAGTAATGGTTGCCCGCCGCGTCGACCAGGAACTCGACCGTCGCGACGTTGTGGAAGGCGACCGTGCCAGCCACCTTGCGGGCGCTGTCGAAGAGGGCGGCGCGCAGCGCGTCGTCCACCGCCGGCGATGGCGACTCCTCGACCAGCTTCTGGTGGCGCCGCTGGACCGAGCAGTCCCGCTCCCCCAGGCAGGCGAGGTTGCCGTGCTGATCGCCGAGCAGCTGGACCTCGACGTGCCGCGCCGGGCTGACCATGCGCTCCGCATACAGCGTCCCGTCGCCGAAGGCCGAGAGCGCTTCGCGGGTGGCGGCTTCCACGGCGCCGGCGAGCTGATCCTCCGCGTGGACGAGGCGCATGCCGCGTCCACCGCCGCCGGCCGCGGCCTTGAGCATCAGCGGCAGGCCGATGCCGGACAGGTCCGGCATCACCGCCGCGTCCAGCGGCACCAGCAGGCCCGGCACCACCGGGACGCCGGCTTCGCTCGCCGCGCGGCGGGCGGCGAGCTTGTTGCCCAACGCCTCCTGGGCCTCCGGGGGCGGCCCGATCCAGATCAGCCCGGCATCGCGCACGGCGCGAGCAAAGGCTGCGTTCTCGGACAGGAACCCGTAGCCGGGGTGGATTGCATCGGCTCCGGACCGACGCGCGGCAGCCAGGACAGCGTCGCCGTTGAGGTAAGACTCGGACGGTGCGGGCGGGCCGATGCGCTCGGCCATGTCGGCCGCCGCGACGTGGGGAGCCAGGGCATCGGCATCCGAATAGACCGCGACGCTGCTGATGCCCTGCTCGCGGCAGGCGCGCATGACCCGGATGGCGATTTCGCCCCGGTTGGCCACCAGGATGCGACGAATGGCCGACGGCGCCCCGGTGTCTTTGCGCACGGACACCGCGCCCTACAGCGGGATGTTGCCGTGTTTCTTGGCCGGCACCGACTGGCGCTTGTTCTCGAGCAGTGCCAGCGCATCGGCCACCCGGGCCCGCGTCTCGGACGGCAAGATGACCTCGTCGACGTAGCCGCGTTCGGCAGCCAGGTACGGGTTCGCCAGGCGCTCCTCGTATTCGGCCACCAGTCGCGCGCGCTCCGCGTCCGGGTCCGCGGCCGACGCCAGTCGCTCGCGGAAGATGATGTTGACCGCGCCCTCGACGCCCATCACCGCGATCTCGGCGGTGGGCCACGCGAAGTTCAGGTCGCCGCGCACGTGCTTGCTGCTCATGACGTCGTAGGCGCCGCCGTAGGCCTTCCGGGTGATGACCGTCACCTTCGGCACCGTCGCCTCGCAGTAGGCGTAGAGCAGCTTCGCGCCGTGACGGATGATGCCGCGATGCTCCTGGTCCACGCCCGGCAGGAAGCCCGGGACGTCGACCAGGGTGATCAGCGGAATGTTGAAGCAGTCGCAGAAGCGGACGAAGCGTGCCGCCTTGTCCGACGAGTCGATGTCGAGCACCCCGGCCAGCACTTCCGGCTGCTGGGCCACGATCCCGACGCTCCGCCCCTCCACCCGCGCGAAGCCACAGATGATGTTGCGCGCGAACTCGGCATGCACCTCGGTGAACGAGTCGCGGTCGACCACGCCGGCGATGACCTGGTGCATGTCGTAGGCCTGCTGCGGCGAGTCAGGGATCAGCGCGTCCAGCGCTGCCCCGTCAACCGCCGGCGGCTGCCACGCCGCGACGCGCGGTGCGGGATCGACGTTGTTCGACGGCCAGTAGCCGATCAGCGTCCGCGCCAGCTCCAGCGCCTGTGCCTCGCCCGCCGCCAGGAAGTGCGCGACGCCGCTCGTCTCATTGTGGACTCGCGCCCCGCCCAGGCCCTCGAAATCGATCTCCTCGTGCGTCACCGTCTTCACCACGTTCGGCCCGGTGACGAACATGTAGCTCGAGCCGTCGACCATGATCGTGAAGTCGGTGATCGCCGGCGAGTACACCGCGCCGCCGGCACACGGCCCGAGCACCAGTGACAGCTGCGGGATCACTCCGGAGACCAGCGTGTTGCGCAGGAAGATGTCGGCATAGCCGCCGAGCGAGACGACGCCTTCCTGGATGCGCGCCCCGCCAGAGTCCGAGAGGCCGATGATCGGCGCCCCGTTCTCCAGTGCCAGATCCATGACCTTGACGATCTTCTCGGCGTGCGCCTCGGACAGCGAGCCACCGAAAACGGTGAAGTCCTGCGCGTAGATGAACACGGTGCGGCCGTCGATGCGCCCGTGGCCCGTGACCACTCCGTCGCCCAGGTAGCGCTCCTGGTCGATGCCGAAATCGCTGGCCCGATGGGTGACGAACGCGTCGAGCTCCTGGAAGCTGTCCTCGTCGAGCAGCAGCTCGATGCGCTCGCGCGCTGTCAGCTTGCCGCGTTCGTGCTGCTGCGCGATGCGTCGCTCTCCCCCGCCGAGCAGCGCCTGCGCGCGCAGCTCCGCCAGGTGCGCGAGCTTGTCGGCCGTCGACAAGGGATGTCCTCCGCGAACGATGGTGGGCCCAGCAGGGATCGAACCTGCGACCAGCCGGTTATGAGCCGGATGCTCTAACCACTGAGCTATGGGCCCGAGGATGGTGGACAACTTCGAGTATAGAGGCTCGTCTTTGCACAAAGACATCGACACTGCGCGCCTTTGTGGAAAACCCCGATGACCCCGCCGATGGCCCGCGGCTATCCTGAGATCGGTCGCATCCGCGACGCCCCGAGTCCACTTCGACGCAGCGAAGGGTGATCCGTTGACCAAGGTAATCTCCATTGCCAACCAGAAAGGCGGCGTCGGCAAGACGACGACGTCCATCAACTTGGGCGGCGCGCTGGCAGAGCTCGGCTATCGGGTCCTGTGCGTCGACATGGATCCGCAGGCGAACCTGACCGTCGGCCTGGGGATCGCGCTTTCTGACGTCCGCGTCTCGATGTCGGATGTGCTCTCCGAGGAGCGCATGGCCTTCGACGAGATCGTGCGCACCACCGAGATGCCCGGCCTGTCCGTCGCACCCGCGACCCTGGAGCTGGCCTCGACCGAGGTGGAGCTGTTCACCGCCATCGGCCGCGAGATGGTCCTGCGCGACGCGCTCACCGGCTGGGCCGAGCGGCAGTTCGACGTGATCATCATCGACTGCCCGCCGACGCTCGGACTCCTGACCATCAACTCGCTGGTCGCCAGCAGCCGCGTCATCATCCCGGTGCAGACCCAGTACTACGCCATCAAGGGCCTGACCGCGCTGATCAAGGTCATCAACACCATCAAGCTCAAGCTGAACCACGACCTCGAGATCCTGGGACTGCTGGCCACGTTCTTCGACGGCCGCACCGTGCTGGCGCGCGAGATGCTCGCCAACCTGCGCGAGCTCGGAGACCATCGGGTCTTCAACACGATGATCAAGAACACGGTGAAGCTCGGAGAAGCGCCGCTGACCGGTAAGCCGGTAACCGAGTACGCCACCAACTCAGCCGCCGCGCGCGCGTTCCGCGAGCTGGCGCGGGAGGTGATCGAGCTTGGCTAGCAGCAAGGGCCCGGCGTTCCGCGAGAACATCCACCGCCTCTTCGACGAGGCCCAGGCCGCGGACCTGGGCCCCGGGATCGTGTCGCTCATCGAGTCGCGCGCGACCCGCGCCCAGATGCGCGAGCTGGCAGTCGGCAAGATCCTGCCCAACCCCGCGCAGCCGCGGCTTTCGTATGAGGAGGATTCACTCCGCGAGCTGGCCGATTCCATTCGCGAGCACGGTGTGCTGCAGCCGATCCTGGTCAGGCCGGCCGGGTCGCAGTTCGAGCTGATCGCCGGCGAGCGACGTTGGCGCGCGTCACAGCTGGCGCAGCGCGATTCCATCCCGGCCATCGTGGTCGAGTTCGACGAGGAGGCCGCGCTGGAGGTCTCGATCATCGAGAACCTGCAGCGCGAGGACGTGACGCCGCTGGAGGAAGCGGCCATGTTCCGCAAGATGACCGCGCTCGGCTATTCGGTTCGACAGCTGGCACAGAAGATCGGCAAGGACAAGGGCTACGTCGAGAACCGGATGCGCCTGGCCGATGCACCGCCGGAGATCCGCGAGCTGGTGTCCGTGCGCAAAGACACCCTCAGCCATGCCTACGAGCTGATGCGCATCGGCGACGAGCGCACCCGCCGGCGGCTGGCGAAGAAGGTCGCGGCGGGCGAGCTGACGCTGGCCAAGCTGCGGGTGCTGACCGGCAGTGCCGCCGAGGCCGGCGACGAGGGCAAGCCGCGCCGGCGGGCGCGGACGGTGGCCGGCGAGGTGGCGGTGGCCAAGGCGGCTCGCGCCGCCGACGACGCGCTGATGCAGAACCGCAGCAAGCTGGCCGACGCCATCGACGAGCTGGTCGAGCTGCTGCGCAGCCCCGACGTGATCGAGCAGATCCCCGACACCAACCGCGACAACCTGGCCCGCAACCTGACGGTGACCAAGCTGAAGCTGGAGAACGCGATCGCCATCATTCGCGCCACGCGCGAAGCGGCGTCGTAGCCCGCCCTCAGGGCGTGTAGGACATCACCTCGCGGTGGTCGACCAGGAAGTCGATCAGCTTGGCGCGTGCGTCCGGGTCGAGGCGCCGCAGTCCGGCGATCGCGCGGGGCAGCTCGAAGATCGGCGCCGCCAGGTTCCCGGCGGTGTCGATGCCGACCACATGGTCCGGTCCGCCGCCGACCAGGAACGCGCGCTGAAAGCCACGGGCGTCGAGCCCGGCGGCCGCGCAGAAGGCCGCGATCGCGGTTCCCACGCCCTTGCGCTTCGCGAAGTCGATGAACAGGTCGGCTGCCCAGCGATCGATCTGCTCGTCGCCCTGGGCCTCGACCATCTCGCGGTAGCTCTCGGCCGTTCCGGTCTGCATCGCTCGATTCTAGCGGCGGCTCGACCGCCGGCGCGTGGCGCCGGGGCGGGCCGTCGACGGGCCAGGTTCGGCTATCCTGCCGGGCATGCAGAACCAGCCGGCCGACCCGCGGACCGAGGACACCATCGTCTTCACCCTGCTCCGCGGGCCGCGTGACGCCGCCGGCCAGCCCGAGGTCGTCGGGACGGCCACCTTTTCCGACGGCCGCACCACCGTCGACGCTCCGGAGGCCGTGGCCGTGGCGGTCGAGGAGCTGCTGCAGCGCCCCTTTGTCGATCGCGTGCAGGCCGATGAGCGGCCGCGCGGGTATCGGCGCAGCGGGCGCAGCATGGTCGACATGCTGGTGCCCGGTATGCCGGAGCATTTCATCGCCCGCATGCGCGGCCTGTGGCTGGCCTACCCGGATGGGACGGTGGTCACCGCCCGAGAGGCATCGGCCGAGCACCCGGTCGGCCGCACGCCGGTGCTGGAGCGCGTGGAGACCGGTCCCGCCGTGGTCGACCCGGCCGTCCGGCGCGCCACGCTGGCCGAGAGCACCGAGATCCTCAATACCCGGCCCCTGGTCCAGGGCAACGATCCCCTCTCCGGCGTCAGGCCGGTGAGCGAGCGACCCGACCTGTCCCGCACCGACTGCGGCTGGATCTGCTAGCCGCAGCCAGCAAGTCGAAGTCATAGATTTGCCGAGATATGCGCTGCGCCACGACCGCCACGTCCACGCCGCCGCTATGATGCCGGCATGTCGCTGAAGCGCTACCTGATCCTTCCCATCGGCATCGCCATCGTCGGCGCGGTCTACTGGTTCTTCAGCTACGAGATGGCGGGCACGACCATGCTGCTCGTGTTTGCCGGCGCCATGGCGGTGATGGGCTGGATCCTGCTGCCCACCCTGGACAACGTGGGCCCCACCGCACCGGTCGATCCCGACTTCGAAGACCCGCGTCGCTGACGCGGGGCCGCTCCCCCACTTCGCCACGGCCGGCGGGCACGAAGATGCCGGGCAACTGTGGCTGCCCTAGCGAGAGACTCGCTAACACAGGTGCCCGGCTCGACAGTTAGAACGGCCCAGCTTCCGCGGCGTTAGTGCCACCCACTGTCACATTTCGGACACCGACCGCGACCAGCCCCGCCCGCTAGCGAATGCCGGTGTCGTACGTCACGGTCAGCGTTGGCGGCGCGCCGTCAACCATGACGTCCTGCTCCGGGGCGGTGCCCATCAGCCCCTGCACCGGCTGCGGAACCAGCCGGTAGTGG
Source organism: Candidatus Limnocylindria bacterium (assembly GCA_035701185.1). Lineage (GTDB taxonomy): Bacteria > Chloroflexota > Limnocylindria > QHBO01 > QHBO01 > DASSCW01. The sequence continues at coordinate 6,357 of DASSNX010000115.1, forward strand.
CCGGGCAGGAGACGGAGCGTGAATGAGCCGTCACGGTCCGAGGTGACACGGTCGACCTCGCGCCCGTCCGCGTCCAGCACCAGGAGCACGGCGCCGGCCACCGGCCGCATGTCGCAGCCGGGCTGCGGCGGCTCGGTGACGACCGGGCAGCTGGGACCGGACACGACCTTGCCGCTCAGCGTGGCGCCCGCCGCGCCGCTGGCGGCCGGCGACGCGCTCGCCGGCGAGCTTCCGGTCCCAGGGACAAGACGGCAGCCGCCGACCAGGAGCAGCGCGGCGAGGAGGACGGTTCCGGATCGCTGAAGCATGGAGGCCAGACGGGCGCGGGGAGGCATCGGTTCCCATCTTGCGGTTTGTGCGGAACTCGTACAAACCTGTGGTAGGCTCGGCCGACGGACGCAACGGCCGTTGACGGAGGAGCTGGACGTGCCAGATGAGTTCTTCAGCGGGGTGCCGGGACGCATCGGCTTCGGTGGACTGCAGTCGGACGACCCGCTGTCATTCAAGGTCTACGACCCGGACCGGATGGTGGCCGGCAAGCGCATGGAGGACCAGTTGCGGATCGCCGTCTGCCTCTGGCATTCCTTCAACTGGCCCGGCTCGGATGTCTTCGGGGTCGGGACCTTCGACCGCCCCTGGCTGACCGGGGCCGATGAGCCGATGACCGCGGCGCGCGCCAAGGTTGACGCGGCGTTCGAGTTCATCGCCAAGCTCGGCGCCCCGTTCTTCACGTTCCACGACCGCGACGTCGCCCCCGAGGGCACGACCTTCGCCGAGACGAGCGACAACCTGGCGCAGATGGTCGAGCACATCGGCGCCGCCATGGAGCGCACCGGCGCACGGCTCCTGTGGGGCACCGCCAACCTGTTCAGCCACCCGCGCTATGCGGCCGGCGCTGCGACGAACCCCGATCCGGAGGTCTTCGCCTTCGCCGCGGCGCAGGTGAAGGACATGCTGGAGGCCACCCATCGGCTCGGCGGCGCCAACTACGTCCTGTGGGGCGGCCGCGAGGGCTACGAGACCCTGCTGAACACCGATCTCGTCCGCGAGGAGCGCCAGTTCGCCCGCTTCCTGCACCTGGTGGCTGAGCACAAGCACAAGATCGGCTTCCCCGGCCTGCTGCTGATCGAGCCGAAGCCGCAGGAGCCGACCAAGCACCAGTACGACTACGACACCGCCACCGTTGCCGGCTTCCTGCAGCGCCACGGGCTGGAGGACGAGTACCGGGTGAACCTGGAGGTGAACCACGCCACCCTGGCGGGCCACAGCTTCCATCACGAGATCGCCACAGCCATCGCGCTCGGCATCTTCGGCAGCGTGGACGTCAACCGCGGCGACTACCAGAACGGCTGGGACACCGACCAGTTCCCGAACTCGGTGGACGAGCTGTCGCTCGCCCTGGTCGAGATCCTGCGCGCCGGCGGGTTCACCAGCGGCGGCTTCAACTTCGACACCAAGCTGCGGCGCCAGAGCATGGACCGGCTGGACCTGTTCCACGCCCACATCGGCGGCATGGACACCCTGGCGCGCTCGCTGCTGGTGGCGGCGGACATGGTCGAGCGAGGCACGCTGCAGCGTGCCCG
>DASSNX010000116.1:0-28714 GCA_035701185.1 Candidatus Limnocylindria bacterium
TGACGTGACGGCCACGGAGACCTCGAGGCCGATCCCCGCACCGATCAGCACCACACCGAGGACCGTGAAGCCTGCGCGCCTGCCGCGCATCGCCAGCCGGGCCTGGATCCACGAGCCGGCGGCCCAGGTCACGGCCGCGGCAGTCAGGGCCAGCCCGCCGGCAATGGGCCCGGCGCCGCGGACCGACGAGACGGTGAGAGGAATGAACGCCTCCGCCCCGAAGAACCCGGCGCTGACCAGACCGATCACCGCGGTCAGCGCCCCGCGGCCGGGCGCAGCCCGCAGGGTTCCTGGTGGCAGCAGCCGTCGCAGCGACGGCACGAGGAGCAGCGTGCCGGCCGCCATCGCCAGCACGGCCAGGACCGGGTTGGCCGCATTGCCCGCGCCGAGCAGGAGGGCGGCCCCCACGGCGAGCTGTACCGCGTCGAGGATGCGACGGGCGGGGTGCCGGCCGTCGCCAGCGGGCTCGGCGACGCGGCGCAGCGTCCGCATCGGCCCCACCATCAGGATCGCCGCCAGCGGGAGGAGCGGCGCCAGCCCGAGGAAGGCCCAGCGCCAGGACAGCAGCTCGGCCACGGAGCCGGCCGCCAGCGGCCCGAGGATCCCCGGCACCACCCAGGCGCTCGAGACGATGGCGATCATCCGCGGCTGGGCGACCTTCGCGTAACCGCGGGCGATGGCGATCCAGGTGATCGACGCGATGGCGCCGGCGCCGAAGCCCTGGACGACGCGTCCGCCGACGACCCAGGCCATGTCCGGTGCCACGCCGGCGATCCCCAGGCCGAGCGCGAAGAGCAGCACCCCGGCCAGGAACGCGCCAAGCGGACCGCGCCGGTCAGCCTCGTGGCCGGCGATGGTGATCCCCACCAGGTTGGTCAGGAAAAAGCCGGCGAAGGCCCAGCCGTACAGCGGCAGGCCACCGAGCTCATCCAGCGCGGCGGGCAGCACGGTCGGCACGGCGAGGCCCTCGAAGCCGATCGCCGTGGTCATGAAAACGAGCCCGGCGGTCAGCAGCCGCTGGCCGGGCCCCCAGACGTTGCCCTGCACCGCCAGATGCTACGGAACCATCAGGCCCGGAGAACGGCGGTCCACACCACCCCCCAAAGCGTGCCGAATGGCATTGCGACACGGCGCGTCGTGGACATAGGCTCCGCGATGGACCGAGGCCGGAGGTGCCGGCTTGGTGCATCGGACGGAGGAATCGAGATGTACGTCACCGATCGGTTTGCCCAGGTCGCGGTCGCATTCGGACGCATCGTGATCGGCATCATCTTCCTGTGGGCGGGGCTCGAGAAGCTGCTGGGCTCGGGACCCGAAGGCTTCAGCGCCGCCGGTTTCCTGCAGTTCGGGACCAACGGCACCCTGGGCTGGCCGTTCGTGAGCGGCGAGGTGGCCGAGGGCACGGTCTTCAACCCGACCCACGACTTCTGGGCCGGCCTGGCCGCCAACGCCTCGATGATGACCATCGTCAACTTCCTGGTGGTGGCGGGACAGCTGGGCATCGGCATCGGCCTGATCCTGGGGATCTTCACCCGGTTCTCGGCCGCGATGGGCACGCTGATGATGATCTTCTTCTTCTTCGCGGCCTGGGAGTTCGAGTTCGGCATCGTCAACCAGCACCTGACCTATGCGGTGGTGACGTTCGGACTGGCCGTGGTCGGCGCCGGCAACTACTTCGGCCTGGATGCGGTCCTCGGCCCATCCTTCCCGAAGGGCGTCCGGGACTGGCTGATGTCCGGCGAGCCCCGCGGGGAGATGCCGGCGACGACGTGAGATCCCGGCCAGCGTCCGTCGCGCACAAAAACGAGAGACCGAGGCGCAACCGCCTCGGTCTCTCGCACTGCTGTGCAGGGCAGCCCTCAGGCCACCCATCGGCTCAGAAGCAGAAGTCGATGCCGCCAGAGTCTCCGCCGGCGTCGATGTTGACCACGGACGTCGTGATGTCCACGTCCTGGAACACGCTCAGCTGATTGCCGGTCAGCGGTCCGGCGATCCCGTTGAACGACCAGCCCTGCTCACCGGCCTTGGGGTCGTTGTCGTGCCACAGGATCTGCTGGATGTGGATCGGCTGACTGAACGTGATCGTTGCCGAGTCTCCCAGCAGGAATCCCATCGGGAAGCGGCCCACCGTCGTCCCGTCGGCCTCGTCACGAACGAGCATGTAGTGATCGTTCTCGATCGTGGTGAAGGTGCCACCCTGCCAGGTGTCGCCCTGGTGGAACTCGGTGCCGACCGTGGCACTGCCGAAGAACCAGGTGGTGCATTCGGCCGATGGCTGGCAGTCGACCCAGAAGACCTTGTGCTTGATCTGGGTCGACGGGCTGCCGGTCCAGAACAGCTTGTAGTGGCCGTTCGGCAGCGAATGCGACCCAACCGCCGGATCTCGGTACTCGCCGTTGCCGTCGGACAGGTAGGTGCCGGTCAGCACGTTGGTCTTGTCACCGGTCGGGGGCCAGGACTGGATCCACCAGTTCCCGGTCTGGCCGGCATCTGAGAAGAAGAAGTGCAGATGGAAGTCGCAGACGTGGGGCTCGTTCTGGATGATCGGCTCGGCTTCGCTCGAGCCGTTGTGGATCTTGACCGTGCCGTCGTTGCCGGGGCTCTTGGCAAACACCGGGGCGGCCATCGCCAGGACCATGAACACCGCGACCATGAGGCCGATGACGGTGCTGATCCGTCTGTTCAGGAACGCTCGGGACATGTCCCCTCCATGGGTTGAGGGCGCCGCCGCGCCCACAATCGGGAAGGCATCGCGGTCCGGTCGCCAGGCGCGAACGTAACCCGAAAGTACTGCCGCCGACTAGGACCTCGTTGCTCATCGTCAACGAAGTTCCTGCGCCGGATGAACCAGACCCCACCGAACCCAACTACCGTTCGGCCCGCGTTCCGGCGAGCCCTGGCTGCGGTCGTCATCGAGCCGTCATGCGACCGTCACGCATCGGCCCTAGACTCGCGGCATGTTCTTCCGTGACCTGTTCAAGTCCAAGATGCCAGAGCCCGGGGAGACGCTCCCCGGCCGTTCCGAGGCGCTTCCCACCGCACAGACCCACGCCGTCAACGGCGTCCCGCTCAAGGGCCCGTACCCCGAGGGCAGTGAGGTCGCCGACTTCGCGCTCGGCTGCTTCTGGGGCGCCGAGAAGCTGTTCTGGGAGATCCCCGGCGTGATCGTCACCGCCGTCGGCTACCAGGGTGGCACCACGCCGAACCCGACCTACAAGGAGGTGTGCAGCGGCCGCACCGGTCACGCCGAGTCGGTGCGGGTGGTCTACGACCCCAAGCGGGTCAGCTACGAGCAGCTGCTGAAGGCGTTCTGGGAGGACCACGATCCGACCCAGGGCTTCCGGCAGGGCAACGACGTGGGGACGCAATATCGGTCCGCGATCTACACCCATACCGATGCGCAGGCCACCATGGCCCGCGCCTCACGCGACATGTACCAGGCCGAGCTGGCGAAGGCTGGCTACGGGCCGATCACGACCGAGATCGCGGCGGCACCGGAGTTCTTCTTTGCCGAGGACTATCACCAGCAGTACCTGGACAAGGTGCCGAACGGCTACTGCCCCATCCACGCCACCGGGGTGAAGCTCAGCGGCCCGATCGTCCAGATGGAGCAGGTCTAGCCTTCAATCGCCCTGGCAGTTCACATGGGCGTCCTGCGTCTCGGCGAAGTAGCCCATCGTCTCTGCCTTCCCGGTCGGGCTGGTCGCGGCCCCGAAGGCGAAGAAGCCGGCACACACCGGCCCGAAGAACGAGCGCACGCTGACGTCTGACCGATTCCCGGCCAGGAACCGGTCGCGCTGGTCCCGAATCCAATCCACGGCCGCGGCCTGGTGTGGCGCGACCAGGCGGAACCAGGCGCGCTCCACGCGCATCTCGGCGTCGGTGCGAGCCACGGATAGGCGCAGGCTCGTCTCCAGCAGGTGCTGGGAGGCATCGGCCGGGTCGATCGTGAACTCCAGGCCCAGCGGCAGGCGGTAGTCCGCCGTGTAGCGCCGTTTCGTCTCAGTCAGGTCGTGGTCCGTGAGCGTCGTGTCGAAGGTGTTCTCGAGCGCCACCTTGTCGAAGGTCCCGAGGGCAGCCGGCCCACCCGAGCCTGCCGGTGCCCCGCTTCCAGTGCCGCCGGTCGCACCCGGCGCGGCGCAGGCAGCCAGCGCGACACAGACCAGCGCCGCGATCCGCGGCCAGGTTCCAGCGATCGTCGGCTTCATCGTGCTGGCGAGCGTAGCAGCCAGCTCGCCATGTCTCGGATCCGCGATTCGACCACCCGTGAACCGGTCGGTAGCATGGCCCGATGCTCGACTCGACCCTCTCCACCGTTGACCTCGAAGCCCTGCGCGGTCGCGTCCGCGGGACGGTCATCGGCCCGGATGACGCCGACTACGACGCGGCACGCACCGTCGTGGTGGGCGGCATCGACCGCCATCCGGCGGTGATCATCCAGGTCGCCGATGCGAATGACGTGGCCACGGTGATCGGCCTGGCGCGCGAGACCGGCCTCGAGCTGGCGGTGCGATCCGGCGGCCACTCCAACGCCGGGCACGGCGTGTCGGAGGGCGGCATCGTGCTGGACCTGCGCGCAATGAAGGAGCTGCAGCTCGACACCGACTCGCGCACGGCGTGGGCGGAGACCGGCCTGACCGCAGCCGAGGTCACGACCGCATTGGCGGAGCACGGACTGGTGGTGGGCTTCGGTGACACCGGCAGCGTCGGGATCGGCGGCCTGACCCTGGGCGGCGGCGTCGGCTACCTGGTCCGCAAGCATGGCCTGACCATCGACTCGCTGCAGGCGGCGGAGCTGGTGACCGCCGACGGCGACCTGCTGACGGTGGACGCTGACCATCACCCCGACCTGTTCTGGGCCATCCGCGGCGGCGGCGGCAATTTCGGTGTCGCTACGCGCTTCCGGTTCCGCCTCCATGAGCTGGACGGATTCGTCGGCGGCTTCCTCTTCCTGCCCGCCACGGTCGACACGGTGACCGGCTTCATGGCCGCCCTCGAAGCGGCGCCTGAAGAGCTGTCCGGGATCATGAATGTCATGCCGCTGCCGCCCATGCCGATGATTCCCGAAGAGGCGCACGGCCGACTGGGCATCATGGGCATGCTGGCCCACGTCGGTGACGAGGACGCGGGTGAGCGGGCGATGCAGCCGTTCCGCGACTTGGCGGAGCCATACGCCGACCTGGTGAAGCCGATGCCCTACCCGGGCATGTACCCACCGGCCGATGACTCCTACCACCCCATGGCCGTGGCCCGCACCATGTTCATCGACCGCTTCGATCGCGGGGTGGCCGAGACGGTGATGCAGCACCTCGAGGCGTCGGATGCGCCGATGCGGGCCGCGCAGCTGCGCGTCCTGGGCGGTGCCATGGCCCGCGTGCCGGCGGAGGCGACCGCGTTCGCGCATCGGTCCAGCCGGATCATGGTCAACCTGGCCGCGTTCTACGAGCCGCCGAACTTCACCGACCGCGAGGCCTGGGTCCTGGGCTTCATGCGCGACCTGCAGCAGAACGACTGGGGCGCCTACGTGAACTTCCTGGTGGACGAGCCCGAGCGGCTGCGCGACGCCTACCCGGGGACCACCTATGACCGGTTGGCGCAGGTCAAGGCCCGATACGACCCGCACAACCTGTTCCGGCTCAACCACAACATCCCGCCCGCCGTCGGCGGTTGAGCGTCAGGGCCCCGGCGCATCGCCGGGCGCGCGGGGCACCTCTCGCCGGCGGCGGCTGAGCCGCACCCGATCGAAGGCCGACGGCAGGACGACGGCGTTCCAGCCCCCGTCACGGGCCGCGCTCGGCACGATCAGGCCGTCGACGCCGAGCCGCCTGGCGGCGGCCGCCACGCGCAGCGTCGCGGCATTGGGTGCCAGCGGCGACCACGGCGCGGAGAGGGCCCGGAGGCTGGTGCGCAGGGCGCGCCGGGTCGCGGCGTCGCGCAGGTCGAGGACGCGCAGATCCGCGTCGAGGGTGCAGACCCAGCGCGGGTCCTCGTCGGGCGGAACGCGGCCGTCGGTGGCGTGCGCCCACTCGGCCCACATCGTGTCCCGGTCCAGCGAGGCATACAGCGGCCACGGATCGCCCGGCCGGTGGTAGCGGGCGGGGTGCGGTGCGGGCTGCTGGGGTGGCAGGCAGCCAGGGACGCGAAGCGCGGTCTGCCGCCACAACCGACCGCGAAAGCGGCTGACCGGAGCGAGCGTCGTCTCGGCGCTCGCCGCGCTCAGGTCGGATCCCCGGCTGCGTAGGCGAGCGCGGCGCCGCGGACCCGGTCGAACTCACCGGCGGCCAGCAGCTCCACCGGCCGTTCCCAGCCGAGGTGCGCGCTGCGCCCGGTGAGCCATCCCTGCCAGGCGCCGGGGCCCATCTGGCCGCCCAGGATCTCCAGGATGGCGGCCAGGTCCGCGAGCTTGATCCGGTATTCCGCGCGCCGCGGGCCGATCCCTGCCCGCCAGCGCTCGACGGTGCGCTGGTTGGCGCCGGTCGCCTCCGAGACGACGCGGGTCGGCAGGCGGCGAATCACTTCAGCGGTCATGGCCATTGCGCGCAGCATACTCGCCGGTCGAATCGCCGGTCAAAGCGCCGGTCCCAATGACGGTCGCGGTTCAGTGGCAGCGTCCCGAACCGGAGTCGATGACCCGCTGCGTCTCGGCTGCGACGAAGCGCCAGTGATAGCGCCCCGGTCGCAGCGTCAGCTCCAGCAGGCCGTGGTAGGCCCGCGTCCAGATCTCGCTGTGGTCCGCTACCCGCACCCGGCGCGTCAGGTTGGCGCCACCGGTGCCGACCACGAACTCGCGGATGCCACGCTGCGGGTCGACGCGACCCGCCGGGTCGAGCGGCGCAAAGCGCTCGTAGTCGTGGTCGTGCCCGTTGATGACGATCTCGGCGCCGGCTGCGTACAACGCCTGCCACATCGCCTCCGTCCGCTGCGGTGAGGCGCCGTCGCCGGACGAGAAGCGCGGGTGATGCCAATAGGCCAGGGTGCAGCCGCCGGGATGCGCAGCCAGGTCCTGCTCGAGCCAGATGATCTGCGGTGATCCGGGGCGGCAGCCGCCGATCTGCGGGCACATCGAGTTGATGGCGATGACGTGCCAGGCGCCGATGTCGAAGCTGTAGTAGCCGCGGCCCGGATCCCCGGCCGCTGCCCCGAAGTAGGTGAAGTACGCGGCGGCATCGCGGGTGATGTAGTCATGGTTGCCGGGCACCGGCCTGATGCGCGGCTTCAACGCACCCCACACCGGATCGAAGCAAGACGTGAAGCCGCTGGCCTGACCGCTGGGATAGACGATGTCCCCCACCGCCAGGATGAGCGCCTTGCGGTCGCGCACCAGGCCCGCCACCGCCGGGTCGGTATCGGGGCAGTCGGCGATGTCGCCGGCCGCGTAGACGACCCGCGGCGAGCCGTCGGGCGTGGCCGATGGCGTCGGTGAGGCGGCCGCCACGGATGCGGATGGGCTGCTCGACGGAGTGAGGCTGCCTCCGGCGCCGGCGACCCCCGTGGGCCCAAGCTTGCTCGACAGCTGGTCCGCGAGCGTCAGGGTGACGACCAGGGTGAGGACCGTGACGACGACCGAATGGGCACGGACGCGCGCGCCCATGCTGGGCGGTTGCGGCGCAGCTCCATTGCGGCCCATCGGACGCCGATCGTACCCCCTGTCGGAAACGGACCCGCTCGACGCAAGGGGTCAGGCCACCTCGCGGGCCGCGCTGCCTGACAGGTCGGGTGTCTGCCGGTCCATCGGCTCAGGCGGCTCCATCGGCTCCGCAGGCTCATCATCCGCCCGTCGCACGCTGCGCACGCTCCGCAGGCCGAGCACTGCCAGCACCGGCAGCCCGGCCAGGGCGGCGAAGGCGTACAGCGTCAGCTCCGGCCCGATCGCATCGGCCAGCGGGCCGGCCACCGACGCGCCAACCGGGAAGATGAGCAGCGAGACCATCCAGTCGTAGCTGCTCACCCGCGAGATGCTCTGTGCTGGGACCTGCTGCTGCAGCGTGGTGTGCCAGAAGGTGTTGGTCAGGCTGATGGCGATGGCCATCACCGCCAGCACCGCGGCGAAGATCGGCAACGGCGGGGCAAGCGAAACCGCCAGCAGCGCAGCCGGCGCGGCAAGCAGCACGGCGAAGCTCGCCACCAGCGGGCGAGCGGGCTTCCAGCGCAGGCCGATGGCGCCGCCGGCCAATCCGCCGAAGCCGAAGACGCCCATCAGGACGCCCCAGTCGCTGGCGCCGTTCAGATGCCGCTCCACCACCAGCGGCCCCAGCGTGAAGAACGCGGCGAACGACAGGTTCCCGAAGGCAAAGGCGGCCAGCGAGGCGACCAGCCAGCGACGGCCGATGACCTCGTGCCAGCCCTCGGCCAGGTCGGCCAGGAAGCTGCTGCGCTCCGCCGGTGGCACCACGGGGATGGCCAGGGCCAGGAGGAACACGGCACTGACCGCGAAGCTCACGGCGTCGATGGCGAAGATCCAGCCAGAGCCGATGACCGCCACCAATACGCCCGAGGCGATGGGCCCGAGCATGAAGGCGGTGCTCTGCGACAGGTTCAGCAGCGCGTTGCCCTGCTGCAGGCGAGCGGCGCTGACCGTCTGCGGGATGAGGCCGATGACCGCCGGCTGGAAGAAGGCGGAGGCCGCACCGCTCACTGCCGCGACGGCCAGGAACACCGGCAGGCTGGCCCAGCCACCGAGGATGGCGACGGCCAGGATCAGCTGCGCGACGGCCCGCACGACGTCGGAGCCGACCATGATCAGCCGCCGCGGCAGCCGATCGGCCCAGACCCCGCCCACGAGCATGAACGCGACGCGCGGCACCATGAAGGCGGCCATCGAGAAGCCCAGGTCTGCCGCAGAGCCGCGCAGGCCCAGCACGGCGAAGGTGAGCGCCACGCCGGTCAGCCCGTCGCCGATGGCGGAGGCTGTCTGGCCGATCCACAGGCGTCGGAAATTCGGCTCGATCAGCGCGCCGAATCGCTTGAACATCGCTCTGCATCCCTTTAGTTGACGTCGAGTATCCGAAGGTCGAACTATTTGACGTCAAACGATTAGACGATGTCAAGGGGTTTCGCGGTCCTTATCCCGGAAGGGGCAGGTCGATGGCGACGGTGGTTCCCCCAGCGGCGGGTGCCAGGGCGCCGATCGTGCCGCCGTGTGCCTCGACCAGTGATCGCGCGATCGGCAGACCGAGGCCGCTGCCCGTGGAGTCGCCGGCGCGGTAGAAACGGTCGAAGACGTGCGGCAGCACGTCGGCGGCGATGCCGGGCCCCGTGTCCCGCACCTCGATGCGGAGCGTTGCCTGCGCGCGCATCGCGGCCAGCACGATCTCTCCGCCGGATGGCGTGACGCGCAACGCGTTGGCGACCAGGTTGCCGAGCACCTGGTGCATCCGGGTCGGGTCGAGGTCGAGTGTCGGGAGCGCTGCCGTAGCCTCTCGCCGCAGCGTCACCCCGGCGGCCCGGGCTCGGGCCTCGAACGCGGCCACCACCTCGCCCAGCAGCTCCCCGATCTCCGTGGGCTCGCGGTGGAGTCGCAGCCCGCCGGTCTCGGCCAGCGAGAGCGTGCGCAGGTCGTCGACGAGTCGCTCGAGCAGGCCGATCTCGTCCAGGATCGGCTCGAGATGGGCCTGGTCCGCCGGGTAGAGGCCGTCCAGGATGCCTTCCACGTTCCCCTGGATGACGCTCAGCGGCGTGCGCAGCTCATGCGAGACATCGGCCAGCAGCTGGCGGCGATCGTCGGCATCGGCTTCCAGGCGGGTGCTCATGGCGTTGAACGCGCGTGCCAGCCGCCGGACGTCGGCGGGGCCGCTCTCCCGCACCCGCGCGGTGTAGTCGCCGGTCTCGACCCGGCTGGCTGCCACCATCAGGTCGCCCAGGGCACCGGCCGAGCCGCGCAGGCCGCGCACCAGGCCACGGGCGAACAGCAGCAGCACGACCAGGACGAAGACGGCCACCACGACCGTGGCCGCGCTGGTGTGCAGGACCTGGCTGAATGCCCAGACCACCAGTCCGCCGAGGAGGGCCAGGATCGAGAGCGCCACCAGCGCCAGGCCGAGCATGCGGCCCATGAACCGGCGCCGCAGCGCGCGCCACGCCTCGGGGTTCTGCGGCGGCCAGGGCTCTCCCTGCGGCCACCACGGCGGCGAGCCACCGTCCCAGTGGCGGCGCGACCAGCCACGGCGCCCGTGACGCCGACGCTCAGTCATCGGCCATGCGATAGCCGACGCCGTAGACCGTCTGCAGGTAGCGCGGATGGCGTGGGTCCGGCTCGAGCTTGCGGCGGATGTTCTTGACGTGCGCATCGATCGCCCGCTCGTAGGCCTCCAGCGCCTCGCCGTGGATCGCGTCCAGCAGCTGAGCTCGGGTGAAGACGCGGCCCGGCTGCCGCGCCAGCGTCACCAGCAGCTGGAACTCGGTGGCGGTCAGCGTGATCACGCGGTGGTCGACCGACGCTCGCAGTCGCGGGAGGTCCAGCTCCAGCTCGCCGACGCGCAGGATCGCGTCGGCAGCCTCGGGGCGGTTGCGGCGCAGCACCGCGCGGACCCGCGCGACGAGCTCGCGCGGACTGAACGGCTTGGTCAGGTAGTCGTCGGCGCCCAGCTCGAGGCCGAGCACGCGGTCCGTCTCGGTGTCGCGCGCGGTGAGCATGATCAGCGGCACGCCCGAGTCCTGTCGCAGGCGGCGCGTCACGTCCAGGCCGTCGAGGCCGGGCAGCCCCAGGTCGAGGATCACGAGGTCCGGCGCCTCGGAGCGGGCGCGCATCAGCGCCTCGCGGCCATCGCGAGCGACGATGACGCCGAAGCCGGCGTGCTCGAGGTAATCGCGAACCAGGCGCACGATCTTGGGCTCGTCGTCGACGACCAGGATGCGCGGCATCGGCGAGATGGTAGACGGGCGGGCGTTGCCGCCCGCCCGCATCCGTCCGGAGTCGATCGTCAGGCCGACGGGCTGCCGGCGCCGCCAGACGGGCCCGGGCCACTGCCCGACTCGTGTGCGCGACGATGCCAGTCCTCGAGATGGTCACCGCGATCGCCGTAGCGCCCGTACGCGCCCCGCCAGCCGCGGTGGCCGCCGCGGCCGAAGCCGAACGCCGCCCGGATCAGTCCGAAGACCAGGAAGATCCCCAGGATCCAGAAGAAGATGCCGAAGAACCCGAAGCCGGGTCCCCAGCCCCAGCCGTGCCCGACGTACGGACTGGCGTAGACGACCGTCGGTGCGCCAGATGCGACCGCCGCACCCTGCTGCGTCAGGCCGGCGCTGACGCCGGCGTCGTACACGCCGACACCGATTGCCACCAGCACGCCGATGAGCGCGACTGCGGCCACCATGCGAATGAACGTGCCACCAGACATGACGTGAAACCCCTTGTCATTGCTTGCCTGACGATCGGTCCTTCCGATCGCCGTTCGAGTCCAGCCTGGGGGCGAGTTGTGCGCAGACTGTGAAGCCGGGGTGCGAATCCGGGGAATCGGCGCCGTCGCGCTGCTAGGCTCGTGGCATGGAGCAGCTGCGCGCGTTCTGGCGCAGCGCCGGGGAGGCGCTTTCCGAGCGCCAGTTCCGCCTGCTCTGGATCGGCCAGACCGGCTCGGCCATCGGCGACTCGCTGGTGGGCGTGGCACTGGCCTTCGCCGTCCTGGAACTGACCGGCTCGGCGGGCGACCTGGGCCTGGTGTTTGCCGCCTTCGCCCTGCCGCGGGTGGTGCTCACCCTGGTGGGCGGCGTCTGGTCCGACCGCCTGCCGCGCCAGCGGGTGATGGTGGCCTGCGACCTGGTGCGCGCGGCGACGCAGGCGGTCGTCTCGACCCTCCTCATCACCGGCAACGCCGAGCTCTGGCACCTCATTGCGCTGGCGCTGGTGATGGGCAGCGCCGATTCGTTCTTCACGCCCGCCTCGACCGGGCTGATGCCCGAGATCGTCAGCCCGGGGCGCGTGCAGCAGGCCAACGCCCTCCGCTCGCTCTCGCAGAGCGGAGCCCACATCGTGGGTCCGCTGCTGTCCGGCCTGATCGTGGCGACCATCGGCACGGGTTGGGCCTTCGCGCTGGACGGGGTCAGCTTCCTCGTGAGCGCCGCCTTCCTGTCGGCCATGCGCGTGCCGCCACGCGTCCTGCCGGAGCGGCGGGCATTCGTGACGGAGCTGGTCGACGGCTGGCGCGAGGTCACCTCCCGCTCATGGGTGATCGTGTCGATCGTCTGCTTCTCGATCTCGAACATCTCGCTCGGGACCTTCCAGGTGCTCGGGCCGGTGATCGCAATGGAGAAGCTCGGCGGGGCCGCGGCCTGGGGCATGGTCGGAGCAGGCGCGGCCATCGGCGGGGTGATCGGCGGCGCCGCGGCCCTGCGCTGGAAGCCGGTTCGACCCCTCATCCCCGCCTTCCTGCTGATCGTGGTGGCGCAGGTCCAGCTGGTGCTGCTGATCCCTCCCTTGCCGGCTTTGGTCGTGGCCTGCGGGGCCTTGCTCGGCGTGGCGTCGGTGGTGGTCAGCAACACCCTGTGGGAAACGATGCTGCAGCAGCACATCCCGGCCGAGTCGCTGAGCCGAGTGAGCAGCTACGACTGGATGTTCTCGCTCGTGTTCCAGCCCGTTGCCTTCGCCCTGGTGGGACCGGTGTCGCAGGCCATCGGCGTCACCCAGACGCTCGTCGCGGTCACCGCCACGGGGCTGGCGGTGAACACCGCGGTCCTGCTGGTGCCGAGCGTCCGCAACCTGCGCCGGCGGGAGGGGCCATCGGCCGCCCCCTCGGATGAAGCCGCGGCCGCCGGCGAGCCCACCGAACCGCCCCTGGCCACCTCCGCCTGAGACTTGTCGCGCAGCGATTCGCTGCTACGCTTCGCCGCCATGGCGACCTCCTCCCCCACCCTCCCCGCGGCCGACGCGGCGGCCGCCGCCGCACTCCGCGAGCGGTTTGGGTTCCTGGAGGACATCGTCCGCGAGATGGAGCGGCACGTGCCATACGCGTCGGCGCTCGTCCAGACGCGCAGCGGCCTGCGCCTGGACCTGCGGGACGGCGAGCAGGCCGTGAACCGGCTCGATCCGCAGGAGGGCGTCGTGCTGACGGCGTCCGACGGCCATCGGCTCCAGGAGGCGTCGGGCGACCAGCTCGACCCGACCTCGGTCCGACGCCTGGCCGATGAGCTGCTGGAGACGGTCACGCGCCGGCCGGCGAGCGACGACGAGCCCACCTTCGAGATCCACGTCGATCCGACGCCGCTGGGCGACTTCGCCACCGAGGTGCGCGAGGACCCGCGCGCGCTGTCGCTGGCCGACAAGCTGGAGCGCTACGAGTCAATGCGCCTGCGGATGCGCGGCCTGGACGAGCGCGCGGTCCAGGTCATCTGCGGCTACTCCGACAGTGAGCTCCAGGAGGTCTTCGCCAACCGCGCCGGGCTGACGACCCAACAGATCCGTCGCGCCCACGTCGGGCTGGTCCTGTTCGTCAGCGACGGCACACGCCAGGAGTACACGTTCGCGCTCCGCGATGGAACCGGCGGCCTCGAGGTCACCGAGATGACCGACGCCGACCTGCAGGCGACCGTGGACGTTGCCGTCCAGCTGCTGAGCGCCACGCCGATGCCTCCCGGGACCTACGACGTGGTCACCGACAACGGGACCAGCGGCGTGATCGCGCACGAGGCGTTCGGGCACGGCATGGAGACCGACATGTTCCTGAAGGAGCGTGCCCGCGGCGCGGAGTACATCGGGCAGAAGATCGGCTCCGACCTGGTGACGATCGTCGACGATCCGAGCCTGCCGGGCGGTTATGGCTCGTACTTCGTCGACGACGAGGGCCAGCCGGCGGTCCGCACCGAGATCATGAAGGACGGTGTCCTGCAGCGCGGCATCACCGACCTCTACTCGGCCACCCGGCTGGGACTGACCCGCAGCGCCAACGGCCGGCGTGAGAGTGTCCAGCGCAAGGCCTATGCCCGGATGTCGAACACGTTCTTCGAGCGCGGCACGAGCACCGTTGACGAGCTGCTCGACAGCCTGGACGGCATCTACCTGCGCCGCACCGAGAACGGCATGGAGGACCCCAAGGGCTGGGGGATGCAGCTGTGGAACCGCTACGGGCTCGAGTACCGGGGCGGCAAGCCCACCGGCCGCGTCTTCTCGCCGGTGGCGATGACCGGCTACGTGCCGGACGTGCTGCGCGACATCTCGATGGTTGCCAACGACTTCGGCATGGACGGCGGGGTCTGCGGCAAGGGCTGGAAGGAGATCGTGCCGGTCGGCTCCGGTGGCCCGCACCTCCGCACCCGCTGCACGCTGGCCTAGACCGATGGATCGGCGGCTCACCGACGCGCTGTCCCGCCATCCGCAGATCAACGACTGGACGGTCCGCCGGCAGCGCGGCCACTCGGTGCAGATCTACCTCGTCGGCGGGGCGGTGGAGAACCTGCGCCAGGTGGAGCGCGAGGCCTACGAGGTCGAGGTCTTCAACGACCACCAGGCCGATGGCACGCCGCGCCGCGGCTCCGCCACGCTCCCCCTGTCGCGGGCGGACCTCGACCGGCTCGATCCGCTGCTCGACGATGGGGCGCTGATGGCGTCGCTCGTCCACAGCCCGCCCTGGTCGCTGCCCGCCGACGGGGCCCTGCCCGACGTGGAGCTCGCCGATCCGCGGCTCGGTTCGGTGGACGCCGCGCTGACCGCCGCCCGGGAGACCGCGGACCGGATCCGCGAGCTGGCGGCCGCCGAGGCGCGGCACGACGTCCGCCTCTCATCGGCGGAGCTGTACATCAACCTCGTCGAGGAGGAGCTGGCCAACAGCCGCGGCGTGACCGCCAGTGCCACCGGGACGCGGGTGATGTTCGAGCTCACCCTCCTGGCGCGCGGCGCTGACAGCGAGAGCGAGTACTTTGGCCAGGGCGAGGCGCGGCGGCTCGCCGACCTGGGCATCGAGTCGACCATCGCCGACGGCGCGCAGCTGGCGCGCGACAAGCTGCGGGCCGAGATGCCGGCCACCGCGGTCGGCCCCGTCGTCGTCTCCGGCGAGGCGCTGGCCCAGATGCTCGGCGGCACGGCCGTCAACTCCACGGGCGCGCTGCTGACCCAGGCAGCGGCCTCGACCGCCTATTCCAAGCTGTCGCGTCTGGAGATCGGCAGGTCGGTCTACGGCGAGGCCGAGCCGCGCGGCGACGCACTCACGGTCCGCGCCAACGCCCAGCTGCCGTTCGGCGTGGCCAGTTACCGCTTCGACAGCGACGGGGTTGGCGCGCAGGACCTGCTGGTGATCGAGGACGGCATCCTGCGCGCCCGGCCGGCCACCCAGCGCTATGGCCAGTACCTGGGCGTGCCGGTCACCGGGCGGCCGGGGATGATGGACCTGGCCCGCGGCACGACCCCGATGGCCGACCTGCTGGACGGCGACGGGCCGGTGTGCCACGTCCTGGCCTTCTCGGCCCCGAACGTGGACGTGCTGACCGGCGATTTCGGGATGGAGATCCGGATCGGTTACGAGCGCGGCCCGAACGGCACCCGCCCGCTGGCCGGAGCATCGGTGACCGGCAACCTGTTCCAGGCGCTGGCCGACGCACGTTTTTCGAGCGAAGCGCGCCAGTACGCGACCACGTACGGGCCGGCCGCCATGCGGTTCGGCGCGCTGCAGATCACCGGGCGCGACTGACCCGACGCGTCAGGCGGCGAGGCGCGCCTTCAGCGCCTGGATGCGCTGCCACGAGCGGTCGATCCGCTCGGCGCTGATCTCGCCGCGGTCGACGAGGTCGACGACGATGCCCACCGTGCGCGCCACGACATCGGCCTCGAACACCTGCTGGTTGGCGATGGTCAGGACGTCGACCCCGGCCAGGATCGCCAGCCGCACCGCGTCGCGGTAGCCGTACGCCTGGCGGATGGCGCCCATCTGCATGTCGTCGCTGATGACGACGCCGTCCCAGCCCAGCTGGCCGCGCAGCAGCCCGTCGATGGTCGCCGCCGACAGGGTGGCGGGGTGGTCGGGATCGAGCCGGGCATTGAAGACGTGCGCCGTCAGGATGGTGTCCACCACGCCGGCCGGGATGAGGCGGCGGTACGGATCGAGCTCGACCGATGACCACGTATCAGTCACGTCGACGACGCCCAGGTGGCTGTCGGCGGTCGACGAGCCGTGGCCGGGGAAATGCTTCAGGGTCGTCCGCACCCCGACTGCATGGTGGCCGCGGATGAAGGCGCGTGCCTGGCGGGTGACGAGCGCCGGATCGGCGCCGAACGACCGGTCCAGCGCGCCGATGATCGGGTTGTCCGGGTTCACGTCCAGGTCCACCACCGGCGCCAGGTTCAGGTTGATCCCCGCGGCCCGCAGCGTCGCCGCCATTTGTTGCCCGGCGATGCGGGTGTGGGTCACGTCATCACGCGCACCCAGGGCCGCCGCCGATTCCGTCGCCGGGAAGCCGTGCGCGGGGTCCAGTCGCGCCACGCGGCCACCTTCCTCGTCGACCGCGACCAGCAGCGGGTCGCCGGCCTCGGACGCCGCGGCGGCGTCCTGCAGCGCGGCCGTCAGCGCGGCCAGCTGCGACGGCGAGACGATGTTGCGGACCGTGCTACCGGTCGGCTGGTCGCTGCTGAAGAGGACCACGCCACCCACCGAGCGCTCGCGAACGTCGCGGATCATGGCCGCCGCTGAATCGGCATCCGTGCCACGGAAGCCCACGAGGAGCATCTGGGCGACCTTGGCCGCCAGGCTCGGCCCGTGGGGCGAGCTCGCCGACGGGAGTGGCGTCTCGCTGGTCGCCGGCGCGGATGCGGCGCCGCTGGCCGAAGGGCCAGCGGTGGGGGTGGCGCTGTGCAGCGCCTGCGCGGCGCAGGCGGCCAGGAGGGCCGCGGCACCGCCGAGCGCGCCGGCCAGGAGAGCGCGGCGGCTCAATCGGGGATCGGAAGACATCGGCTCAGAGGATTGCATCCTTCGCGTCGGCGCGTGCGCCTGCTAGGCTCACCGCTCAGCGTCGAGTGAGGTGCGCGACATGCCTGACCTGCGGCTGACCCTGATCTTCCTGCACGTGGCCTTCGTGCTGCTCTTCGTCCTCGTCCATGGCGCCTCGGCGGTCATTGCCTTCCAGCTTCGCAACGAGCGCGACCCGGTGAGAGTGGGGGCGCTGCTCGACGCCTCGCGGCTCGCCACCAGCTCGTGGCTCCTCATCGTGGGGCTGGCGGGCTTCGTGCTGACCGGCGTGTGGCTCGGCTTCATCGGCGGCCTGTGGGGCCGTGGGTGGCTGTGGCTGTCGATCGCGGTGCTGGTGGTGGTCATCGGTGGAATGACGCCGATGGGCTCGTTGAAGCTGCGTCGCGCGCGCGTCGCCCTCGGACTGCGGACCGGACGCGGCGACGAGGAATCGGCAGCGGCCGATCCCGCACTGGCGCAGCAGGAGCTCCAGAGCTGGAACCCGGTGCCGATCGCCGCGCTCGGCGGCATCGGCCTGCTGGTGGTGCTCTACCTGATGATCGTCAAGCCGTTCTGACGGACGACGAGCCGGCCCGCCGCCAGCCGAGCACCACGACGACGGTGGCGGCGAAGACGGCCATCACCAGCAGCCAGGCCGGCAGGTAGTCCTGCGCGGCGTCCACCACCAGGCCGAAGACCATGGGGCTGCCCACGAAGCCGATGTAGAAGCCGGCGGTCACCACGCCCGACGCTCGTCCGGCCAGCCGGCTGCCCGACTCGGTGATGACCGCCAGCATGCCGACCGCGTTCCAGGTCACGGCGCTGGCGCCGAAGACGATGGCCGCCGGCCAGGCAATCCAGAGGCCGATGCGCTCGACGGCCGCCACCATCGCCACCGCCAGCACGGCGCCGAGCCCCAGCAGGAGCAGCGGGAGGGTGAACGATGGCATGCGCTCGCTGGCCCAGCCCCAGGCGATGCGCGAGCCGACGCCAACGACGCCGATGGCTGCCACCACCGCGCCCGCCAGCTCGTGCGAGGCGCCGGCGCGCTCGACGAGGTACAGCGGCAGGTAGGCGTTGATCGCCGCCACGCCGCTGCCCATCAGGAAGGCATAGGCCGCCAGCCAGCGCACCCCGGGCGGCAGGCCGCCGTCCGCCGGTGCGCTCACGGGTTGGTGCTCCGCCTCCGTTCCCGCGCCGCGCGGGATGACCAGCAGCGCGGCGGCCAATCCGACGAGTGGCACCGCCGCGCTCCAGCCGAAGGCGGCGCGCCAGCCGATCGCGGCGGCGACCGGGGCCAGCAGGGCGCCGGCCAGGAAGGCTCCAACCTGCACGCCCGCCTGCTTGCCGCCCATCACCAGCCCGCGTCGCCCGGGCGGCAGGTGATCGGCGACCAACTTGTTGGTGACCGGGTTGCCGGTTGCCAGCGCGAGGCCCGCTGCGCCGGCGCCGATCAGCATCCACGGGTAGGACGGCGCGCCGGCCATGGCCACGATGGCGAGCGCGGCGCCCGCGAATGCCAGCAGCATCACCAGCCGGGCGCCATAGCGGTCGGTGGCGCGGCCGGCGGCGAGCGACAGCGGACCGCCGACCAGGAAGAAGCAGGTGGTCAGCAGGCCGAGCTGGAAGCGGCTGATCCCGAACTCGTCGCGGATCATCGGCCCCAGTACGCCGAAGGCGTAGCCCGCGTAGGTGCTGGTACCCATCGCCACGGCCAGCACCACCGCGAACGCAATGCGCATGCGCCGCGACCTGGCCTCCCAGGGCGCTGCCAGCGCCGGACCTGCTGCGCCGCGCTCGTCCATCGGCTGCAATGGTGCCGTAACCCATCTTGGCCATGCGGCCGGGACGAACGGCGGGCTGGTGCCGGCCGGTACCGTGGCCGATGCTGTACGAGTTGCGGGGACCACCCGCCGCTGCCAGGGTGGAGCGGGGGGATCGTCGCAGCGAGAAGCCGAGCTGCGCAGAGGATCGTCCTTGCCCCGACCGCTCCCCCATTCCCGCCTGCTGAGCCTGGTGGCCGGCCTGGTCGTCCTGGCCGGCACGATGCTCACGCCCGTGCCCGCCATCGGCGCACCGCCGGCAGAAGCGCGTCATGCCCACGTCCGCCTGGTCCTCACGTTCAAGCCCGGGACGCCGGACGCGGTGGCGGCGCGGGTGGCGCGCAGCGGCGGCACGGTCGTCAACGGGATCGACGCGCTCCGCGTTCGGGTGGTCCAGGTCCCTGCCGCCGCCGCTGACCGGGTGCGCGCCGCCTGGTCCGCCAACCCGAACGTCGAGCGGGTTGAGGCCGACGGAGCGGTCGCCGCCACGTGGATCCCGCCGGATCCGCTGTGGAGCAAGCAGTGGGAGAAGACGCAGGTCCGCGGGCCGCGGGCGTGGAACCTGGAGCGCGGGACGTATCGGACGGTGGTGGCCATCGTCGACACCGGTGTGCAGCTGAACCACCCGGACCTGTCGGGCCGGCTGCTGGATGGTTACGACTTCGTCAACCACGATCGCCGACCGAGCGACGATAACGGGCATGGCACCGCCGTCGCGGGCGTGGTCGCGGCCACCAGCAACTCGCTGGGCGTCGCGGGCATGTGCGCCCGCTGCAAGCTGCTGCCGGTCAAGGCACTCGACGCGGACGGCATCGGCTACTGGACGGTGGCGGCGAAGGCCATCATCTGGGCCGCCGACCACCACGCCGATGTCATCAACCTCAGCTTCGGCGGCCCGACCGGCGGCAGCACGCTGGGTGACGCCATTGCCTACGCCCGCTCCAAGGGGGCCGTGGTGGTGGCCGCGGCCGGCAACTTCGGCAGCCAGGCGAAGTTCTATCCCGGTGCCTTCGCCGGCGTGATCAGCGTCGCGGCCAGCAGCGAGTGGGACCTCCAGTACAGCTGGTCCGACTACTCGACCAGCTGGGTCGACGTGGCCGCCCCCGGGTGCACCTGGGCCACCAAGCGCGGCTCGAGCTACGGGAGCTTCTGCGGGACCAGCGCGGCCACGCCCATGGTCTCTGGCATCGCCGCGCTGCTGGATTCGGCGCGTCCCGGCATCAGCCGCAGCGAGATCGAATCGCTCCTGACCAGCGCCACCGTCCAGACGCCGTGGGCGTTCACCCGTTTTGGCCGGATCGATGCCTACAAGGCGGTGTATCGGGCCGTGCACGGCACGTGGCCGACCACGCCACAGCTCGCGCCCAGCGCCCCGCTGCTGCTGCCGCCGGACGACGTGACGCTGCTGGCCGGCAACCAGGTCGGTTACCGGTTCGACAAGTACGGCGCCATGATCCGCGGCCGATCGGCCGAGCTCAGCGAGGACCAGGCCGTCCACGCCTCGAAGCGGACGACGATCCCCAACCGACCGGGCTACTTCCTGTACGTGACCGATGGCGTCCTGGCCGGCTACTGGGTGCCGGAGTCCGAGTGGGCCTTTCTGACCCCGGACCCGACGCCCACGCCCACGCCGACGCCCACGCCGACGCCCACGCCCACGCCTTCGGCTTCAGCCAGCCACTGACCGGGGGCCGGTTTTCCTGGTCCTGGCGGTGCGGGCGTAGCATTCGCGCATGAAAGGCGATCGGGTCGAGGCCGTCGTCGACACCGGACAGGGCACCCAGACGTTCGTCATCGAGGCCACGCGGGCCGGCCGGCGTCTGGAGGTCACGACGAGCCGCGGCGTGGTGGAGGTGAGCGAGGTCACCCGTGGCGGCACGCCGGTTCGGACCGGACGCTTCATGGCCAGCCGGCTGATCGCCCTGGTCGAGCACCCGGCCCACGAGGGCCGTGAGGCGAAGGTCGACGTGCAGACCCGCCGCCGGATCACCACCGTCGGCGAGAGCTGACGGCCAGGGGCGCCGCCTGTCAGCCGTTGCGCAGGCTGGAGGTGTCGACGACCTCGAAATTGCGCCCGTGCAGCGTCTTGAGCTCGTTGAGCTCGTCATCGCTCCAGCGCACGTCGGAGGTGCCGCTGAAGTACCAGGCCGAGCCGTTGTCGGCCAGGATCATCCCGTAGCGCTTCATCGCCAGCAGGATGATCCGCACCCGCGGGCTGAAGCCGCTGATCCTGAACCCGTTCTTTAGCCGGACGCGCGTGCCCATCGGCGGCAGCTTCGTTGACCAGCCCGCCCCGGCATGGTGCCGCGCCGGGTAGATGTGGGCGCTGCGGGTCAGCGGCGCGGTGAAGCGGATGGCGTGGTTGATGGCCCCGGCCTGGATCTCCTCGTAGCGGACCAGGCCGGGCAGGATCGGCAGGCCCGCGGCATCGGCGCTGGTCCAGCCGTTCGGCCGCAGCGCGTTCGAGGTCAGGTCCCAGGTCGCGCCCGATCCGGCTCGCCAGCCCGAGGACGTCTTGCGGGCGTTGAACAGCTCGTAGAGCCGGCACTGGGCCGTGTCCCACATCAGCAGATGCCGATCACTGCCGGCCTCGATCTTCGGCGAGGTCGGGATCGGGTAGCCGACGTGGTCGGACTCGGCGGCGTAGTCGAAGCGCACGGTGCGGCGTGGCGTCAGGTCGCCGACCACGTTGTAGGGGATGCCGTAGCCGAGGTAGCTGCCGAAGTCAGGGTGCAGGGGTCGGTCGCGGCCGATGGTGGCGACCAGCGTCGCCGAATTCGAGGCAACCGGCAGGGCGTCGACCCGCTTGTTCCAGACGTTGGTGGCGGGGAACAGCGGGCAGGCCGACGTCGGCGGCGCGGCAACCGCCGGCCCGTGGAAGGCGCCGAACAGCAGGACGAGCGCGATCACTGCGCTCAGGTGTCGCTTCACGGGCGCCATTAGGCCGCATCGCCCACGCGATGACAGCCACCCGATCGGCGGCCGGCCATGGGCCGATTGGCGCGGCGGGGGCCTAGCGGGGTTCCAGGTAGGCCGCGCCCCGCAGGTCGAGGCGTGGCCCGTCAGGGCGACGAACCCACCGCACCACGACCTGGCTGCAGATCACGCAGCGGAGGACGATGCCGGGCCCGTGGACCCAGGCCCGCAGCGAGCCCATCGCGTCGCGGTTGCCGCAGTGCGCGCAGCGGGCGACGAAGGCGGTCACGTCCACGCCCATCAGCTCGGCGAGCTCTCCGGCTACCGCGTTGGCGTCGAGGACGAGCGGCTCGTCCAGGGCGATGCGCCTCATGACGACGGCCCGAAGCGCTCGGTTCGGATCCGGGCCGGCGCCAGGCCCAGGTCGGTCAGCGCGGCGGCAGCGTGCTCGACCAGCAGGGTCGGCCCGCAAAGGTAGGCCAGCGGTGCGGCGCCGAGCCCGCCGATGCGGTCCGCCACCTCGGCCAGCATGGCGGCGTCGATGCGGCGTGCGTAGCCGTCCCAGCCGGGCGGCTGGCCGCGGGTCAGGGTGTGCGCCACGATCGGCCCGTTCGGCTCGGCGGCCAGCTCGCGCAGCTCATCGAGGTAAATGATGTCCTCGACCCGCCGCGACGAATACAGCAGCGCCGCCGGCGTCGGGTCACCGGCCGCGCGGCGCGCCCGCAGCATGGCCATCAGCGGCACGACCCCCGAGCCACCGCCCACCAGCAGCAGCGGGCCGCCCATGCCGGGCTCCCACACGAAGTAGCCGCCGATGGGTCCGCGCAGCTCCACGCGGTCTCCCTCGACCACCACGTCGTGGAAGTAGGGCGACACCTCCCCGTCGGAAATGCGCTCGATCCCCAGCTCCACCTCGCCGACCCGATCCGCGGCGGAGGCGATGCTGTACGAGCGCTGCGCCTGGTAGCCGTCCTCGGCGGTGAGCCGCACGTCGTAGTGCTGGCCCGGCCGATGCGGCCGCCAATCGGGCAGCGCGATCGTGAAGCTGGCCACGCGATCGGTCTGGGGCTGGATGGACGTGACGGTCCCGATCTGCCAGTGCAGCGGCTCGACCACGGCAGCGCCCGGCGGCTCAGTCGCCGCTGTAGCGCTCTTCGCGCCATGGGTCGCCGTGGTTGTGGTAGCCGAGCGACTCCCAGAAGCCCGGCTCGTCGTCGGCCAGCAGCCGCAGGCCGCGGACCCACTTGGCGCTCTTCCAGAAGTAGAGGTGCGGGACCACCAGCCGCGCGGGCCCGCCGTGCGCCGGCTCGAGCGGCTGCCCGTCGTAATCCCACGCCACGAACGCCTGGCCGTTGAGGACATCGGCCAGGGGCAGGTTGGTGGTGTAGCCGCCGTGGGAATACGCGACCACGAAGCGCGCCGCCGGGTCCAGCTCCACGGCCTCGAGCAGGGTGTCGACGCTGACGCCGGTCCAGCGCGTATCCAGCTTCGTCCACTTCGTGACGCAGCTGATGTCCACCGTGAAGTCGCGGGTGCCGAGGGCGTGGATCTCGTCCCAGCTCCACGTGACCGGGTTGGTCACCAGCCCGTCGATCGTGAACTGCCACGTCGCCAGGTCCACCGCCGGCGTCGGCCCCGCGGAGAGGACCGGAAAGTCGCGGGTCAGGTACTGGCCGGGCGGAATGCGGCTCGCCTCATCGCCGCCGGCGCGATCGCGCCGCCCGACGAAGCCGCGTGACACGAAGCGGTCGGCCACGGCCGCACTATACGCGCGGATCCGGCTAGCCGGCGAGGGGCAGCTCCAGCTGCGTTGAGCCCGGCGGTCGCAACGGCGCCGGCTCGCGACGCCGGGGAGCCCAGACCCACTCGCTGCGCAGCTCGGCCATCGTGGCATCCAGCTCACGGGTCGCGGCCTTTGGCAGGTAGGCGCGGCCCGCGAAGAGCCGCTGGTAGCGGTCCACCTCCTCCGGCCAGTCGCGAGCGAGATGCTCGAGGAAGTGCTCGCGCGTGCCGGGTCGCAGGTTGACGACGTTCCACCACAGGTGGCTCGCGCCGGCGTCGCGCGCCGCCAGCACGACGTCGCGCAGCTTGACGGGATCGTCGGAGAGGCCGGGCAGGATCGGCGCCATGCCCACGCCCGCCCGAATCCCGGCGTCAGCCAGGACGCGGACCGCCCGCAGTCGCTGGCGCGGGTGCGCGGTACCCGGTTCGGTGGTGCGCCAGACCTCGTCATCCAGGGTCGGGATCGAGATGTTGACGGTGACCCCGTCCGCCGCGGCGGACGCCTGCTGCAGCACGTCCACGTCGCGCACGATCATCGGCCCGCGGGTGATCAGCCCGAATGGCGTGCGGGCCTCGGCCAGGGCCCCGATGGCGCCCCGCGTCAGGCGGTAGTGGCCCTCCGCCGGCTGGTACGGGTCCGTGGCCGAGCCGAAGGCAACCTCCTCGCGTTGCCAGCCCTTGCGCGCCAGCTCCCGGCGCAGCACCTCGACCAGGTTGGTCTTGACCCGGATACGGGCCCCGTAACGGTCGTCGGAGGGACGTCCCGCGCGCCGCTCGAAGCCGCGGACGTAGCAGAAGGCGCACTGGTGGGCGCAACCGGTGTACGGGTTCAGCGACCAGCGGAATGGCATGCCGCTGACCCGGCTCAGTGCCGTGCGACAGGGCTCCTCGGCATATTCGGGACGCATCCAGCCATGATAGAACGCCTGTTCGTTTCGCGCATCAGCTCGCCAGGGCCTGGAGGCCGATGGGGACCGCCAAGCCGAGCACGACCACCGAGCCGATGACCCGCGTCACGAGCATCGGCGCACGATATGCGACCGTCCCGCCCGCTCGGCTGCTACCGTACCGGCACCACCGTGGTGCGGCGGCATGGCCCGAATCGGCCATGGCTCTCACCGGAGGGCGGTGGCAGCATCCGACCCGGCGGCGCAGGGTGCGTCGCAACCGAGCAGGGGGATCCCGAGCAGCCGTGACGAGCCAGGCGGCCCCAACCTACGGCGGACAGGCGCTGGTCGAAGGCGTCCTGATCCGAAGCGGTCAGCGCTGGGCGGTGGCGCTCCGCACGCCGTCCGGCGAGATCCAGGCCTACGACGGCGAGCTCAATCCTCCCCGCGGACTGTGGCGAACGCCGTTCTTCCGTGGCCTGCATGCCCTGGGGGTGCAGCTGCGGTTGGGGATGCGCGCCCTGAGCGACTCCTCGATGCTCGCCGACACCGGTGAGATTCGGCCCGTCCCCGCCCTGACCACGATTGCGCTCGTGGCGGTCAGCCTGGTCATCGGGCTGTTCGTCTTCTCCGCTCTGCCGCTGCTCCTCACCGGCCGCGAGCCGGCGATCGAGCCGACGCTCGGCCAGCGACTGTCGGAGGGGCTGGTGAAGGGCGCGTTCCTGGCGCTCTACGTCGTGGGCGTCACGCGGGTGCCACGCTATCGGCGCATCTTCAGCTACCACGGCGCCGAGCACATGGCCATCGCCTGCGCCGAGGCCGGCCTGCCGCTGATCCCCGCCAACCTGGCGCGCTTCAGCCCCGCCCACCCGCGCTGCGGGACCGGCTTCCTGGTCATCCTGGCCGCGGTCGACACCCTGCTGCTCGCCGCGCTGCCGCGGCTCGGACCGCTGCCCGATTTGGCGCTGCGCATCGGCTTCGTGCCCGTCACGGCCGCCATCGCCTACGAGCTGCTGCGCTGGGGATCCCGACGCCGCGGACTCGGCTTTGCGCTGAACCGCTTCGGCCTCTTCACCCAGCGGCTGACCACCGCCCAGCCAGATCCGCTGCAGCTGGAGGTCGCTGCCGCCGCCCTCGAACGCTGCCGGTCCAGCGCCCCGACGTCAGAGCCGATCCCGGCCGGTGCCACCGTGACGGTGACTCCCGGCTGACCTCGCCGTCGACCGGAAGCACGCTGCCGCAGCGGTGTGCTACCCTCGAAGGGTCAAACGCCCCGCCCGGGGCCCATATGGCGGCACCGCACGGCTCCTTCTCACGGCTTTTACGGCGAGACGGGTTCGCCCAAGGCCGCTCGAGCAGGAGTTTCTTCTTGTACGCATCCACCTCATTCACCGATAAGACCCTGGAGTGCGCCGACTGCGGTCAGCAGTTCACCCACAGCGCCCAGGATCAGCAGTTCTACGCGGAGCGCCAGTTCAGCGAGCCGCGGCGCTGCCCCACCTGCCGCGCCGTCCGCAAGGCCGCCCGCGGTGAGTCCGGCGGCAGCTACTCCGGCGGCGGCAGCTACTCTGGCGGCGGCTACGGCCAGCGCGAGATGTTCACCGCCACCTGCGACAGCTGTGGCGGCCAGGCGCGCGTGCCGTTCCGCCCCACCGGCTCGAAGCCGGTCTACTGCAGCGACTGCTTCAGCACGCGCCGCTAGACCCTTTCGAAGCCGATGCGGCCGTGACGGCCGCATGACGCGACCAGCGAGCCCGACGAGCGATCGTCGGGCTCGTCGTCTGTCCGGCGCCTAGCGCTCGATCCGCACCTCCGTGACCACGAATCGGCTCCGGCACCTGGCGACGACCTCGGCCCGGCCCTGGTAGAACGGTTCGTCCGCCGCAGCGGGCGGCAAGCGACACGAGTCCGCGGCCGGGTCGTCGTAGTGGCCAGTGACAACGACCCAGTGCCGGCTCCAGCGGGCATTGGGCTCAACGCCAGGTGCGAGCACGGCCTCCAGCCACTGCATGTCGTCTGTCACCACGGGCGAGAGCCGCAGCATTCGCTCTTCGGCGGGATCGGCCAGCCAGCGTGCATCGGCAATCGGCGGCCTGGCACCGTCTTCTTCGCACCCCTCGCACGGCAGCACGTAGCCCCGCACCGTGAATGGTTCGCTGCCGCGGCACTCGGCATAGCCGATCCCCTGGTTGGCGAGCATGTCGAGCAGGTCGCCGGAATACGCCGCACAGACTTCCGGGTCGAAGGTGCCGTCCGTCGCCAGGAACGGCCTGCCCTCCGCCCGGAGATCACCATTCCGGCCCGAGGCCCACACGACCGGATCGCGACCCAGCGACCCGCTGCCCGAGCCGACCACCACGAACCCGGCTCGGGAGGAGGCGGCCACCCGTGGCAGGCCGGCGAAGGACGACGGCAGCCGGTGCCGGTGCCAGCCGGCGTCGTCGTAGCTCCACCACAGCGCTGCCTCGGTTGTGCGTTCCCAGCCCACGGCGATCGGCACCTGGTCGCCGGACAGGGCAGTCACCACCGCGTCCCCGAAGGCCGGCTCGCTGCCCGACCCGCGGCGCCATACGAGCTCGCCGCCTTCGCCTCGCGCTGTCCACGAGTACGTGATGCTGCCGACCCGCTCGAGCGCGACGAAGTGATCGCGTGCGCCAGCCACGCCCACCAGCTGTCCGAGGTTCGTGGTGTCGACCTCCGACCAGTCCTCGCCGTTCGGCGAGAACGCCGCCACCCTCCGCTGGCTGAGATTCGTCGTGTAGGCGTAGAAGCCGATATCGGTGGTGGCGAGCGCCGGAGCCGCGAGTGGCACGCTGCGCTCTGACCAGGTCAGGCCATCGGCGGAGAACCAGACGTGATGTGCGCCGGCTTCGTCATCGAACGACGACGTCATGACGTAGCCCAGCGGGGAGCCGACGACGGCGATCGGAGCGAGCTGGTTCGCAGAGAAAAGCCCCGACGCGTCGCCCAGCGAGGACCAGCTTAGGCCGTCATTCGATTGCCATAGCCAGACGTGAGGCCCGTTGGCCTGGCCGCTGACCGCGAAGGCGATCCAGCCAAGCGGCCCGAATGCGGCACGCACGAAGGCCGTTCCTCGCGGCGGATCGGTCCGGTGCCAGGCGTTGCCGCCGCTCATGACACCCAGGCCATAGCCGTCGCCGTCGGCGTCCCAGATGCCCATCAGGAACTGGCCGTCATCACCGGCCACGATCTGGTCGGCATGCGCGGAGGCCTGGTCGAGCGGATGCTCCGAAAAGCGCTCCACGTCCCGGCCGACCACGCTCGATCTCGGAAGCCAGCCGTTCACCGGCGCAACCACCTCGACCCAGCCGGTTGGATCGACTGGCCGGTCGTCCACGACGAACGCGGCATCCCCGGGCCGGAGCCGTCGACTGACGGTCGCATCGTTCCGCGGGTCGGACCGAATCGCAAGCTGCCGGCGGGCGCGGATCCAGCCAGTCGCCGATTGCGGCGGGACGACGTCGTCACGCGGCGGGACGACGTCGTCACGCGGCGGGCTGTAGGTCACGGTGTACGTCCGCAGCGCCGCGCCACCCTCCGACGGGGCGGGCGTCGCACCGCGGTTCTGGCTCGGATGGGGGGTGGCAGAGGCATCGGTCGCGGCTTCCGAGGGCAGAAGCTTGCTGACGCCGATCAACCCGCCGCCGGCGAGCGCCAGCACGGCGAGACCGATCATCAGGCGGTCGCCAGCGGAGCTCCGCGGACGGTCGCCCTCCGTCGTCTCGACGCTGACCTCGGGATCGCGGGGATCCGACATCTGGAGCGAGCCTGCTCGGGCGCGGTGGCGGGCATCCTACCCCTTGCCCTGCTACCGTGCCGCCGTGGCGAAGGTTCCGGAGCGCATCCTCCTCCACGGCGCCGTCGAGCTGCCCGAAGGCGGCGTCGCCAACCGTGCCGAAGCCATGGCCATCGCTGGCGGCCGGATCGCGGCCATCGGCTCCACCGAGAAGATCCGCAAGCTCGCCGGACCGTCCACCGAGGTGACCGACCTGGGCGGGCGGAGCCTGCTGCCCGGCTTCATCGACGCGCATGTGCACCCGCTCGAGGGCGGGCTGTCACGCCGGCTGTGTGACCTGCACGAGCTGTCCGGCGCCGACGCCTACCGCGACGCCATTGCGGCCTACGCCGCCGCCCACCGGGAGCGCCCATGGATCACCGGCGGCGGCTGGTCGCTGGCCGACTTCCCCGGTGGCCTGCCTCGTCGCGAGACGCTGGACGCGCTGGTTTCCGACCGGCCGGCGATCCTGACCAACCGCGACGGCCACGGGGCGTGGGTCAACTCCCGCGCCCTGGCAGCGGCGGGCATCACGGCCAGCACACCCGATCCGGCCGATGGGCGGATCGAGCGCGATCCCGATGGCGAGCCGAGCGGCATGCTCCAGGAGGGCGCCATCGACCTGGTCGAGGCGGTCGTGCCGCCGGT